>CAZWRE010000120.1:0-50016 GCA_964636335.1 uncultured Sedimenticola sp. | reverse complement strand
TCGCAGTTGCTCATGATTCTCGTTGTGGCTGGTTGGGAAATGATTGGCTGGCCGCAATTGTAGCGGGAAATTCCCTTGGGCAGGTCAAAACATTATGTCTAGGTTTCCCGGATTCCACTGCGCTGCATCCCTAGGCGTCGGGAAAGGCCGGGTAGGGTGCAATGAGCGTGGCGAATTGCACCACCGGTAGCGGCAAGGCTATCGCCGCATGGTGCGTTTCGTTATGCTCAACTCACCCCGCGCATTGCTTTCACCGCCATGCCGTTTTCGGAGACGGCCGTGGGACTGACCTGACAGATCGCGAAGGCTGTTGCGCTCCGGTCGTTCGCGACGTATGGCTCTACGCGGTGATGTCTTCGTACAGACGGATGTATTCCGCCGCGCTCTGGGTCCAGCCGAAATCCTGTGACATGGCCGTGCGTATGAGCTGGTGCCAGGGCTTGGGATGACGGTACAGCTCCAGCGCGCGTTCCACGGTGGCCAGCATGGCGGCGGCGCTGGGTTCGTGGAACACGAAACCCGTGGCGCTGCCCTTCTCCAGGTTTTCCGGGGTGGCGTCCGTCACCGTGTCCGCCAGTCCGCCCACATGATGCACCAGGGGCGGTGTACCGTAGCGCAGGCTGTACATCTGGTTCAAACCGCAGGGTTCGAAGCGTGAGGGCATGAGGAAGATATCGGAACCCGCCTCGATACGGTGGGCCAGTTCCTCGGAGTAGCCCAGGGTGAGGAGCAGTCGCTGGGGATAGAGGGCCGCCAGTTCGCGCAGGGCGTTTTCGAAATGTTGTTCGCCGGAGCCGAGGATGACGAAGCGTGCGTCGTGATTGTCCAGGATGTGGGGAATCACCTGCAGGATGAGGTCCACGCCCTTCTGTTCCACCAGGCGGCCGATGAAACCCAGCAGGGGCTTTTCCAGATCCTTTTCTTTCACCGCTACGCCCAGTTGCTCCAGCAGCTTCTTCTTGTTGGCGCGCTTGCCGGCCAGGTAGCGGTGTTTCACCGAGTAGTGTTCTGGCAGATAGTGGTCCGTGGCCGGGTTCCAGATGTCCAGGTCGATGCCGTTGAGAATGCCGCTGAGTTTGTGGGCATGGGCGCGCAGTACGCCGTCGAAGCCGTAGCCGAAACCGGGGGTCTGAATTTCCCGGGCATAGGTGGGGCTGACGGTGGTTATCCGATCGGCGAACACGATACCGCCCTTGAGCATGGAAAAATTGCCGAAGAATTCCAGGGCCTCGGCGGACCACCATTCTGCCGGCAGGTGCAGGTGGCTGAATTCTTCGTGGGAAAATATGCCGCTGTAGGACAGGTTGTGGATGGTGTACACGCTGGCCGGGGATTCCGGCGCCAGCTTGAGCAGGGCGGGCAGCAAACCGGTCTGCCAGTCGTGGGCATGCACCACATCGGGTTTCCAGTCGAGGATCTCGTTGCTGGCGGCGAGCTGGGCCACGGCCCGGGAGAACACCGTGAAACGGTCGGCATTGTCGTGCCAGTTATAGCCGTCCGGATGCAGATAGGGGCTGCCGGGTCGGTCGAACAGATCCGGGGCGTCCACCAGTAGCAGGGGGACGCCCAGGTGATGGTCCCGGGTTTCCAGGATACGCACATCGTGAATTCGGCTGGCGCCCTGCACGCGCAGCCAGCCGGCGATGCGCATCTCGCTGATCTGTTCCAGTACCAGGCGGTAGGCGGGCAGGATGACGCGCACGTCCTGGCCCTGCTGCTGCAGGGCCCGGGGCAGGGCGTGGATTACGTCTCCCAGGCCGCCGGTCTTTACCAGGGGATAGGCTTCACTTGCGGCAAACAGGATTTTCATGGCTCGATGATGGTCAGGCTTCGGGTTTGAGGAACAGGGCGCCCAGGGGCGGCAGGGTCAGCTCCAGGGAGTGTTCGAATCCCATCCAGGGAATTGCTTCCGAGGCGATGCGCCCGGCATTGCCCATGTTGCTGCCGCCGTACCAGGCCGAGTCGCTGTTCAGGCATTCCCGGTAGTTGCCGGCGGCGGGCACGCCGATACGATACCCCAGGCGGGGAACCGGGGTGAAGTTGAACAGGCAAAGCAGGACATCCGCCGGGTTGTTGCGGCTGCGGCGGATGAAGCTGAGGATGGACTGTTCGTTGTCGTGACAGTCTATCCACTGGAAACCCTCGGGGTCGAAATCCGTTTCATGCAGGGCGGCTTCGGCGCGGTACAGGTGATTGAGGTCCGTCACCAGCTTGTGCAGGCCCTGGTGGTCGGGCATGTCCATGAGGGGCCAGTCCAGGGCTGTCTTGGCGTTCCATTCGGTCCATTGGCCGAATTCGCTGCCCATGAACAGCAGCTTCTTTCCGGGGTGGGCATACTGGTAGGCGTAGAGCAAACGCAGGTTGGCGAAACGCTGCCAGACATCGCCGGGCATCTTGTCCAGCATGCTCTTCTTCAGGTGCACAACCTCGTCGTGGGAGAAGGGCAGCACGAAATTCTCGCTCCACAGGTAGAGCTGGCTGAAGGTGAGCTTGTCGTGGTGGTACTTGCGGTAGATGGGGTCGGTTTCCATATAGGAGAGGGTGTCGTGCATCCAGCCCATGTTCCACTTCATGGAGAAGCCCAGGCCGCCCATGTAGGGAGGACGGGACACCATGGGCCAGGCGGTGGATTCCTCGGCCACGGTGATCACCCCCGGGAAGCTCGTATGCACCACCTCGTTCATTTCGCGCAGGAAATCGATGGCTTCCAGGTGCTCGCGGCCGCCGTAGCGGTTGGGGGTCCAGTCGCCGTCTTCCCGGGAGTAGTCCAGGTAGAGCATGGAGGCCACGGCGTCCACGCGCAGGCCGTCGATGTGGAATTCCTCGATCCAGTACAGGGCATTGGCGATGAGGAAGTTGCGCACCTCGTTGCGGCCGAAGTCGAAGATCAGTGTGCCCCAGTCGCGGTGCTCGCCCCGGCGCGGGTCGGCGTGTTCATACAGGGGTTCGCCGGTGAAACGGGCCAGGGCGAACTCGTCTTTCGGAAAGTGGGCCGGCACCCAGTCCAGCAGCACGCCAATGCCATTTCTATGGCATGTGTCGATGAAATGCCGCAGGTCGTCTGGGCCGCCGAAGCGGGAGGTGGGCGCGTAGTAGCCGGATACCTGGTAGCCCCAGGATTCGTCCAGGGGGTGTTCCATGACCGGCAGCAGCTCGATGTGGGTATAGCCCATGTCGTGTACCCAGGGCACCAGCTCGTCCGCCAGCTCCCGCCAACTGTAGAAACTGCCGTCCTCGTGCTGGCGCCAGGAGCCGGGGTGGATTTCGTAGATGGACAGGGGCTGATGTTGCCAGTCCCATTCCCGGCGCTGCTCCAGCCAGTCTCCGTCCTGCCAGGCGTATTCATCGGCGGGGGTGATCAGGGAGGTGGTGTCCGGCCGCAGGGCCATGCGCCGGGCGTAGGGGTCGGTCTTGGTGATGAGCTGGCCGTGGTGACTGAGAATCTCGAACTTGTAGGCGTCTCCGGGGTGCAGGCCGGGGATGAACAATTCCCAGACGCCGGAATGGCCCCGGTTGCGCATGGGGTGGCGCAGGCCATTCCAGCCGTTGAAGTCGCCAATGACGCTGACCCGCTGCACGTGGGGCGCCCACACGGAGAACAGGCAGCCTTCGATGCCGTCGATGTCCTTCATCCGGGCGCCCAGAATGCGCCAGGCGTGGCGGTGGCGGCCTTCGTTGAACAGGTGCAGATCCCAGTCAGGAAGCTGGGGTTCGAAACTGTAGGGGGAGACAGCCTCGTGCCAACTGTCATCGTGTTTCTCCTGCCAGCGCAGGCGGTAGTGCGCTGGCAGCTTTTCGTGCTGTTCCTGGTCCAGGCGGATGACGAACAGGTCACTGCCTTCCACCCGGTTCATGGGGCCCAGGCCCGCCAGTTCTACCTGTTCGGCGCTGGGCATGAAGGCGCGGATGATCCATCCCTGGTTCAGGGGATGACGGCCCAGGTAGTCGAAGGGGTCGTGGTGACGGCCTTGCTGCAGTCGTTCCAGGTGATTCATGGTGTGACCTTCCGGTTACTGTTGCTGACCTGCCTGAATATGTGGGCGGGAAGGTCGGGAATGGACAGAGCCTGGGGTTGAAGACGCCAGCGCCAGTTGCCGTTGGCCACCCCCGGCGTGTTCATGCGGGCTTCGCTGCCCAGTTTGAGGAAATCCTGCATGGGCGCGATGGCGAGGTTGGCGCGGGTCTGGAACAGGGTGCTTATCATGGCATCCACCGGATCGTCGCCGGGTTGCAGGTGCAGCGTGTCCCGCACCAGGTGGCGGGTATGCTCGTCCAGGGAACGATACCAGCCCAGGGTGGTGTCGTTGTCATGGGTGCCGGTGTAGGCCACGCAGTCTGGTTCGATATTCGCCGGCTTGTGCGGGTTGTCCTCGAAATGGTCAAAGGCGAATTGCAGCACGGCCATGCCGGGCAGATGGTATTTTTTCTTCAGGGCCTTCACTTCGGGGGTGATGATGCCCAGATCCTCGGCTACCAGGGGCAGGGGGTCTATGCCTTCCCGGAGGGCGGTGAGCAGGGCGTCGCCGGGCACCTCTTCCCAGTGGCCGTTCTCCGCCGTCTGCTCATGGGCGGGAATCATCCACACGGCCTGCAGGCCGCGGAAGTGGTCGATGCGCACCAGGTCGAACCAGCGGAAATGGTGATTCAACCTCGCCAGCCACCACTGGAAACCTTCCTGCCGGTGATAGTCCCAGTCATAGTGCGGATTGCCCCAGCGCTGGCCGGTCTCGGAGAAATAGTCCGGCGGCACCCCGGTTACCCAGGTGGGCTGGCCCTGGTCGTTCAGCAGGAAACGCCGGGGGCAGGACCAGACATCGGCACTGTCATGGGCGACGAAGATGGGCATGTCGCCGAACAGACGGATATCGCGGGCTTCCGCCTTGGCGCGCAGCTCCTGCCAGTGCTGGTGGAGTTGGTATTGCTGCCAGCGGATGTCCCGCAGGGCGTTCGCATGTTCCCGGCTGAACTGTTTCAGGGTTTCCTCGTCCCGCCACCGATAGGATTCCGGCCAGTGATACCAGGCCTTGTGCCGCTGCTCGTTCTTGATGGCCATGAACAGGGCGTAGTCGTCCAGCCAGTGGGCTTCCTCGCTGCAGAAGGCGGCAAACCCGGCATCGTCGTTCTGAAAGGGCGGTATGGTACGCAGCAACGCCGGGTTGGTGGCGAAGGCGGAAAGGCACTGATAGGGGGAAAGATCCTCCTGGGGAACGCCCAGGGGCAGCATCTGCCACACACTCAGGCCGCTGGCCGCCATGAAATCCAGCCAGCGGTCGGCATCGTCCAGGGTACCCGAGGGCAGGGATGTTGGATGCAGCAGCACCCCGGCCCGGCGTTGGCTGAAATCATAGGGCATGGTCTAGGTCTCAGTTCCTTCTCATGGTACCGGCGTTTTCCATGTAGCCGCCGCCGCTGGATACCGGCGTGTCCAGGGAAGCCGGAGGCGTTTCGTCCAGCATGCAGTAGAGGGTCTTGAGCTGGGTGCGGAACAGGCGGTCGAAATCGTTGACGCTGTCCGAGGGATTGTAGTCGCCAAACCACCAGAACCAGTCGGAGCCTTCGCAGATGGCCAGCATGCGCCGGGCTTCTTCCGCTTTCCCGTCTTTCATGCCGCCAATCTTGCGGTCGAACACCTTCTTCACGTCAACCAGCAGGTCCCAGGCGCGGTTCTTGTCGGGGGAACCGATCCAGGTGGAGAAACTGCCGTACACCCAGCTTCCCGCCACCAGGTGGGACAGGGTGTCCGTGCGGGTGAGTTCGCCGGCTTCGGAGAAGGTGACGCTGTTGACGAAATCGCTGTTCTCGATGGCGCGGTAAAGGGTGTCCAGGAAATAGTGGCCGTTGTCCGGGTAGTATTCCCAGGCGTTTTCCCCGTCCAGTATGATGGAGACGACGTGCTGGTTTGCTTCGTCCCCGAGGGAGGAGGCAATGCGGTGCAGGTGGCCCATGAAGTCGGCGACGGCATCGTCGGCATGCCACTTGCTGTATTCGAATCCGATGAGGTCGGAAAGGCCATCGTCGCGGAAATACACAAGGGTTCGCCTTTCCTGTAACTGGTAGGGTATGAACAAGGCCTTGCGGCAGGCCATCTCGTCCGGATTGCAGGCGGAAGTGAGACAACTGTGATGCCACACGGCTTCGCCGGATGCCGTCCACTGGATGCCCATTTCGTCCAGCAGGGCGACGGCGTCGTCGCTTATGCCGCCTTCGGACAACCATATCCCCTTGGGCCGGAAACCGAAGAAACCTTCGAAACGCTCGATGCCGTGCCGCAGGTGCCAGCGGGAACGCTCCATGCCGCCGGGATAGCCGGCGTGTTCCGGCATGGGGGCGTCGGGCTGGGATTCCTTCATGTTGTTGAAATCATTGAGCAGGGGCACGATGGGATGACCCCAGGGTGTCATGGAAATCTCGACCTGGCCGCTTTCCGCCAGTTTTCGGTAGCGGGGAATGATGCTTTCCAGGGTTTCCTGGATGATCTCCAGCAACTGGTGCCGGTCCTCCATGGTGTAGCGCTTGGCGCGTTCCATGAGGCGACGCACGGCGGGCGTCTGCTTCAGGCGGTGACTGCACCATGCCAGGTGGTACCAGACCAGCAGATCCACGAAATACTGGTCGTCCAGGTAGGAGACCAGGATTTCCTGGCCGCCCGGCTGTTCGTCCAGGGGGAACATTTGCAACAGGCCGTGAAACTGTGGCCAGGGATCGATCATGCGCGGGGCATGGGCGCGGCGGCAGGCCTGGATCAGCTCCCGGCGCCCCTTGGCGTTGTCGGGAATGGGCGTGGCGCCGGCCAGCATGCTGAGCATGCTGTCGTTTATCGAATCACCCTTGTCCAGAAATTCCTTTATCTGTTCGGCATAGTCCGTGAGTTGTTCCAGCAGCACGGGGGTGAAGTTGACCACGGCCTTCATCCGCGGATGACGCTCCAGGTGAGCCGCCATGTCGTCATAGTCCTTGATGCCGTGCAGGTAAACCCAGGGTAGCTGGTATTCTCCATTCAGTCCCTTGCGATAATAGGGCTGGTGCATGTGCCAGCACAGGGTCAGGTTGAGCTTGTTGGTCATCTTGGGAATCTCTGGTTCAAGTCTGGACGAAGCGGTTCCTGCCCGGCGGTTCCGGGAACAGAAAGGTCGAGGTTTCCAGGTATTGTGGACGTTTCCTGTCCGCATCCTCGCCGGTTAGGCGGTTACCGGACGTGCCAGGTGCTTGATGCGGGTTCATGATCTGCTCAGAGCTTCCTTTGCTTCGGCCTTCGCCATGAACAGGTCCTGCCCGAGCATTTCCGGGGTAACCAGCACCACCCCGCCAGGGGTGACATGGAAACGTCGGGCGTCATCCTCGGGATTTTCGCCGATGACCGTGCCGTCGGCAATATAAGTACCCTTGTCGATTATGGCGTTTTGAATGCGGCAGTTCTTGCCTATGGTCACCTTGGGCAGGATGACGCTGTCCTTGACGATGGAGTGGTTCTCGATGCGCGTGGCAAAGAAGATTACCGAACGCTTGACCCGGGCGCCGGCGATGATGCAACCGCCGGACACCAGGGAGTCGATGGCCTCGCCACGGCGGCCTTCGTCATCGAACACGAATTTTGCCGGCGGGTGCTGGGTCTGATAGGTCCAGATGGGCCAGCTACGGGCGTACAGGTTCAGTTCGGGTTCCACGGCGCACAGCTCCATGTTGGCTTGCCAGTAGGAATCCACGGTGCCCACGTCGCGCCAGTAGGCCTGGTTGCCCTGGTCATCGCGGAAGGGAAAGGCGATGGCCTTGGTGGTCTTGATGGCCTTGGGGATGATGTCCTTGCCGAAATCATGGGAGGAGGCTTTATCTGCCGCGTCGAGCATCAGGGCGTTGTACAGGAAGCTGGTGGAAAAAACGTAGATGCCCATGGAGGCCAGCGCCATGTCCGGGCGGCCGGGAATGGTTTCGGGATGCTCCGGTTTCTCGGTAAAACGGATGATACGCAGGTCTGTGTCAACGGACATGACACCAAAGGCCTTGGCGTCTTCCACCGGCACTTCGATGCAGCCCACGGTGAGATCCGCGCCGGAACGGGCATGTACCATGAGCATCTTGGAATAGTCCATGGTGTAGATATGATCGCCGCCCAGCACCATCACGTATTCCGGAGCGTGACGGTGCATGATGTCGATGTTCTGGAACAGGGCGTCCGCCGTGCCCTGGTACCACTCCTTCGAGAGACGTTGCTGTGCCGGCAGGATCTCCACGAACTCGCCTATCTCCGCGCGCAGGAAACTCCAGGCCCGTTGCAGGTGGCGGATCAGGGAATGGGACTTGTACTGGGTGAGCACGCCGATGCGGCGCAGACCGGAGTTGATGCAGTTGGACAGGGGAAAGTCGATGATGCGGTACTTGCCGCCGAAGGGCACGGCCGGTTTGGCCCGCCATTTGGTCAGTCCCTTCAGTCTCGACCCCTGGCCGCCGGCGAGAATCAGCACCAGGGTGTTGCGCGTGACCTCGGTGGCGTTCTTGGTCTGGGTATAATACTGATAGAGTTTGGCTTGTTCCCTTTCCTTTTCCTTGATGTCGCTCATGATGATACCTGCTGCTGGGTGACGTGCTGGAACCGTCGGCCCGAAACCGGAAACCGTGGACAGGATTCGGACATGATGACGGGGTTCATTGTCTCTTCAGGTAGTTGACCAGGCCGTTGGTGGAGCTGTCGTGGGCGGTACAGTCGTGGGCGCTGTCCAGTTCGGTCTCGATGATGTCGGCAAGCTGCTTGCCCAGTTCCACGCCCCACTGGTCAAAGGCGTTGATGTTCCAGATGACGCTTTCCACGAAGATCTTGTGCTCGTACAGGGCGATGAGCTTGCCCAGGTTGAATGGCGTGAGCTGACGCAGAATCAAGGTGTTCGTGGGCTTGTTGCCGGGAAATACCTTGTGGGGCGCCAAGGCGTCGATACGAGCCTGATCCAGACCGGCGGCGGCCAGTTCCTCGCGCACCTCGGCTTCGGTCTTGCCGCGCATCAGCGCCTCGGTCTGGGCGATGCAGTTGGCGGTGAGGATTTCGTGGTGCTCGCTGATGGGGTGATGGGTGCGGGCGGGCAGGATAAAGTCTGCCGGCACCAGTTCCGTGCCCTGATGGATGAGCTGGTAGAAGGCGTGCTGGCCATTGGTGCCCGGCTGTCCCCAGATGATGGGCCCGGTGGCGCAGTTCACGGGGTGGCCGTCCCGATCCACGCCCTTGCCGTTGCTTTCCATGTCCGCCTGTTGCAGATAGGCCGGCAACAGGCGCAGTGAATGATCGTAAGGCAGGATGGCGTGGTTGCTGGCGCCGAGGAAGTTACGGTACCAGACGCCCAGCAGGCCGAGAATGACCGGCATGTTGTGACGGAAATCCGTGTCACGGAAATGTTTGTCCATTTCATGAGCGCCGGCCAGCAGTTGACGAAAGTTGTTCATGCCCACTATCAGGGCGATGGGCAGGCCGATGGCCGACCACAGGGAGTAGCGTCCGCCTACCCAATCCCAGAACTCGAACATGTTTTCCCGGTCGATGCCAAAGGCCTGCACCGCGGTGGCGTTGGTGGAAACGGCCACGAAATGCCTGCACACCTTGCTGTGGTCGTTGCCGCTGTTGTCCAGGAACCACTGGCGGGCCGTATGGGCGTTGGTCATGGTTTCCCGGGTGGTGAAGGTCTTGGAGGCGATGATGAACAGGGTGGTTTCCGGATTCAGCTTCGCCAGCGTCTCGTTGATGTCCGTGCCATCCACGTTGGAGACGAAATGGGCCCGCAGGCCGTCCTTCCAGTAGGGACGCAGGGCGGTGGACACCATGTGCGGCCCCAGGTCGGAGCCGCCGATACCGATGTTCACGATGTCGGTGATGGCCTTGCCCGTGCAGCCGGTCCAGTCGCCATCGCGCACGCGGGCGCAGAAGGCTTCCATCCGTGCGAGCACCTGGTGCACCTCGGGGATGACGTTGCGGCCGTCCACCATGACCTCCGCGTCAGCCGGGGCACGCAGGGCCGTGTGCAATACGGCGCGTTCTTCCGTGTTATTGATGCGCTCGCCGCTGAACATGCGGCCGATCCAGTCCTTCAGCCGGGCCTGGTTCGCCAGGGTGTCCAGCAGCTCCATGGTCCTGGTCGTGATGTGGTTCTTGGAATAATCCAGCAGCATTTCCCCCTGAATGAGGGAAAAACGCTCGAAACGCCGGGAATCCTCGGCGAACAGGTCCCGCATGTGCAGTTCGCGGATCTCCCGTGCATGATCTTCCAGGGAACGCCATACGGGATCCAGATCCGGGGTGGGGGCGTGAGAGCGGTCGGTCATTGCTATACGTCAGCTGATGATTTCTGCGTACAGCATACCAGATTCGCTTCCCTGACTTCAGGGAGCGGGATTGATGCGGGTCAGATTCAGTTGAGGTCTTCCGCTACTTCCAGCAGCCGGTCCGTGTCCGCCACATACAGGTTGGGCCGCATCTCCCGCAGCAGGCCCTTGCGCTTGAATTCCGCCACGGTCCGGCTGGCGGTTTCCGTGGTGATGCCCAGGATGGCGCCCATGTCTTCCCGGTTGAACAGCTCACAGCGGTTGTCCTCGTCACACACCAGCTTGATCAGGAGGCGCGCCACCCGTTGCTTGGCGGAGCCGGTGGATAGCTGGGTGATCCACAGATCCGCGTCCGAAAGGGCCCGCTGCCAGCGTTTCATGAGCTCGTGGTGCAATTGGGCGTTCTCCCGGCTCAGGCGTTGCACCACGTCGATGGGCAGCACACAGACCTCCGTGGTCTGCATGATCACGGCGTCATGCTGATATTCACCTCCCAACAGGGCCTCCATTCCTGTAACATCCGTGGCTCGAAGCAGGCGCACGATGCGCTGGGTGCCGTCAGGCAGATACTGCACCAGTTTCACCAGCCCGCTTCGAATGGTGAACAGGCGGTCGGCCTTGTCACCGGCGTGGTAGAGAATATCGCCCGGCTGCAGGGGAAGCTGCTCGATGGGCTTGTGGATGTGCTCGAAGTCTTTTTCTTCCAGGCCTGCGAACAGCACCGTGTCCCTGATGGAGCAGATCTTGCAGTTGGCTTCACCTTCCCAGGCTTCTTCTTGTGTGACTGACTTGATCATGGCGCAGTGGGTGTGATCCCCGGTCGATTAAACGAAAAACGGTTTGCAGCGCAATGATAACAATCAAGCATTGACTCTTAATAGCACTATTTTTTCAGTTTTATCACGGAATCCGGAATAATTTCCTATGTCCTTGCTTTCGATAAAGAATTTATCCCTGTCCTTTGGGCATCCGCCGCTGCTGGATGGCATTGATCTGGCCATCGGGAAGAACGAGCGCATCTGTCTCATCGGCAGGAACGGTGAGGGAAAATCGACGTTGATGAAAGTGATTGCCGGGGACATTCCCTTCGATGACGGGGACATGCGCATTGCCGGCGGCGCCCGTATTGCCTTTCTGCGCCAGGAAGTGCCTGACGACATGGAAGGAAGGGTGTTCGACCTGGTGGCGGACGGGCTGGGAGACCTTGCCGGGTTGGTGAAGGATTACCATGCCGCCTGCCTGTCCCTGGCGGAGGAGGGTGATGAGGCGGCCATGAGCTGCTTGTCCCGGGTGCAGCAGGAAATGGAAGCTGCTGGTGGCTGGGCCCTGGAGCAGCGGGTGGAGCAGGTGATATCGCGTATGGAGCTGGATCCCGACCAGGAATTTTCCGCGCTCTCTGGCGGCATGAAACGCCGGGTGTTGCTGGCGCGCGCCCTGGCGGGGGAGCCGGATCTGCTGTTGCTGGACGAGCCCACCAACCATCTGGACATCGAGGCCATCGCCTGGCTGGAGGACTTCCTGTTGGGCTGGCGCGGCAGCCTGCTGTTCGTCACTCATGATCGGGCATTCCTGCGTCGCTTGGCCACGCGCATCGTCGAGCTGGATCGTGGCCGGCTCACGGACTGGCCGGGAGACTATGACAATTACCTGCGGCGCAAGGCCGAAAGGGAAAATGCCGAAGCCCGGGAAAATGCCCGCTTCGACAGGAAGCTGGCCCAGGAGGAAATCTGGATCCGCCAGGGCATCAAGGCCAGGCGCACCCGCAACGAGGGGCGGGTGCGGCAACTGCGGGCCATGCGTGAGGCGGCCCGCCAGCGGCGCCGCAAGCAGGGAAAGGCGAAGCTGGCCATGAACCGGGGAGAGCTGTCGGGCAAGCTGGTATGCGAGGCGGAAGATATCCGGTATAGCTGGGAAGGCAAGCCAATCGTGCGTGACCTGAGTTTCACCATATTGCGTGGCGACAGGGTGGGAATCATCGGTCCCAACGGCTGTGGCAAGTCCACCCTGTTGAACCTCATCCTCGGCAAGCTGAAACCGGATGCGGGCAGTATCCGTCTGGGGAGCCGGGTGGAAGTGGCCTATTTCGATCAGTTGCGTGCCCAGTTGGATGAGGAGGCCACGGTCATCGACAATGTCAGCGGTGGCAGCGACACGGTGACCATCAACGGGCAGTCAAAACACATCATCGGTTATCTGCAGGATTTCCTGTTTCCTCCCGCCCGGGCCCGCCAGCCGGTGAAGGCCCTGTCAGGGGGAGAACGCAACCGCCTGCTGCTGGCCAGACTGTTCATCAGGCCCGCCAACCTGTTGGTCATGGACGAGCCCACCAACGATCTGGACGTGGAAACCCTGGAACTGCTGGAAGAGCTGCTGCTGAACTATGACGGAACCCTGTTGCTGGTCAGTCATGACCGGGCTTTTCTGGACAATGTGGTGACATCCAGCCTGGTATTCGAGGGTGATGGGAAGGTCAGTGCCTGGGTGGGGGGCTACAGCGACTGGCTGGTCCAGCGCCCGGAACCTGAAACGGGCCGGGTGGAAAAAAAGGCGGAAACATCAGCGTCGGGGACAACACGGCCCGCCGCGGCGGCAAAAGCAAGGAAACTGGGCTACAAGGAACAGCGGGAGCTGGAAAGCCTGCCCGGGGAAATAGAGGCCATGGAAGGGCGCAGGGAAAGTGTGGAAGATGCGCTGTCGGATCCCGGCCTGTACAAGGACGATCCGCAAAAAGCGCGGGCGCTCGGCATCGAGTTGCGGCAACTGGTGGAGCAGTTGGAGCTTCTCTACCAGCGTTGGGATGAACTGGAAGAGAAGCAGGGCGGCACGGGTTGACTGCGGCGGCGGACGCTGGCCGGTGAAGACCCGCGCGCCTTCACCGGCGGAAAAAATGTTTACAGGTTGAATGCCCTGGCCAGGAATGTCGCCATTTCCGCGCGGCTGACGGCGTCGTCCGGGCAGTAGATGCTGCCATCCTCGCAGCCCGTGGTGATCTCTTCATAAAACAGGGCTTCGATCCAGTCCGCCGCCCAGTGGTCGGCAGTGATGTCGGTGAACACGTCGCCGCTGGCCGTCCCGGGATCGTAGGGGGGATCATCGGAGAAATGAGCCGAGCGCAGGATCAGGGGGGCCATCTGGGCCCGGGTGACCCATGCGTCGGGACAGTAGATGCCGTCACCGCAGCCGGTGCTGATCTCGTCCAGCGCCAGCCGTTCGATCCAGTTCGCCGCCCAGTGATCCACGGGGACGTCGGTGAACATGCCTTGGGCCGGTTCCGGGGTGAAATCGGCGCCGTTGATGCTCTTTTCCAGGAACAACGCCATCTGGGCGCGGCTCACGGGAGCGTCGGGACAGAAGTGGGTCTCGTCGCAGCCGTTGCTTATCCCCGCATTGGTCAGGGCCTGTATGGCGTCATAGGCCCAGTGAAAGCTGTAAACATCCTGGAAGGTGGGCCAGTTGTAGGCCGGATTGCCGCAGGGATCGTTATCAGGATCGGTGTTCAGGGTAATATGGCCCTCGGCGTCCATGCTCCATGAACTCCAGTTGCAGTCGGCGGTCAGGCCGAGGGCGGCATCCGAGATAACGAGATTGGCCGCGGTTCGCGTGACGGGATTGATCATCTCCGTGTAATGGGGCGCGACATTGAGCTGCAGACTGCCGTCATCGAGCATTTGCATGCTTTCCACTTCGATTTCGAAGGTCCGGTCGGTATCGACCACGGTCAGGGTCTGGGTGTTTGCGTGTGCCATGGCCGCACCGGAAAGGAGCAGGGCCGTGGTGATGTTTTTCATGTAATACATAAGGGGTTGTCACCGTCAACTCGGGCTCGGGCGCGGTATCGGGCGCCAGGCCGGGAAATACTCTTGTGCCTGTGGAAGCTTCACTCCTCGAAGCCTTTTCGGCAAACTGGTTGTTGACCAACAGTCTAGTGGAGAACCACCCGTCCACACTGTGTCTGGATTGGCAAAACGCCCCTCCGGTCTGTGGCGGGGTCCCGCTTTTGCCGAGCCAAGCAAACGACTGTCGTTCTTTTCGGCCACTCCTGTGTCGGCTGTAGGACAGGGGAAGGGGTGTGAAGTTCCCCGGCGGGGAGAAAAGCCTGCTGCAACGGGAGACGATTCACGTTGCAACAGGGTGGTGACGGATTCCGCAAGTCCTCCGTTCAGGAAAATATTCCGGGGTAGCCGGTATCCGTATAGCCGGGGAAAAGTTCGTCCATGGGCATACCGGCAGTACGCTGGCTGATGAGTTCACCCAGGACACTACGGTAGTCGATGGTCACCTCGAGATCGCCCGCGCCGTAGAGGTCAGCGGCTTTCAGCCCGGGCCAATCGTGGAAGACCTTGCCGCCATTGACATTTTTCCCCATGGCCAGCATGAAGCTCGCGTGACCGTGATCGGTTCCCGCCGAACCGTTCTCGTAGGCCCGTCGGCCGAATTCCGTCATCACCACCAGGGTGATGGTGGACATGCGTTCTCCCATGTCCTTGTGGAAGGCCGCGAGGGTATCGGCGAGTTCCGGCACCAGGGCGTCCAGGGTGGCGGTTTCTCCTTCGTGAGTGTCCCAGCCTCCCAGATTCAGGGCGCCGGCGCGTAGGCCCAGTTCGGCCTTGATGAGCTGTCCCATGGCCCGCATCTGGCGGCCGAACTCGGTATCCGGGTATTCCGCGTCGTTGTCCGGGGGATATTGCAGGGGATCGGCGGCCGCCAGTTCGTCCACGGCGGACAGGGTATCCCTTGAGGCAAGATCCAGGGGCTGGTCGCCGTCGTAGAACGCCTGCAGCAGCCCGCGGACCTCGTCTTCGTCTTCTGCGGGAAGCAGCAGGGCGAATTCCTCGATGCCCGGCATGGCGATGGTCGAGGCCTGGTGCACCAGGGTGCGTGGTGTCGCGATGCCCATGGCAACGGCATGAAACACGCCGAAGCTGTCATCCCTGCGGTAGTCCAGGTAGCGCCCCAGCCAGCCGTTGTACTCGTCCATGGCGGATTCCAGCCCCCTTTCCATGAGATCCTGGGCCTCGAAATGGGAATGGCTGGGGGATGGCGAGCCGCAGGCGTGGATCACGGCCAGGTCCCCCGCCTCGTACACGGGCAGCAGGTTCTTCATGCCCGGGTGGAAGCCGAACAGGTCGTCCAGGGGAAGGGCGCCGCCTTCACTGCCGGGAGCGGGAATCGCCAGGGTGGGGCGCAGGCTGTAGTAGTCCGGGTCTCCCCAGGGAGGGACGATGTTGAGGCCGTCCGCAGCGCCGCGCAGGAAAACGCTGATGATGATGTCGTCGGTGCTCTTCTGCTGTCCGTCGGCGAGCAGCAGGCGGGGAGTGGCAAGGCTGGCGCCACCGAGGGTGGCGAGTTGCATGAATTGTCTGCGGGACAGTTTCATATCGGGTCTCCTGGTCAGCGGTACTGGAAGTAGGGGGAAGCGAGCATGAGCCCGACCAGGCCCGGAAGGCGTGCTTCCACCTGGCTGTCGTCGAGGGTGCGGCGCTTCCCGTCTCCGGCAGCCAGGAACCCGATGAAGCTTTCCCGGTGCGCATCGCTGAGAGGGCGATGGAACAGGGTCTCGGCCAGCCGATCCACGATGGCTTCCGGGGTTCTCTGTTCGCCGGCGAGCCGCTGGTAGTCCAGCGTCAGGCCGGGCAGGCGGGAGCCCGCCAGGGCGCTGGCGAAATTCCAGCGGTTGAGCATGCCGTTGGTGGATGTCCAGTAGGTCGCGGTGTCCGGGTAGCCATCCGGTGGCACCCAGTCGAAGGGAATCTGTCCAAGGGCATAGAGATAATTTCGCAGTCCGGCGTAGGACTGCCTCCGCAGGGAAGGCGTGGTAGCGCGCAGGGAACCAATGATGAAGTCCAGGGGACGCCGCAGTTTCCGGTCGGCGGAATCCAGGAACTCCTGTGACAACAGCATTTCCTCCAGCAGGGAAGGGATATCGCCATCGGTATCTAGGAACAGGCGGGCCATGCGTTCCACCAGCGATTCCGGCGGGTTGTCCGAGACGAAATGGCGGGCGAGCTTGAAGGAAATGAAATGTGCGGTGGAAGGATGGCTGGCGAGCATGTCGATGACCCGTTCCCCGTCCCGGATGCCGCCGCCGGCCGGGATGAATGTGCCCAGTACCGTCTTGGCGTCCTGGTCGTGACGGTCGGGGTAGAAGCGGAACCGGCCCACGTCCGGGTTTCCCCGGCGTGCAACAGCCCAGCCGGTAAAACAGCGCGCCACTTCCCGCACGTCGGTTTCCGTGTAACCGCCGTCCACGCCCAGGGTGTGAAGCTCCATGAGTTCCCGGGCATAGTTTTCGTTTGGGGTGCCGGCGACATTGGTGTGATTGTCCAGGTAGAGCAGCATGGCCGGGCTCTTGCTGGAGGCATGCAACAGATTGCGGAAGCGGCCCAGGGCGTGGGGACGTATCACCTCCCGGTCGTCGATGGTCTTGAGCAGGGTCACCGGCCCATCCCGGTGGTAGATGCTGAAATGATTGCTCCAGAATTCCACCATCACTTCGTATAGCTGGCGGCGGCTGAACAGGGCGCGAAACAGGGTGGCCTGCTTCAACTGGTTGGCGGCCTGGAAAGCCTGCTCCAGTCCTGCCAGCTCCCGCTCGGACATGTAAATGGTGGGCGTCCGCGCTCGCAGTTGTTCTTCCAGTTCCGGTTCATCGATGTCTTCCGGGGAGAGCTGGCGCCGCAGCCATTTGTATCTGCCCTGGCGGCTGATCTGCCGGGCCATCTGGTTGGTGATGCCGAAACTGCAGCGACTGAGGAGCAGCATGTCCGGATCCGGTGGCGGCAGGGACTGGTCAGGGTCTGCGGCCCGGGAACCGGGGCTTGCGCCCGTGGAAGCGAGAGCGGCCAGGGCGGTTGCCTTGTGGAAGAATGAGCGTCGTTGTGGGTCCATGTGTATTCCCCGTTTGTTGGCTTGCGGGGAATACAACGAAGCGAGGGAAGATCGGTTGACAATGACGGGAGAGCGCGTCGCCGGGAGCAGCAACCGGGGATAAAGAGCAGCCGCTTCTCCCGGAGGAGGCTGCTTCAGTCCCGGTCCGGGTGAAGCTGGGGAGGTTGCTTGGGCAGGCGTTCGATGCGCCTGCGCCTTTCCTCGGGAGGCATGCGTTTCCAGCGCTTGCGCAGCTCCCGCTTGCGCTCCGGCGGAAGATTCTTGAACCACTCGCGGTACCTGCGCAGCTTGCGGCGCTGTTCCGGCGGCAGCTTTCTGAATTCCCGCAGGCGCTTGCGGAATCGCTTGCGCTGCTCCGGGGTCATCTTTTTCCAGCGCTTGAGGTTCTTCCTGGCCCGGGCGCGCTGTTCCGGCGTCATGTCCTGCCAGCGCCTGGCGCCTGCGAGAAGAAGGTGCTGCTTTTCCGGTGAAAGATTCTCCCAGTTCTTGCGCGCGGGCTCCAGGATGCGTTGTTCTTCGCTGGTGAGGTCGTTCCAGCCGACAGGTTCTTCCGCGATGGCCGCCTGACCGAAGGCCATGCCGAGGCAGAACAGAAGGATGATGAAGGCCGGGCGTTTCATGGTTGTGATGATTCCTCGGTCGGCAGGGCAGGCTGGGGGGGAAGCGTGGCGGTCGATGCAGGCTGCGGCAGTTCCAGCGGGTCGAGCAGTTCGCCGTTCCCGTCTTCTTCCATGGCGCCGATGTACTCCAGCAGTTCCAGGGAAGGGGCGTCGCCGGTCTGGAGGCCGGGCTGTTCTTCACCAGGCAGGCTGAGCAGCAGGAACATCATGGTGGTTATCACTGGTTCATGTCCCGGGACGCCTGTTCCTCCAGCCAGTGGTAGAAGTCCAGTTCCTCCACCAGTTCCAGATCCGTTTCCAGGCTGATGATCTCCAGCAGTTCCAGATCGCTGGTTTCTGCCATTCCGCTGTTGTTGGACAAGGACGAAAGCAGTAACAGGCTAAGCAGTACCAGCAGTCCCAGGGCTGCGGCAGCAGGTGCGGCATGACGTCCCAGCACGCCACCCAGGTTTACCGTGGCGCCGGCATGCAGGGCGCGCCACCAGGGGATCGGCGTGTCCAGGGCCTGTTCCCGGGCCTGGCGCAGGCGGGACAGGGTGGAAGCGTCCAGTCCCGCGGTTTTCTCGTCCAGTGCTTCCTTCAGTTTCCTTTCAAACTCGTTCATCAGCGGTACTCCCGCAACTGTCCGCGCAGGGACTGCATGGCGCGGAACAGGTGGGTCTTGACGCTTCCCTGGCTACAGCCCATGGCTCTTGCCGTGTCCTTCACGTCCAGTCCCTCCCAGACGCGCAGCATGAAGGCCTGTTGCTGGCGCAGGGGAAGATTGCCCAGGGCCGCGGTGATGGCGTCCCGCGATTGGTCCCGCTGCAATTCCCTTTCCGGTGTTGCGAAACGGGGATCGGGGGCCGTCTGTATGGGGTCTCCCTCATTGTCGGCGAAACCCAGCCAGCCTTTCCAGCGGCTGCGCACGGCCGAGCGCCGGTACCAGTCCCGGATGCGGTTCTGCAATATGCGGTGGAACAGAGGGGGCCATTCTGTCTCCGCCTTGTGCCCGTACTTGGTGACGAAAGCTATCATGCTGTCCTGCACCAGATCCAGTGCCTCCTCTCGGCTGCGGGTGGCGATTTCCGCCATTATCAGGGCACGACGTTCCACGTCGGCGAGAAACCTTTCCAGGCCGGGTGACTGGGTTCGTGCCTTCGGATTACTGTCTGTATCCATGAAAGTCGTGCTGATGGCTTCCGGCATGATCCTTGCTGCTTTTTGCTGTGTCAATTCGCGCGGGTATCCGGTAAAACGCACAAGTGGCCGGAGGGTTGACAATCACTGGACTGGACCGATGTATTTCAGGTGGGAGCCACAATGCCGGCGGCAGTCGCTGGCGCCGAACCCGGGTACGGGAATACTGCCTTCCAGTTGCTGATTCCACCGGCATTCCGGTGTGGCTGAAGTTTCCACTCGCAGGATTTCCACGTCGGGATGAGCCAGCAGGTAGTCGATATGCCAGCGCAGCTTCTTGCTGGCAGACAGGTGCCGGGCAATGCGTGCCTCCAGGTTTCGCCGGGCGCTGCCGGTGTAAATGTAGTGCCCGGCGGGAAAATTGCAGCTTCCCAGCGCACCTGCCACAATCCGCACATTCCCGTGCACGCGGATGTGCAGCTGGTAGGAAACATGATCCTCGGGGTAGGAAGGCTTTTTCATGGCGCACAAGATCGACGAACTTCTGCATATCATGGCCCGCTTGCGGGATCCCCACAAGGGTTGTCCCTGGGATCTGAAGCAGGATTGGCGCAGTATTGTTCCCTATACCATAGAGGAAGCCTACGAAGTGGCGGATGCCATCGAACAGGGCGATTTCACCGGGCTGAAATCGGAACTGGGTGATTTGCTGTTCCAGGTGGTCTTCTATGCCCGCATGGGTGAGGAGCAGGGGTATTTTGATTTTGCGGATATCGTGGACGCCATCTGCGAAAAGATGATTCGCCGTCATCCCCACGTGTTTGCCGATGCGCGGCACGAGGATGATGCCGCACTCAGGGAAGCCTGGGAAGCGGAGAAGCGCCGCGAGCGAAGTGAGAGGAACGAGGGCTCCAGTGTGCTCGACGGCGTGGCTTCCGCCCTGCCTGCCCTGGTCCGGGCAGACAAGCTGCAGAAGCGGGCTGCCCGGGTGGGTTTCGACTGGCCGGACGCGGCGGGAGCCATGGACAAGCTGCTGGAAGAGCTGCGGGAAGTGAGGCAGGCCGTTGAGGCGGCGGACCAGGAGGCCTTGCAGGACGAGCTGGGCGACCTGCTGTTCGCCGCGGTGAACGTTGCCCGCCTGCTGGGGGTGGATGCCGAGCAGGCCTTGCGCCGGGGCAACAGGAACTTCGAGACGCGCTTCCGCGCCATGGAGGAGCTCCTGGAGGCCGAGGGGCATGTGGACTTGAGCACTCTGGGATTGCAAAAGCTGGAAGATGCCTGGGAACGGGTGAAGGCCGGGGAGAGCGGAAGTGACTGATACCGGCTATCTGCGGCATGTTGCCGCCTGCAATCCCCCTGTAACCGAGCGCTTCGTTCCCTGGAGCATCCATGGGCAGGTGGTGGGATGGCTGCGTCCCTGGCTGGTTGAAAAACTGGCGGACAGGCCCGATGTGTTTGAAGTCAGGGATAATGCCATGCGTCTGCGTGGGGAGTTCAGGGATTTTTCAGCCCGCAGCGAGGCCCTGGGTGACGTGGTCGACTGGCTGGCCCAACAGGAACTGATCACCCCGCCCATGGGGGAGCCCTACCCGGTAACCCCGGCGGGCAGGGAAGCGGCCCTGTGCATCATGGACAGGGCGGCAGCCGCGTACTTTGGCGTGCGGGCCTTCGGCCAGCACCTCAACGGCTATGTGCGCCGTGACGACGGCATCCACATGTGGCTGGGGCGCCGAGCGAGGGATCGCCTGATCTATCCCGGTCGCCTGGACAACATGGTGGCTGGGGGGCTTCCCTGGGGGGTGAGCCTGGAAGAGAACCTGCGCAAGGAATGCGCCGAAGAAGCGGGGCTGCCCGCGGAACTGGCCAGCCGGGCAGTCCCGGTCGGTCTGGTGAGTTATAATCGGGTGGCAGAGCGCGGTTACCGGCCGGATGTGCTTTATTGCTATGACCTGGAACTTTCTCCGGACTTCAGGCCTCGAAACACCGATGGCGAGGTCGAATCCTTCAGCCTGCTGCCCCTGCGCGAGGTTGCCCGCCTGGTGAGGGAAACCGACGAATTCAAGTTGAACTGCAACCTGGTGATAATCGATTTTCTGCTGCGGCATGGCTACCTGGATCCGCAGCATGAAGAATACCTGGATCTGGCCACGGGCCTGCGGCGCCCCCTGGGGGCCGGTCTTTCGGTCCGGGAAAGAGAAACGGAAACATAGATGAAGAAACTACTGACACTCGGGATCAATGCTCTTTGCCTGCTGCTTGTCAGCACCACGGCCTTTGCCGTGGCCAAGGAGGTATCGCCGGAATCCCTGGTTCCCGACAATACCCAGCGGCAGACTGCCCTGATCGTGAACCGGGTGCTGGAGCGCTATCACTATCGCAAGGTGCACCTGGACGACACGCTGTCCGAGGCCATCCTGGAGCGCTACCTGGAGTCCCTGGACCCGAACAAGAGCTTCTTTACCCAGGAAGATATCGACAGTTTCTCGAAATACCGGCACGAACTGGACGACGCCATTTCCTCCGGGCGCCTGGAGCCGGCCTTCGAGATCTTTCGCCGCTTCCGCCAGCGGGTCGATGAGCGCGTGGACCTGGCCCTGAGGCTGTTGAAGGAGGACGGATTCGATTTCACCCGCAAGGAAACCTATCGTTTCGACCGCGAAGATGCCCCCTGGGCGAAGAACGAGGCCGAGATTCGTGACCAGTGGCGCAAGCGGGTGAAGAACGACATCCTGGGCCTGCGCCTGGCGGGAAAGGACGAGAAGAAGATTCGCGAGACCCTGGAAAAGCGTTACCAGACCATGCGCCGGCGGGTTCACCAGCTGGATGCGGACAACGTGTTCCAGACCTTCGTCAATGCCTACACCCTGAGCATCGAGCCCCATACCAGCTACATGTCGCCGGAGCGCTCCGAGAATTTCGATATTTCCATGCGCCTGTCCCTGCAGGGCATAGGCGCGGTGCTGCGCAGTGACGATGAGTACACGGTGGTTCAGAAGGTCGTGCCCGGCGGCCCGGCGGACAAGAGCGGTCAGCTGCATGCCGGTGACAAGATCGTCGGCGTGGCCCAGGGAGAGGACGGCGAGATGGAAGATGTCATCGGCTGGCCCCTGCAGGATGTGGTGGAAAAGATCCGGGGCAAGAAGGGCACCATCGTGCGTCTGAACGTGCTGCCCAGGGCAGGGGGCGCGGATGCGCCGGTGAAAACCGTGCTTATCCAGCGGGACAAGATCAAGCTGGAGGATCAGGCGGCCAAGTCCAGCATCATCGAGGTGGATGGCATGCGTTTCGGCGTCATCGACGTGCCGGCCTTCTACCGGGATTTCCGGGGCCAGGCGGCGGGAGAGAAGGATTTCCGCAGCACCACCAGGGATGTGCGCAAGCTCATCGCCGGGCTCAAGGCGGAAAAGGTGGATGGCATCATCGTGGATCTGCGCAACAATGGCGGCGGTTCGCTCACCGAGGCCACCGAGCTGACCGGCCTGTTCATTCCCCATGGCCCCGTGGTGCAGGTCAGGGACAGCCGGGGGCGCATCGACGTGGAGCGCGACAGCGATCCCGAAGAAGCCTATACCGGCCCCCTGGCGGTGCTGGTGAACCGCAACAGTGCTTCCGCGTCCGAGATTTTCGCTGCCGCCATCCAGGACTATGGACGGGGCCTGATTGTCGGCGAACCCACCTTTGGCAAGGGGACGGTGCAGAGCCTGGTGGATCTGGGACAGTTTTCCCGCCGCAAGCGGGATCTGGGGCGGCTGCGCCTCACCATTGCGCAGTTTTTTCGCGTGCAAGGCGGCAGCACCCAGCACAAGGGCGTGATTCCCGATGTGCTCTTTCCCACCGCCGAAGGCTCGGGCAAGCATGGTGAGCGTTCCCTGGACAATGCCCTTCCCTGGGCCAGCATCCAGCCGGTCGAGTACCGCGCGGTGAATCAGGTGCCGCAATTGTCCATGTTGCAGCGCAAGCATGAAAGACGCGTGGCCAGGGATTCCGGTTTCAATTTCCTGGTGGAGGAAAACCGGGAATTCAACAACATGGCGGAGCGCAAGGAAGTCTCCCTGGTGGAATCCGAACGCAGGAAGGAGTGGGATGAAAGGGAGCAGCGCGCCCTGGAACGGCACAACAAGCTGCGCGCCCTGCGTGGCCTGCCGCCCCTGACCAAGCTGGATGATGACGAGGACGAGTTCGAGGAAAAGGAAGACGATCCCGAGGGCATCAACCGCATCATGCAGGAAGAGACCGCGCACATCCTGGCTGACTTCATCCGCCAGCAGCGTCCCGTCACCGCCCAGGCCGAATAAGCAACGACCATGCCCACCGGTTCGCCCCTGGTCACCGGCCTGCTCGAACGCCTGCGCCGGGAAGGTAGCCCGTCCCTGCTGGCGCGGGGGCGTTTCGGGCTGGAAAAGGAAAGCCTGCGGGTGGCGGAGAACGGCGGCATCGCCCTGACGCCTCATCCCGCTTCCCTGGGATCGGCTCTGACCCATCCCCGTATCACCACTGACTATTCCGAGGCCCTGCTGGAGCTGGTGACACCTCCCTTCGAGGACTTCACCCAGGCCCTGGATTGCCTGGAGGAACTGCACCTGTATGTGCGTGGAAGGCTGGATGGGGAGTTTCTCTGGGCCACCAGTATGCCCTGCATCCTGGCGGGGGAGGACAACATTCCCATTGCCTGCTATGGCAGCTCCAACCCGGGGCTGATGAAATATGTCTACCGGGTGGGCCTGGGCTACCGCTATGGCCGCACCATGCAGGTAATCGCGGGCGTACACTACAATTTTTCCCTGGATGATGCCTTCTGGCCCATGTACCAGGCCCTGCTGGGTGACAAAGGCAGCCTGCGGGACTTTCGTGACCGCCACTACATGGGCATGGTGCGCAACCTGCAGCGCTATGGCTGGCTGATTCCCTATCTGTTCGGTGCCTCGCCTTCCGTGTGCAGCTCCTTCTTCACGGACAAGGAACCGGATCTGCTGGTATTCGATGACCATACCTACTACGAGCCCTATGCCACTTCACTGCGCATGGGAGATATCGGCTACCAGAACCGCAGGGAAGAAGGCATGGGCATCAAGGCCGGATACGACGACCTGGACAGCTACGTGCACAGCCTGGCGCGGGCCACCCAGACCCCTTGCCCGGTGTGGGAGAGTATTGGCGTGAAGGTAGATGGTGAGTACCGTCAGCTCAACGCCAACCAGTTGCAGATCGAAAACGAATACTACAGCTCCGTGCGCCCGAAGCAGATCCATGGCGACATGGAAACGCCGGCCCGGGCGCTGAAGGAGCGGGGCATAGCCTACGTGGAATTGCGCTCGCTGGATGTGAATGCCTACCATCCCCTGGGGGTGGACGAAACCCAGTTGCGCTTCCTTCATGTGTTCATGCTCTATTGCCTGTTGAGGGAAAGCCCGGCCATCAGCGCTACCGAGCGCAAGGAGATCGACCGCAACCTCATCTGGGTGGCCCACCAGGGCAGGGATCCCCTGCTCAAGCTGCAACGTGGTGACCGGGCGGTGCTGTTCCGTGATTGGGCCCGGGAACTGTTGCAGGCCATGGAACCCCTGGCGGAACTGCTGGTGGAACAGGGTGATGATGGCGCCTACACGCGGTCCCTGAAGGATCAGCAGCGCAAGCTGGAGGATGCTTCTCTCACCCCCTCGGGGCGCATGCTGGACGAAATGCGGGAGAACGGAGAAGGTTTCTACCAGTTTGCCCGGCGTCTGTCCCGGGAACAGTGGCGCTATTTTTCCCAACGGAAAATGGACTCGGGCCTCGTGGAGGAACTGGATCGTATGGCGGCGCGGTCCCTGGCGGAGCAGAAAGCCCTGGAACAGTCCTCCGGCGAGGATTTCGATACCTACCTGGCGCGGTATTTTGCCGGGCAGATATGAGTTTGCCGGATTCACGAACGCCTGTGGTGCGTTTCGCTAGCTCAACACACCCCGCGGCATGCGTTCATTGAACGTAGGGTGCAATGAGCGTCAGCGAATTGCACCGCCCCGCCCGTGGGTCAAGGAGATGGAGTTTCCAGGAGGTCCTGATGGTGCGTTTCACTGCGCTCAACACACCCTACGGCATACATTCATTGAGCGTAGGGTGCAATGAGTACCGCGAATTGCACCATTTCCGCCTCAATGCCTCCCTCCTCCCGAAGCCCAGCGCATCAACCTGTCCTGCATCCGGCTGGACAGCACCCGCTTGAGATAACCGAACAGGTAGGTGGGAAAGGTCACGTAATAGCGCGGCCTGGGATGCTGGCTTTCCAGGGCGTGAATGACCTTGTCCAACACGGCTTCCGGACCCAGGGTGAAGGGCGCCGCGTCGCCTTCCTTCTTCAATCTTTCGATCATGCCCAGGTAACGGTCCCTGTGGGGGCTGTTTTCCATATCGATGTTCTCCAGGAAGCGGGCGTAGGCATTTTCCCGGAACCGGCTGCGGATGGGACCGGGCTCGATGAGTGATACATGGATGCCTGTGCCATGCAGTTCCAGGCGCAGGGTGTCGGTGAGGCCTTCCAGGGCGAACTTGGAGCAGTTGTAGGCGCCGCGATAGGGCATGGCGGCAAATCCCAGCACGGAGCTGTTCTGGATGATGCGCCCTTCGCCTTGCTCCCGCATGACCGGGATGATGCGGCGGGTGAGATCGTGCCAGCCCAGCAGGTTGGTTTCCAGTTGGGCGCGCAGGGTCTGTCTGTCCAGATCCTCGACGGCGCCGGGTTGGCCGTAGGCGCCGTTGTTGAACAGGCCGTAGAGCCTTCCACCGCTGCGCTCCAGCACCTGTTCCACCGCGGATGCGATACTGGTTTCCTCGTCCAGGTCCAGCATCAGGCTGTCCAGTCCTTCCGCCTGCAGGCGGGCCACGTCTTCGCCTTTCCTGGCGGTGGCGAACACCTGGTAGCCCCGGTCCTTCAGACCATGGGCCACGTGATGGCCTATGCCGCTGGAACAGCCGGTGACGAGGATGCTGCGCGGGGAAGTTTCTGTCATGGGATGGCTGTTCCGTGAGGGTTGAATGGTCTATATTCTACATAGTGAATCCGTGTTTGTGCCCAGGGGGAGCAGAAGATGCCCATGAAGAAACCGAGTCGCGAGGAAATGGAGCAGGCCATACAACTGGCCGAGGCCATGCGCGAGAAGGGCAAGGACCAGTACAAGCTGGGCTACGTGTTGCTCTACCTGCGGGAGCGCAACAGGATCCTGGAAGACCTGCGCAAGAAAGCCGAATACTACGTGCGCTTCGGCATGGGAGAACAGGAGTTGCGCAATCTGCGTGTGGCCCTGGAGAAGATCCATGACATGGATGTGGAGGACGCGGACGATTCTTCCTTTTTTGCCAGGGAATGACGGCGGGCAATCCCACCGCCTGTCCCTTCAGTAACCTCCGCGTGCCGATTTTCCCGTTCGGCAACCCATTTTTCCCGCTTCATGTTAAAATCCTGCGGTTTACTCTCGACGAAACAGTTATGGAGGTTGCGATATGCCTTTCTATGAATATCGATGCAAGGCTTGCGACCACGAGTTGGAAGTCATGCAGAAAATGAGCGATGCGCCCCTGGAGGATTGTCCCGAATGTGGCAAGCCCGAGCTGCGGAAGCTCATTTCCGCGTCCGGGTTCCGCCTCAAGGGCGGTGGCTGGTACGAGACGGACTTCAAGTCCGGCAGCAGGAAGAACGTGGCCGATTCGGGCAAGGACAAGTCCTCGTCCGGGGGCGGCGGATGTGGCGGCGGCAGTTGCGGCTGTCATTGACGACTGATCCCACACCCCGGTCTTCCGGGGTGTGTTCTTTGTGAAATCAACAGCGATATCCAGGGTTAGAATTCGATGCGTAGTCATTATTGTGGTGAACCCGGCCTGGAACAGGTCGATGAAACAGTGGAACTTTGCGGCTGGGTGAACCGCCGCCGTGATCATGGAGGCGTGATCTTCATCGATCTGCGTGACCGTACCGGGCTGATCCAGGTGGTTTATGATCCCGATGTGGAGGACGTGTTCGCCACGGCGGAGAGGGTGCGCACCGAGTATGTGCTGCGCGTCAAGGGTCGGGTGCGCCGCCGTCCCGAGGGTACGGTGAACCCCGAGATCTCCACTGGCGAGATCGAGGTGCTGGGCAAGGAGCTGGAGATCCTCAACGCGGCGAAGACGCCGCCCTTCGTGCTGGACGACGAGGATGTTTCCGAGGAGCTGCGTCTGCGCTACCGTTACATCGACCTGCGCCGCCCGGAGATGCTGGAGCGTATGCGGCTGCGTTCCAACGTCACCCGCCTGCTGCGGGAGTACCTGGACAACAATGGTTTCATGGACATGGAAACCCCCATGCTCACCAAGGCCACCCCGGAAGGGGCGCGGGACTACCTGGTGCCCAGCCGCACTCATGCGGGCAAGTTCTTTGCCCTGCCCCAGTCTCCACAGTTGTTCAAGCAGCTTCTGATGATGTCCGGCATGGATCGCTATTACCAGATTGTGCGTTGTTTCCGTGACGAGGATCTGCGTGCCGACCGCCAGCCGGAGTTTACCCAGTTGGACGTGGAGATGTCTTTCATGAGCGAGGAGCAGATCATGCAGCACATGGAAGACATGATTCGGGGCGTGTTCAAGGGAGCGCTGGACGTGGATCTGCCCAATCCCTTTCCTCGCATGACCTATGCCGAGGCCATGGCGCGTTTCGGCTCCGACCGGCCTGATCTGCGCTGCCCCCTGGAGCTGACGGACGTGGCGGATCTCATGCGGGACGTGGATTTCAAGGTGTTCTCCGGCCCTGCTTCTGACCCCGCCGGGCGGGTGGCGGCACTGCGCGTGCCGGCCGGTGGCCGGCTCAGCCGCAAGGAAATCGACGACTACACCAAGTTCGTGGGTATCTACGGCGCCCGCGGCCTGGCCTATATCAAGGTCAACGAGTGGACGGACAAGGGCCGTGACGGCCTGCAATCTCCGATCCTCAAGTTCCTGCCTGACGAGGCGGTGAACGGCATCATGGAACGCACCGGGGCCGAGGATGGTGATCTGATTTTCTTCGGCGCGGACAAGGCGGCGGTGGTGAATGAAGCCCTGGGCGCCCTGCGTGTGAAGCTGGGCGAGGATCTGGAACTCATGGAAGGGGACTGGCGGCCCTTGTGGGTGGTGGATTTTCCCATGTTCGAATGGGACGAGAAGGAAAAGCGCTGGACTTCCCTGCACCATCCCTTTACCGCGCCACGGGAAGAAGATCTGGCGCTGCTGGACAGTGATCCCGGCAAGTGCCTGTCCCGCGCCTACGATATGGTGCTCAACGGCACGGAGATCGGCGGTGGCTCCATGCGTATCCACCGTTCCGAGGTGCAGAGCAAGGTGCTGGAACTGCTGGGCATAGACGAACAGGAGGCCGAGGACAAGTTCGGTTTCCTGCTCAACGCCCTGCAGTACGGCTGCCCGCCCCATGGCGGCCTGGCCTTTGGTCTGGATCGGCTGGTGATGCTCATGGCCGGCGCCCATTCCATCCGTGACGTGATGGCCTTCCCCAAGACCCAGACGGCGGCCTGCCTGCTCACGGAGGCGCCTTCGGAAGTCTCGGCCGCCCAGTTGCGGGAGCTTTCCATCCGTTTGCGTCTGCCGCAAAAGGAGACGGAAGCCGGGTGATTCCAGAGCGGCTCCGGCCGCCCGGTTTCGTGATCGCACAGAGAACAGCTCATGGAAATCAGCATTGCCAATCTGGATATCATCATCGTCGCCGTGCTGGTGCTGGCCCTGGGCAAGTTGCTGAACCGCAAGCTGCCTTTTCTGGAAACATACAATATTCCCTTTGCCGTGACCGGCGGCATCCTGTGCAGCCTGTTTGTGCTGATGCTGCATCTGGGCTGGAATATCAGGGTCGGTTTCGATCTGCAATTGCGCGACCTGTTCCTGCTGTTCTTCTTCAGCACAATCGGCCTGGGGGCCAAGCTCAATACCCTGGCGAAGGGCGGGAAGATGCTGTTCCTCCTAACCCTGGTGGCGGTGTTGCTGCTGGTGGCCCAGAACATCGCCGGCATCGGCGTTGCCCTGCTCAGTGGCCAGGCGCCGGGTTACGGCCTGTTGGCGGGCAGCGTCTCCTTTGCCGGCGGTCATGGAACGGCCATTGCCTGGGGGCAGGTGGCGTCCGAAGCCGGTTTGAAAGGCGCGGCGGAATTCGGCATAGCATGCGCCACTTTTGGCCTCATCGCCGGTGGGCTCATCGGCGGCCCCGTGGGCGGCTGGCTTGTTGAGCGTCATAACCTGCGCCCGGTGGCGGATGACGTTCCGGAGACGGCATCGGCCGGGCGGGAAGCGCCTTGCCGGGAGATTCGCGTGGATGATGTCCTGGGCACGCTGCTGGCCCTCTCCGTCTGCGTGACCGCCGGGGAATGGGTGAACCAGTACCTGGCGGACAGGGGGTTGAGCCTGCCCGGTTTTCTCACCGCCATGATGGTGGGTATCGTCATCACCAACACGGCGGATGCTCTGAAGCATCCCCTGAACCGGCCGGCCATAGACCGGGCGGGAGAGCTCAGCCTGCAGCTGTTCCTGGCCATGAGCCTGATGAGCATGGATCTGGTATCCATGCTGAACTCCCTGGGCGCCATTCTGGTGATGGTGCTGGCGCAGGTGCTGGTGGTCATCGCCGTAGCGGTGTTCGTGGTGTTCCGCATCACCGGCAGAAACTATGATTCGGCGGTAATGGCCTCGGGTTTCTGCGGCCTGGGGCTGGGTGCGACGCCGGTGGCCATTGCCAACATGACGGCCCTGACCAGCAAGTACGGCCCTTCCGTGCAGGCCTTTCTGGTGATTCCTCTCATTGGCGCCTTCTTTATCGACCTGCTCAATGCCGTGGTGATCAAGTTCTTCATCGCCATGCCCTTTTTCGGCGGCTCATAGGCGCGGCGTCACGCGCTGCTTCTTCAGGGTGCGCAACGTCGCTCCTCCGGGATTTTCCATGGGTAGGGTGCAATGAGCGTGGCGAATATCACCATGGATGATGTGCGCGGCCTCGCAAGCCCCTTCAACCCCTGTTGCCGGCCTGCAGCGCCAGGGCGATGACGAGGAAGCCCACCCCGGTGATGGCTGGCGGCAGGATGCCTCCCTGGATGCCCAGTCCGATCATGATTGCCCCCAGGATCACCAGGGTGATGTTGCACAGCAGAATCAGTTTGTTCATGGTTTCTTACTCCTGTTTCAGCCATTCCAGCAAGCGTCTGTCCGACCAGTAGGTGCCCCGGGAGCCGCTCATGTTGCAGATGAAGCCGGCATGTCCGCCGCCTTCGGTGAGTTCCAGCACCACCTCATCCGGCAGTTCCTGTGCTTCGGGAACCGTATTCGGCCACATGAAGGGATCATAACGGTCGTGCAGAATCAGGGTGGGCACACGGATGCCGGGAATAAATTGGCGGCAGCTGCAACGCCGGTAGTAGTCGTCCGCCCCCGCGAAACCATGCAGCGGCGCTGTAATATATTCGTCGAACTGGCGGAAGTTGCGGATCTGCTCCAGATCCACGTCAAGGGGCGAAGGCATGCGGCTGAATTTTTGCCGGTACTTGCGCTTCAGGTTGTCCAGCAGGTGCTTTTGGTAGAGGCGGGAAAAGCCCTGGTTCAGCCGGTCGGCGGCCTGGTCGAGCAGAAAGGGTACGGACACGGCCATGGCCCGCTGGATGCCTGCTTCTGTTCCCCGTTCTCCCAGCCATTTCAGCAGTACGTTTCCTCCCAGGGAGAAGCCGATGATGGCGTGGACCGGGCGTCCGCGGCTGCTGTGGATGTGTTCGGTAACGGTTTGCAGCTCGGCGCTGTCGCCGCTGTGATAGCTGCGCGGCAGGCGGTTGGGTTCACCGCTGCAGCCGCGAAAGTGCAATATGCAGGCCAGGTAGCCCGCTTCCGCCAGTGCCTTCAACAGGGGACGGGCATAGTGGGAATCCAGGCTGCCCTCCAGGCCGTGCAGGAGCAGCACTATGGGCGCGTCTTCCTTCCCGTTCCAGCTCAGATCCAGGAAGTCGCCATCGGACAGCTCCACACGTTCATGGCGCAAAGACAGTTCGGGGCGGCGCCGGAACAGGCTGGGCCAGAGGGTGGGTAGATGGGGGCCGGGCAGCCACCATGCCGGCTCGAAAGCGCTTTCGATGATGGGCATGGCGAGCTGTTGCGGCTACCGACTGGGGGGAGGTGGTGGATTGGGTGAATTGGGCACGATGCCCACCTCGTCTCCATCTTCCAGACGAGTGAAGGGTTCGGCGAATTGCCGGTTTACTGTCACTCTCACGTGTTCTTCCGCGAGCAGGTAACCGCGCTCCAGCTTGCGCATGCCCAGCACCCTGAGCAGATCCTGTACGGTCTTTACCCGGCTGGCGGGCAGGGTGATTCGCTCTTCCTGGGTGCCCAGCTTGTTGACCAGGTAGTTGAAATACATGATGCGCAAATCCAGATTTTCCTTTTCCTTGTCGCCGGCTTCCGGCTCCCGGGACAGTCCGGCGCTTTCCAGGCGCTGTAGATATTCCCGCCAGTATCTGTCCTGGTTCTGGCCCAGATCGTAGAGCCGTTCCCAGGAATAGATGCCCGTGTCATGTCCGTCATCGAAAATGATGTGCAGGGCATAGCTGCCCTTGGGCTCCAGTTTTTCGATATTGACCTCTTTCTTGCCGCTTTCCGGGCGATTGCTGCCTGCCACTTCGGCCGCGGGCGAGAAAACCCGCAGGTATTCGCAGGGATAGCGGAAGCTCGATCCGTCGGAGAAATCCACGCTCAGCAGGCGGGACTTCCTGTGCAGTTGTATCTGTGTCGGTTGTGGATGTTCTGAGTCACTCATCGGTGGTACAGGGTCGGGTTTGAACTGGATGCAGATGCTGTCATGATAATCGGCGGAGCGCAAATCTCCGGGCGGAATCCGGTTGTGCCGTCAAGACATGCTGGGCGGGCTGGATCGGGTAGAAAATGGGTATATGTTTCCCCTGTCTCTACTGCTAGTATTCCTTGGTTTGATTTCACGATCCTGATTCATTCAATCCGGAAGCAACATAAATGAAGTTTTCTGCCAAAGTCGGGCGGGTTCTGCTGGCCAGTGTCTCTTTTCTCTTGTCCATTGCGCCGGTGAGCGCCGAAGATTGGTTGTACACAATCAAGCCGGGGGACACGGTATGGGATCTGAGTCATGACCTGCTCAAGGACTGGCGCTACTGGAAGGACATCCTGCGTCATAACCAGATCGAGGATGCCACCACCATCCGCCCCGGCATGCGGATCGCCATTCCCCTGTATGTGGTGAAGGAAGAGCATTCGGAAGCTCGCGTGCAGGCCGTTCACGGTGATGCCAGGGTACGGATAGGGAGCACCGGCCAGCCCTTGCCGCTCAAGCCCGGAATGGCTTTGTCGGTCGGGGATCATGTGATGACCGGCGGCAACAGCACGGTACTCATATCCCTGGAAGATGGCAGCGTCATCCTGATGCAGGAGCAAAGCGAGCTGGAATTCACACGCTTGCGCAAGCTTGGAGGGGGAGAGAATCTGGATGCCGGCTTGTATGTTCGCAAGGGCGCCATGAAGATGGACGCCAATCCCTCCCACCACCCGGACAACAGCTATGAAATTCAGACTGTGGCCGCGAATTCCGCAGTGCGGGGTACCCACTTCAGAATCGGCGTGGATGGAGCGGCATCCCGCACCGAGGTACTGCAGGGGCTGGTCAGTGTGGGGAACGATCTGGGCAGCGTGGATGTGCCGGAGAATTTTGGAACCGTTGTTGAAAAGGATGCGCCGCCCGTAAAGCCGGTGCAGCTCCTGGATGCTCCCGACCTGGACGTGGTGCCTTCCCTGGTGCGCTATCTGCCGACTGTCGTCAGGCTGGATACGCCTCCCGGGGCTGCCGGATATCATATCCAGATCGCCACGGACGACGAATTCTTGCAACTGGTGCTGGACCGGAAGGTGAAAAACCGTTTCATGATTGACCAGGCGCTTGCCGACGGTAGCTATCATGTGCGTGTTCGCGCCCTGGATGCGCGTGGTCTGGAAGGCAGGGATGCGGTGACCCGCCTCACGGTGGATGCCCGTCCCCAAGCGCCACTGGTGCGCCAGCCCCTGCCGGGCAAGGTGTTGCATGCCGGGGATCTGGTTTTCAGTTGGGCGGAAGTCGAAGCGGCGGACAAATATCGTTTTGAACTGGCGGCGGATGAGGCTTTTCGCGATGTCAGGACGGAGCGGATGGTCGATGGAACCCGGATCACTCTTCCGGTATCCGAGGGTAGCTGGTATTTCCGCCTGACCTCGGTGACCAGTGAAGGCCGGGCCGGGCCGCCGGGACGCACGGTGAAGATTGATGTGCTGCCCGTGCCGCCAGTGCCCCAGCCCAAGCCTCCGGCCACGGAAGAAGGCAAGCTGGTGCTGGCCTGGCAGGCAGTGGAAGGCGTGGCGAGTTATCATGTGCAGGTGGCCGCCGACCGGGACTTCCAGGAGTTGCTGGTCGATGAAAGCACCAGTACCCCTGTCCTGAAGGTGCCTCGTCCTCCCAGCGGGTTCTATTATTTCCGCCTGCGTTCGGTGGATGCGGAAGGCTACCAGGGTGCCTTCGGACCGGCACAGCGTTTCGAAATAAAGCCTGACAGTTACTGGCCCCTGGCGATCATGGGGATTGCCGTGGCTCTGCTGCTCCTATAGGAGAGATGGGATGACCGGCGTGAAGGCATTGGCGGAAAGATTGGCGGAAAAAACGGTTGCCTATGTGTTGGCCGCCGTCGCCTTGGCCCTGCTTGTGGACTTCAGCGGCATCACCTGGCGCCTGGAGCAGATGGTCGTTGACGCGGAGTTGCAACTGGTTCGGGCGCCGACCGCCAGGGATATTGCCATTGTCGCCATCGATGAAAAAAGCCTGTGGGAAATCGGTCCCTGGCCCTGGAGCCGGTCCCGATATGCCCGGTTACTGGATGTACTGAAGGAGGCGGAAGCCGGCCCCGTGGCTTTCGATATCCTGTTCGCCGATCTGCACCTCGATGACATGGAAGGAGACCGGGCCTTCGCCGATGCCCTGGCCCGGCATGGCCGCACGGTTCTGGCCATGGCCAGTGATCAGGATATCGCCAATGGCGAGGTTTCAGAGATACTTCCCCGTGCCCTGTTCGCCGGGCCGGCGGCGGCCATCGGTCATACCGACATGCCTCTGGATCAGGATGGCATGCTGCGGGGAGTGTTTCTGCTGGCCGGTTCCGGATCGGCGCACTGGCCGCAGCTCGCCCTGGCCGCGCTTTACCTGGGAGGCAAGTATAAGGTGAACCGCTTGCCGGGCCGGGATTATGCCAACCGGAATATCCAGGGTGTGGGGCGCTGGGTTCGGAATCATCGGATTCTGTTCCCCTTTTCCAGGGGGAGTGACCATATCCCCGTCTATTCATTTGTCGATGTGGTGGAAGGGCGCGTGCCCCCGTCGCGGTTGGTGGGCAAGACGGTTTTCGTGGGGGTGACCGCCCAGGGCATACAACGCGTGTTTCACACGCCTGGGGTGACATCCAGCCTGATGCCGGGGGTCGAGGTGCATGCCAATGTGTTGAATGCACTGGAGCAGGACGCCTTGCTGACCGAGTTGCAGGGCTGGCCCCGCTGGTTGACGCTGGCGCTGTTGTCGGCGCTGGGTGGCCTGATGGTCGCTTTGTATCGGGGGCGGTGCGCGGCCAGAGGATTCCTGCTGGGGCTGGCGGTGACCGCCGGGGGGGTGCTGCTGTTGCTGCTGGTGTTCGGGATCATGGTTCCCGTCATGCCCGTGTGGCTGGGCCTGACCGCTGTCGCCTTGTTCACCAATCGGCAGCAGATTCTCCATCTCCGGGACAGTTCGCGGCGCGACATGCTGACCGGATTGTGTAACAGAACCGGTTTCGACGAGCATTTCGAGAGAATGTGGCGAATCAATCAGCGTCACCAGCGGCCCCTGTTCCTGCTGATTCTCGATGTCGATCATTTCAAGCGCCTGAATGACGTCATGGGGCATCTTTATGGGGACGAGGTATTACGGCGGCTTGGTGAATACCTGCAGGGCAAGATACGCCGCGCCGGCGACCATGCCTGCCGTATCGGCGGCGAGGAATTTGCCATACTGCTGGATCTTGACGAATCCCGCATGGATCAGGCGCGACGTTTCGCCCAGGAGATCGTGGACGGGGTGCAGGCCCTGGATATCACCTATTCGGATGGTGAGCAGCAGCATCGCCTGACGTTGAGCATCGGCTGCGCCAGCCTGGTTCCCGGTGACGATGTTTCACCCGCGTCCCTGTTCGAGATCGCGGATCAGGCGCTCTACCGGGCCAAGCATGCCGGCCGCAACCGGGTCTGGTGTCGTGAATCAGACGAGCAGCCCGCTGTTGCGGATGCCGTCGAAGATGAACTGTACGGCCAGTGAGCACAGGAGTACGCCGAACACGCGGTTGATCACCCGCATCCCGGTAACGCCCAGCAATCTTTCCAGCCTTCCCGCCACCAGCAGTAGTATCAGCGAAATCAGCATCACCAGCAGCAGCATGGCGATGACGATGGCGCCCTTGCGGAAATCTCCGTGGGCATTGGCCATGATGAGGATCACGGCGCCCATGGTGCCCGGTCCGGCAAGCAGGGGGGTGGCCAGGGGAAACACGGAGATGTCCGCGCGATCCTCGGCTTCCCGGGATTCGGCGCGGGTAGTGGACATGGCGCCGGAGTTGCGGGCAAATACCAGGTCTATGCCCATGAGCAGCAGCAATATGCCGCCGGCGGTGGTCAGGGCCGCCAGGGAAATGCCCAGGTGTCCCAGCAGGGTTTTGCCGAAAAAGGCGAACAGCAGCAGAAGAAGGGTGGCGATGGCCACACCGCGCAATGCCATCTTGCGTCTTTCAGCCGGTGTGTTTTCCGCTGTCAGGGCGGCAAACATGATGGCGGAATCCACGGGCGCCACGGTAGCGAAGAAAGTGGTGAAGGCAATGGCGGCGGTTTCCAGCATGGGAATTCTGCAATGGTTCCGAAAACCGGAGTGTAGCAGGATTTCAGGGGGGTGAATCCAGTCCCAGCCGCGTCGGCGCTCATGGTAGAATTTCGTGATAACCCAATGGTGAACAAGCCGCTGAAAGCGCCGGCTCGGCCAGTGTTTTTCCGCGGGGCTTTCCGCATTCAATACAGTTCTATGAGGTAAGAAATGGCAGGTCACAGTAAATGGGCGAACATCAAGCACAAGAAGGCGGCGAATGACAAGAAGCGGGGCAAGCTCTGGTCCAAGCTGATCCGGGAGGTGACTGTGGCGGCCAAGGAAGGGGGCGGCGACATCGACGCCAACCCCCGCTTGCGTCTGGCCGTGGACAAGGCCAAGGGCGCCAACATGCCGGCGGATACCATAGAGCGGGCCATCAAGCGTGGCGCCGGCGGCATGGAAGGCGAGAACTACGAGGAGATTCGCTACGAGGGCTACGGTCCCGGCGGCACCGCCATCATGGTGGACTGCATGACCGACAACCGCAACCGCACCGCCTCCGAGGTGCGCCACGCCTTCACCAAGCACGGCGGCAACCTGGGCACGGACGGTTCCGTGGCCTATCTGTTCGTGAAGAAGGGCATCATCAGCTTCGGTCCCGGGGCCGATGAAGATGCCATCATGGAAGCGGCCCTGGAGGCTGGCGCCGACGACGTGGTCACCAACGATGATGGCAGCATTGACGTGTTCACCACGCCCGAGGACTTTTCCGACGTGAAGCAGGGCATGGAGGACGCCGGCCTGACCCCGGACCATGCCGAGGTGAGTTTCGAGGCCACCACCAAGGCGGAAATGGACCAGGAAGGGGCGGAAAAGCTCATGCGCCTCATCGATGCCCTGGAAGACCTGGACGACGTGCAGGAAGTGTATTCCAACGCCGAGATCTCCGACGAAATCATGGAGTCCCTGGGCGCTTGAGGATACTGGGCATAGATCCGGGCTCCCGGGTGACGGGATTTGGCGTCATCGACTCCGATGGTCGCCGGAGCCGCCACGTTCACAGTGGCTGCATCCGAACCGGCAGCAAGGATTTTTCCGCCCGCCTGGGCGAGATATTCAACGGCATCTCCGAGGTGCTGGAAGAACATGCCCCCCAGCAGGTGGCCGTGGAGCAGGTGTTCGTGGCGGCCAATGCCTCCTCGGCCCTCAAGCTGGGCCATGCCCGGGGGGCGGCCATCACGGCTGCCGTGGTGGCGGAGCTGCCTGTGTACGAATACACGCCACGCGCCGTGAAACTGGCCCTGGTGGGCACGGGGGGCGCCGAGAAAGAACAGGTGCAGCACATGATTCGCCTGCTTCTGGGGCTGCGGCAGCCCATGGGGCTGGACGAGTCGGATGCCCTGGCCGTGGCCCTGTGTCATGCCCATACCAGCGTCAATGCGCGAAAACTGGGGGGGTTGTCGTGATCGGCCTGCTGCGTGGCCGGGTGCTGGCAAAACAGCCGCCTTCCCTGTTGCTGGAGGTCAACGGCGTGGGTTACGAGGTGGAAGCGCCCATGTCCACTTTCTACGATCTGCCCGACGGCGACCAGGAAGTGGTGCTCTATACCCACATGATGGTGCGCGACGACGCCCACAGCCTGTTCGGCTTCATCCGCGAGAGCGACCGCGCCCTGTTCCGTGCTCTGCTCCGGGTCAATGGCGTGGGAGGCAAGATGGCCCTGGCCATTCTTTCCGGCATGACTTCTGACGAATTTGCCCTCTACGTCCAGTCCGGTGACGTGAAGGCCCTGTGCCGCCTTCCCGGGGTGGGCAAGAAGACCGCCGAGCGCCTGATCATCGAAATGCGCGACCGCCTGGAAAAGGTGGAGACCCCGGGTACAGCGCCTGTCCTTTCCGGTGGCGCGGCGGCAGCCGCTTCTTCCGCCGATGGCGATGCCGTCAGTGCCCTGGTGGCCCTGGGCTACAAGGCGCCCGAGGCCACGCGCATGGTGGCCGCCGTGTTCACCCCGGACATGGACACGGAAACCGTCATCCGCCTTGCCCTGCAGGGCAAGGCCAGGGGATAGGGCATGGCGGACGGGGAACGCATTATCGATCCTGCCGCCGCCATGGACGATGTGCTGGTGGATCGCGCCATCCGTCCGCGCCTGCTGCGGGATTACGTGGGCCAGCCGGTGGTGAAGGAGCAGATGGAGGTTTTCATTCCCGCCGCCCGCCAGCGGGGTGAGGCCCTGGATCATGTGCTCATCTTCGGCCCGCCGGGCCTGGGCAAGACCACCCTGGCCCACATCATCGCCAACGAGATGCAGGCGCAGTTGCACCAGACATCCGGCCCGGTGCTGGAACGGGCGGGCGACCTGGCCGCCCTGCTCACCAACCTGCAGCCGCATGATGTGCTCTTCGTGGACGAGATCCACCGCCTCAGCCCCGTGGTGGAGGAAGTGCTCTACCCGGCCATGGAGGACTATCAGCTGGACATCATGATCGGCGAGGGGCCGGCGGCGCGCTCCATCAAGGTGGACTTGCCGCCCTTCACCCTGGTTGGGGCCACCACCCGCGCCGGCCTGCTCACTTCGCCCCTGCGTGATCGCTTCGGCATCGTGCAGCGTCTGGAGTTCTACAACCAGCATGATCTTACCCGCATCGTGCAACGCTCGGCGGGTATCCTGGCCATGGAGATCGAGCCGGAAGGAGCGGGGGAGATCGCCCGGCGTTCCCGGGGCACGCCGCGCATTGCCAACCGCCTGTTGCGGCGGGTACGGGATTACGCCCAGGTCAAGGGTGGCGGCAGGATCACCGCGGATATCGCTGATGCTGCCCTGTCCATGCTCAAGGTGGACGCCAATGGCATCGATCACATGGACCGCCGCCTGCTCAAGACGGTGCTGGAGAAATTCGACGGCGGCCCCGTGGGGGTGGACAGTCTGGCGGCGGCCATTGGCGAGGAGCGGGGCACCATAGAGGACGTGCTGGAGCCTTTCCTCATCCAGCAGGGGTTTCTCATGCGCACGCCACGGGGTCGGGTGGCCACCCGCCGGGCCTTCGAATATTTCGGCCTCCGGCCGCGGCGGGAGGCCGCCGTGGACGACCTGTTCGGAGAGGAAGAATGAACTATCGCTTTTCCGTGCGGGTCTACTACGAGGATACGGATGCTGCCGGCATCGTGTACTACGCCAACTATTTCCGCTTCATGGAAAGGGCGCGCACGGAATGGCTGCGGGACATGGGCTTCGAACAGGATGCCCTGCGCGACCAGTACGGCATCGTCTTCGTGGTGCGCAGCGCCCGGGCGGACTATCTCCAGCCGGCGCGCTTCAACGACCTGCTCTGGGTGACCGGGGAGGTTCGCGATCACAGCCGCACCGCCATGACCATCGGCCAGGATATCCTGCGCCAGGACGATGACAAGCTGTTGTGCAGGGGGGAAGTCGGCATCGTGTGCGTCAACATTGAATCCTTCCGGCCCGCACCCATACCCGGAATTATTCTGGAGAAACTGAAAGATGCAGACTGAGCTTTCCTTCCTGCAACTGGTGCTGGACGCCAGTCCCCTGGTGCAGCTGGTCATGGCCAGCCTGCTGCTGGCCTCGGTGCTGTCCTGGACGGCCATCTTCGACCGCTCCCGCACCCTGCGCAAGGCGCGCAGGGCGGCGGACGAGTTCGAGGACAAGTTCTGGTCCGGAGGCGACCTGGGCAAGCTGTACCGGGGCCTGGATCGCTATCCCGACGAGATTCAGGGCATGGCCATGGTGTTTCATGCCGGGTTCCGGGAATTCGCCCGCCTCAAGGACGCCTCGGGCATGGACCCCATGGCCGTGGTGGAAGGCGCCCGGCGGGCCATGCGCGTGGCCATGAGCCGGGAGATGGACGCCCTGGAGCGGCATTTGTCCTTTCTCGCCACGGTGGGCTCCACCAGCCCCTATGTGGGCCTGTTTGGCACGGTTTGGGGCATCATGAACTCCTTTCACGCCCTGGGTAATGTCAAGCAGGCCACCCTCAACCTGGTGGCTCCCGGCATTGCCGAGGCCCTCATCGCCACGGCCATGGGACTGTTTGCCGCCATTCCCGCCGTGGTGGCCTACAACAAGTATGCGGATGCGGTGCAACGCCTGGAAAACCGATACGAGGATTTCGCCGAGGAATTCGCCAACATCCTCCAGCGCCAGGTGCACATGCTGGCCGGGAACAGCTGATGTCGCGCCGGGGCAGAAAACTCCGTCCCATGGGCGAGATCAACGTGGTGCCCTATATCGATGTGATGCTGGTGCTGCTGGTGATCTTCATGATCACCGCACCCCTGCTTACCCAGGGGGTGAAGGTGGATCTGCCCGAAGCCGATGCCAAACCCATGGAGGAGGACGCCAAGCGTCCCCTGGTGCTCAGCGTGGACAAGGAAGGGGTTTTTCATCTTACCTATGACGATGACCGCACCCGCACCCTGGACGAGGAAGAACTGCAGCGCCAGGCTGCCGCCATCATCGCCAGCAATCCCGGCATCCCGGTGTTGGTGAAAGGAGACAAGGACGTGGACTATGGCCGTGTGGTGCGCGCCATGGTGTTGCTGCAGAAGGCGGGCGCCCCCAACATCGGTCTGCTCACCGACCCTCCCGAATAATGCTGGAGGTTATCCGCCGACATCCCCTGGCTTTCTTCCTGGCGGTGCTCATGCACCTTGCCATCCTGGCCCTGATGATCTTCGGCCTGGACTGGCTCAACCCGCCCAAGCCCGTGAAGCCCGCGGGGCAGATCGTCCAGGCCACCCTCATCGATACCGAGCAGCTCAAGCGTCAGCAGGAAGAGAAGCGGAAGGCAAAGCAGCAGGCCCTGGAAAAACAGCGCGAACTGGAAGAAAGGAAGAAGGCGGAAGCGCGGAAGAAAGCCGAGGAAAAACGTCGCAGGGAGCAGGAGCTCAAGCGCCGGCAGGAAGAGAAGAAAAAGGCCGAGCAGAAGCGCAAGGAAGAACAGCGCAGAAAAGCCGAAGCCGAGAAGAAGCGTAAACTGGCCCTGAAGAAAAAGGAAGAGGAAAAGAAGAAAAAGGCGGAACTCGAACGCCAGCGCAAGCTCAAAGAGAAGAAGCGCAAGGAAGAGGAGCGCAGGAAGGCGGAGGCGAAGAAGAAAGCCGAGGCAAAGAAGAAGGCGGAGGCCGAACGAAAGCGCAAGGAAGCGGCGCGCAGGAAGGCCGAGGCGGAGAAGAAGCGCAAGGCCAGGGAAGCGGCGGAGCGCAAGGCGCGGGAAGCCGAGCTCCAGGCCCAGTGGGCGGCGGAACAGGAAGGCCGGGAACGGGCCAGCGTGACAGCCGCCATCAAGCGCAAGGTACAGAACAACTGGCTGCGGCCGCCGTCGGCCAGCCAGAAGGGCCTGGAAGCCACCGTGCGGGTGCGGCTCAATGAAAGAGGCTCCGTATTGCTGGTTCAGGTGGTAAAATCCAGCGGCAACGCCGCCTTCGACCGTTCCGTGGTGACGGCGGTGAACAAGGCGGATCCCCTGCCCATGCCGAAGTCTCCGCGGCTGATATCGGAGTTCCGGGATTTCACATTCATATTCAGGCCCACGAAATGAAGAAACTGTTTGCATTGCTGGTGTTGCTGCTGATGTTCGCTTCCCAGGCGCAGGCCCGGCTGGTCATCGAGATCACGGAGGGCGTGGAAGGCGCCCTGCCCATCGCGGTGGTGCCCTTCAAGTGGACGGGAGACCCGGCGCGGCCGCCTTCCCAGGCCATCGGCCGCATCGTGGCCGCCGACCTGCGGCGCAGCGGCTATTTCAAGACCCTGGATGAGAACCGGATGCTGGCCCGGCCGTCCACCATGGCGGAAGTGGACTTTCGCGACTGGCGGGCCCTGAAGCAGGAAAACCTGGTCGTGGGCAGCATCGAGCCCAACGGCCCCGGGGGTTACAAGCTGCGCTTCCAACTGTTTGACGTGTACCAGGAATCCCAGCTTATCGGCTACAGCTTCACCACCACGGAGAAGGATCTGCGCGCCATTGCCCACCATATCGCCGACCTGATCTACGAGACCCTCACGGGCACCCGGGGCGCCTTTGCCACCCGGATCGCCTACGTGGTTTCCGAGGGAACGATGGAGGCGCCCAGGATTTCCCTGCGCATTGCCGATTCCGACGGCTACAACGCCCAGACCATCGTTTCTTCTTCCGAGCCCCTCATGTCCCCGGCCTGGTCGCCGGACGGCCGCAAGCTGGCCTATGTGTCCTTTGAGAACGGCCGGCCCTCCATCTGGATCCAGGAAGTGTTCACCGGCAAGCGGGAAAAACTCACCAGTTTCAAGGGTATCAATGGCGCCCCGGCCTGGTCCCCGGATGGCCGCTATCTGGCCATGGCCCTGTCCAAGGACGGTAATCCGGATATCTATGTCATGGATCTGGCCAGAAGGAAATTGCGCCGCCTGGTGCGTCACTGGGCCATCGAGACCGAACCCTCCTGGTCGCCGGATGGCCGCAAGTTGCTGTTCACTTCCGACCGGGGAGGCTCGCCGCAGATCTACCAGGTGCCGGTGACCGGCGGAAATGTGCAGCGCCTCACCTTCGAAAACAAATATAATGCCCGTGCCTCCTATGCGCCGGACGGGAAATCCATTACCCTCATCACCAGGGTTGGCAGCCAGTACCGTATTGGCGTAATGGATCTGGAAACGGGCTCCATCACCGTGCTCACGGATGGTACGCTGGATGAATCACCCAGCTTTGCGCCCAATGGCAGCATGATCATCTACGCGACACGTCATGGAGGCAAGGGGGTGTTGGCGGCCGTGTCCACGGATGGCCGGGTCAAACAGCGCCTGGCGCTGCAATCTGGGGATGTGCGTGATCCGGTATGGTCCCCGTATTATCGATAGGAGAAATGCGTATGAAGACATTGAAGATTCTGTTGTTGCCCCTGGTTCTGGCCATGCTGGTCCTGTCCGGTTGCAGTTCCACTGGTGGTGCGAAAGATGGTGCCGAGGGCGGCGCGGGAAGCGGGATGAGCGGTGAAGGCGGTACCAGTACCTCCGCGGCGGGAGATGGCGGCAGTTGGACCGGATCCCCCCTGGAAGACCCCAACAGCCCATTGTATGAAAAGGTTGTCTATTTCGATTTCGACAGGTCGGAGATTCGTCCCGAGTATGTGGACACCCTGCGTGCCCACGCCGAGTACCTGGTGAACACGCCGTCCGCGCGGCTGGTTATCGAGGGTCACTGTGACGAGCGTGGCTCCCGGGAATACAACATTGCCCTGGGCGAGCGCCGGGCAAATTCCGTGAAGCGTTTTCTCGAGGCCGAGGGTGTGAGCCCCGTGCAGCTTGACACCATCAGCTATGGTGAGGAGCGTCCGGTGGACCCTGGTCACAATGAAGCGGCCTGGGCCAAGAACCGCCGCGCGGAGCTGGTTTACCAGTAGCAGCAGGGCAGGGTAGTACCCACCAGCAAGACTCCGTGAGCCTCTGGCTCCCGGGGTCTTTTAGGAATCGGAGGTGAGTATGAACAAGATCCCACTGTCACTGCTGTCGGGTCTGCTGCTGGTGTCCACGGCTGGTGTCCACGCCGGGGATGATGCGCTGGAGCAGCGCCTGCAGCGCCTGGAACGCCGGGTAGGGCATATCACGGAGCTCATGCTGGAAGTCCAGGCCCTGAAGCGCAGCAACCGGGAGCTTCAGGGGCAGATCGAGGAGCAGCAGCACGCGCTGGAGCGCCTGCGCAGAAAACAACGGGAACTGTATCTGGATCTGGATGACCGTTTGAGCCGCCTGCAAGGGAGCGCGGGCCCCGTGTCCGGCGCGGTGGCGGCCGCGGGTGAACGGGACGCGGCTGTCGCGGCTCCGCCGGAAACGCCTGTCACCCCATCCACGCCAACGACGGGAGCTGTCACCGGCGGAACGGTGGACGATCCCGCCGCCATCCAGGCGGAATATGACCAGGCCTATGCCTATCTGCATCCTTCCAGGCGGGAGTACAAGAAGGCCATTGCCGCCTTCAAGGCTTTCGTGAAGAAGTATCCCGGAAGCGACCTGGCGGACAACGCCCTCTACTGGCTGGGGGAGAGTTACTATGTCACCCAGGACAATGCCAACGCCCTGAAGGCCTTCGAGCGTGTCCTGGCCGAGTATCCGGAGAGTGACAAGGCGTCGGGCGCCCTCCTGAAGAAAGGCTATATCCTGGATGCCATGGGCAAGCGCGACGAGGCGCGCAAGATCCTGCGGCAGGTGCAGAGCCGTTATCCCGGCTCATCAGCGGCCAGCATGGCCAAGGCGCGCCTGAAGCACATGAAGAAGTAGTGCTGCGCATCACCGAGATCTTTCACTCTCTCCAGGGAGAGAGCCGCAGCCAGGGCTGGCCCACGGTGTTCGTGCGCCTCACCGGTTGTCCCCTGCGCTGTGCTTATTGTGATACGGCCTACGCCTTCAGGGGCGGGGAATGGATGGAACATGAGGACATCCGCCGCCGGGTGGCGGAATTCGGCTGCCGTCATGTGACGGTAACCGGGGGAGAACCCCTGGCCCAGAAGGAAGTGCTGCCCCTGCTTGCCAGCCTGTGCGATGCGGGGTACGAGACTTCCATTGAAACCTCGGGCAGCCTGGATGTCTCCGGCGTGGATCCGCGGGTTTCCATCGTCATGGATATCAAGACACCGGGTTCCGGGGAAGTGGACAGGAACCGCTGGGAAAACCTGGCCCTGTTGCGGGAGAAGGACCAGATCAAGCTGGTTCTTGCCGACCGTGAAGACTACGAGTGGGCCAGGACGCAGCTCGGCGAGCGCAGGCTGGCGGAGATCACGGAAGTGCTGTTTTCCCCGGTGCAGGGGAAGCTTGCGCCCAAGGATCTGGCGGACTGGATACTGGCGGATCGCCTGCCGGTGCGTTTTCAGTTGCAGCTGCACAAGATCCTGTGGGGAGACGAGACGGGAAGATGAGTGACGAGCAGAAGAAAGCCGTGGTGCTGTTGTCCGGGGGACTGGATTCCGCCACTGCCCTGGCCATCGCCCGGGACAAGGGTTATGTCTGCCATGCCCTGAGCTTCGATTACGGTCAGCGGCACGATGCGGAACTGCAGGCCGCCCGCCGGGTGGCCCGGGCCCTGAACGTGGCGGAGCACAAGATCATGTCCCTGGATCTGGCCAGCATGGGTGGCTCGGCCCTGACCGACAGGGCCATTGATGTGCCCGAGCAGGCCAGTGAAGGCATTCCCGTGACCTATGTTCCGGCACGCAATACCGTTTTTCTTTCCCTGGCCCTGGGCTGGGCGGAAGTACTGGGAGCCATGGATATCTTCATTGGCGTGAATGCGGTGGATTATTCAGGCTATCCGGATTGCCGCCCCGAGTTCATCGAGACTTTTGAAAAACTGGCCAATCTGGCTACCCGCGCCGGCGTGGAAGGACAGGCTTTCCGTATCCGGGCGCCCCTGCTGCGCATGAGCAAGGCGGAGATCATCCGCACCGGTGCCGGCCTCGGCCTGGACTATGGTCTCACGGTATCCTGTTACCAGGCCGATGAACAGGGTTGCGCCTGTGGCCGCTGTGATTCCTGCCGGCTTCGCGCCCAGGGATTCCGGGAGGCGGGGGTTGCCGATCCCACCTGTTACCGTTCGTGAGGGAATCAGCAAAAAAAACTGTTTGAGAGATGGCGTCTTCACTGTATAATGCGCGCTCTTTCGGGCCGTTAGCTCAGTCGGTAGAGCAGTTGACTTTTAATCAATTGGTCGGGCGTTCGAATCGCCCACGGCCCACCATACAAGCCATGAAAACAACGGGTTAGGCCTTCGGGTCAACCCGTTTTTTCTTTTCGGTTCACGGGAAAGCCCCCCTTCCGGATAAAGGAAAACGCCTGTTCGTCACCATTCGCCTTCAGGATTTTGTTACCCTGTCTTCAGGCGAGATGACGGTCTTTTCCATGGACAGAACCGAGCGATTCCACAAGATAGATCAGCTTTTGCGTGAACGGCGCGCCACGCCCCTGGCATTGATGATGGAGGTGCTGAGCGTGTCCCGCGCGACCGTGAAACGGGATATCGAGTACATGCGCGACCGCCTTGGCGCGCCCATTGTCTGGGATGCCGGCCTGCGGGGATACCGGTACGACCGCAACCAGCCCGGTGCCGACAGCTTTTCCCTGCCGGGGCTCTGGTTCAATGCCTCCGAGATCCACGCCCTGCTTACCATGGATCAACTGCTGTCCAATCTGCAGCCGGGTTTGCTGGAACCCCATATCGCCCCCCTGCGCCGCCGGGTCCACGCGTTGCTGGAACAGGGGGATCACGGTCGGGAAGAACTGGCGGGCCGTATCCGCCTGTCTCCCGTGGCCAGGCGGAAAGTGGACGAACGTGTTTTTGAAACCATCGCCAGTGCGTTGTTGCGGCGCCGGCGTCTGAGCCTGCATCACTACAATCGCGCCTCGGACAAGGTGGTGGAACGGCAGGTCTCGCCCCAGCGGCTGCTCTATTACCGGGACAACTGGTACCTGGATGCCTGGTGTCATCTGCGCAAGGGGCTGCGCAGTTTCGGTGTGGATGCCATTCGTCAGGCGGATATCCTGGATCAGCGGGCCAGGGATGTTCCGGAAGAGGATCTGGACGCAGTCTATCGTGCGGGTTACGGGATCTTTTCCGGGCGCGAGGTTCACAAGGCGGTGCTGCGTTTTTCGCCGGAAGCTGCCCGCTGGGTGGCCAGTGAAACCTGGCATGGCGCTCAGAAGGGGCGTCATGACGATCAGGGATTCTACATTCTGGAGATCCCCTATTCCGTGGATACGGAGCTGATCATGGATATCCTGCGTCATGGCCCGCGGGTGGAGGTGCTGGAGCCGCCCCAGCTCCGGCGGAGGGTGCGGGAGCAGCTGCGTCTTGCCCTGGCGCAGTACCGGGAGGAGGACTGATGGCAGCCCCGGGCGAAGTCTGTTTTTCCCTGCCGCCCTGGGTGGAAGAATATCCGGCGTCCCTTGATGTCGCCGCGACGGACGAGGAACGCATGGCGCTGGTCATCGGCGCCGCGCGGCGCAATGTCCGGGAGGATACCGGCGGCCCCTTTGCCGCGGCAATCTTTGAATCCGCCACCGGGCGGTTGGTGTCCCTGGGCGTGAACCTGGTGATCCCCCGGGGCCTTTCCATGCTGCATGCCGAGATGGTGGCCTTTGCCCTGGCCCAGCAGCGGCTGGGCAGCTACGACCTGGGCGGGCCTGGAATGGCCGCCCATGAGCTTGTGACTTCCACCGAACCCTGCGCCATGTGCCTGGGCGCCACCTGCTGGTCCGGCGTGATGCGGGTGGTTGCCGCGGCGGGAGACCCCGATGCCCGGGCCCTGGGCTTTGATGAAGGCCCCAAGCCGACCGACTGGGTCGGGGAGCTGGAGCAGCGGGGCATTGCCGTGCGAACCGGCGTGATGCGGGAACAGGCGGTCGCGGTGCTGCGGGAGTACCGCCGCCGGGGGGGCGTCATCTACAATCCCGGCCGGCGGGATTGAAATCACGGGCGAACCCGCCGCAGGAACGCGGGCTCGCCATGTCGCGGGGGAGTACGTCAGGCCGCGTACTTGTCGTCCCCGCGTACCTTGCGCAGCATGGGATAGAGATGTTCCACCTCGTCCTGGATGCGGTCCAGCACCATGTTGAACATGCCCTCGGTGATGCGGGCAAATTCTTCGTAGTCCGTTACCAGGAGCTGTTGTTTCTTCATATCGCACCATCTTTTCACGAAGTCGTTGAAGATGCGCTTGATTTCCTTGGAGCCCCCCATGAAACGGTTGGCCACGGTGGTTACCTGATTGTCGGCGCTGGTGAGCATCTGGGTATAGAGCTTCTTGTCCGTGAGTTCCAGGTGATTCTTCACCGCGTCCACGTAGCGGCAGAACAGCTCGGCGGTGATATGTGAGTCACAGAGCAGGCGATCCGTGAGCAGCAGCCGCAGGGCGTTGGTAAGTTCGGTGATGTGATCGTTCTGGGCGTGGAGTTCGTCGTAGGTAAGCATATTTCTTCTCCTCAGCCTCCCCATGTCCGTATCCGCGCTGGCTGGCGGCAGGAGACCTTACTTCAGGTTTGATGGTTATTGCGTCTTACTTGCTGTTTCGGAGACATGGGGGCGTGGATGGCGGGCATCATGACTCAACGACTGCCGGTATCGTGTCCGCCGGCGGCAGTTCGAGAAAACCCCTCGGTGATTGCCTCGAAAACAACAAATATTGTTCTTATTGCAATTCAACTATGCTCCCAAAGGCGGATCCAGTCAATGGCGGGGCATTTCCGCCGCCGGAAGTGCGAGCGTAATAATGAAAATCCGGTAAAACATGTTATGGTTATCAGGGTGCGAAGCAGGCTCTGCTTCCCCGGAATAACCAACAGGAAATTTCCTACCCAGGGGGGTATCGACCAATGAAGAAAATATCAGGATTGCTTTTCGCCGCCGCCTTCACCATGGCAGCCGGTGGTGTCATGGCGCAGGAATATGTCATCAAGTTTTCCCACGTGGTTGCGCCGGGAACGCCCAAGGGCAAGGCGGCGGACCTGTTCGCCAAGCTGGTGAACGAGCGCATGAAGGGCCGGGTTAAAGTCGAGGTTTTCCCCAATTCCCAGCTTTACAATGACAACAAGGTCATGGAAGCCATGCGCCTGAGCGACAGCAAGACCACCGGCATCATGGCGGCGCCCAGCCTGTCCAAGTTCGTGAAGTTCTCGCGCACCATTCAGGCTTTCGATATCCCCTACCTGTTCAATGATATCGATGATGTCCACAAGCTGGTGGACTCTCCCATCATGGACAAGATGACCAAACCCCTGGAGCGCAAGGGACTCAAGGCGCTGTCCCTGTGGGACAACGGCATGAAGGTCTTTTCCATCCGTGGCGACAAGCCGTTGAGAAAGGTGCCGGATGATTTCAAGGGCAGGAAATTCCGCATCCAGAGCTCGGAGGTCCACGCGGCCATGATCAAGGCCCTGGGCGGCGTGCCCCAGAAGCTGCCGTTCAAGGAAGTCTATCAGGCCCTTTCCCAGGGTGTGGTGGATGGCCAGGAGAATGCCTGGTCCAATGTCTATTCCAAGAAATTCTACGAGGTGCAGGACTATATCACCGTGTCCAATCATTCCTACCTGGGCTACATGGTGGTGGTCAGTGCCGAGTTCTGGAACAACCTGCCCGATGACATCCGCGAGGAGTTGACCGGCATCCTGGCCGAGGCCACGGCAGCCAATCGGAAGTTTGCCGCCGAGGCGGACAAGGGCGACCGGGCCAAGATCGAGGCGGCCGGCAAGGCCAAGGTCGTGGAACTGACGCCCGAGGAACTGGCCCAGTGGCGCAAGGCCGTGGCTGGCGTGGAGGGACAGTTCGAGAAGCAGATCGGCAAGGATCTGCTGGCGGAGATTCACAAGCTCCTCGGTCACTGATCCGGCACGGATTCCGCGGGTGAACCTGGACAGGGGCCTGGAGGTCCTGGAAAAGACCATCATCACCGTGGGCCTGGCGGCCGCCACCTTGCTGCTGTTTGCCAACGTGGTGGCCCGCTATGTCTTCCACAGCGGCTTCACCTGGGTGCTGGAGCTGGTGCAATATCTGTTCGCCTGGGTGGTGCTGGTGGGGGCGGCCCATGGTTTTCGTGCGGGTACCCATCTGGGCATAGACATCCTGGTAGAGAAGTTCTCCCCGGCCATGCAGAAGCGTGTCGCCCTGGTAGCTGTGTCCCTGTGCCTGCTGTTCGTGGGCCTGGTGTTCTGGTATTCCATACAGTACACCCTGCGCATCCATGCCTGGGGTGATCTGACCCTGGACCTGCAGATTCCCCAGTGGATTCCCTACCTGGCCATTCCCGTGGGTCTGGGGCTGATGTTCCTGCATCTGCTGCAAGTGGGCCGGGACATCCTGCGGGGCAGGACCCTGCGCATCCATGCCAACGAGGCGGCGGACGCCCTGAAGCAGGTGGAAGACATCTGATGGCGGCCCTGGGACTGTTCATCGGTCTGCTGTTCCTGCTGCTCATCGGCGTGCCCATTGCCATCAGCCTGGGTCTGTCCAGTCTGTTGTTCACCTTGTTGGCCACGGACGATTCTCCCATCATCATCGCCCAGAAGCTGTTCGACACCATGGAGCACACCACGCTGCTGGCGATTCCCTTCTTCGTGCTCTCGGCCCATTTTCTCACCACCGGCGGCGTGTCCCGGCGCCTGGTGGATTTCGCCAAGGCAACGGTGGGCTGGATGCCCGGTGGCCTGGCCATGGCCACGGTGGT
>CAZWRE010000119.1:0-10167 GCA_964636335.1 uncultured Sedimenticola sp. | reverse complement strand
GTCGCGGCGGGGGCGCCGCTGCTCATTTGAACCGGAAACGGGCTTTCCCTGTGCGGAGTCGCGGCGGGGGCGCCGCTGCTTGGTTGAACCGGAAACGGGCTTTCCCTGCCCGTTTCCTCATCGGCATCGGAAAACGCGGTTTCCCCATGCCTCCGCTTCGCGCCGCACCTCCCTGTGCGGGGTCGCGGCGAGGCGCCGCTCCTACAACCCCTGTAGGAGGCCCGCCCCCGGGCCGATGGGTCGCGGCGGGGCGCCGCTGCTCATTTGAACCGGAAACGGGCTTTCCCTGCCCGTTTCCTTATCGGCACCGGAAAACGCGGTTTCCCGATGCCTCCGCTTCGCGCCGCACGTCCTTGTGCGGATGTCGCGGCGGGGCGCCGCTCCTACGTCCCCTGTGGGAGGCCCGCCCTCGGGCCGATTCATCACTGACCAACCGGCTTCAGGATGAATTTCAGATCGTAAACCGAACCCTTGCTGCGCAGCTTGCGCAAGGTCACCACGTGGCCTTTCAACCGCCACTCCCCATCCCGGGGAGCCATGATGGCCTGGTAGATGTCATCCGGCAGCCCGGCCCCCAGAGTCTTCTCCAGCAATACGTCCACGTAGCGGGAAAACACCTTCAGCACTCCCTGGGGCTGGCGGTACGAGCGCATGCGCAGTTCCAGCACCTGCTTCCGCGCCCGATTCTCATTTCCCAGAACCCGATACTGCAGATCACTGGCGGCGGCCGGCTCACCCTGGGGCAGTTTCTTGCGGCTGCTGTCGCAGGCCCAGATGCCCCTGCCCTGATCCCGGTATTCCATGGAGCCGGAAATTCCCAGATCCTCCATGTAGCCACAAAGTATCCGGGGTGAGTCAAATACGCCGGCGGCGGAAGCAGCGGCAGCGAACAACAGCAGGCCGCCCACCAATACCGCATGCAACAATCCGCTCATCACGCCGCGCCTCTCGTTACCCGCAGCCAAACTCAGTCCTCTATCTGGCTCACGTCACGCACAGCCCCCTGGGCGGCATCCGTGGTCATGGCCGCGTAAGCGCGCAGGGCGGCGGACACCTGGCGGTCGCGATTCACGGGTTTCCAGGGGTGCTCGCTCAACTCCATGGCGTTGCGCCGCTGGCCCAGTTCCTCATCGCTGATGGCAATGCGGATACTGCGTTCGGGAATGTCAATCTCGATGATGTCGCCTTCCCGCACCAGGCCGATGTTGCCACCACCCGCCGCTTCCGGCGAGACATGGCCGATGGACAGGCCGGAAGTGCCGCCGGAGAAACGCCCGTCGGTGATGAGTGCGCAGTCCTTGCCCAGCCCCTTGGACTTGAGATAACTGGTGGGATAGAGCATCTCCTGCATGCCCGGCCCGCCCTTGGGGCCTTCGTAGCGGATGATGACCACGTCTCCCGCCTTGATTTCATCATTCAGTATGGCCGCCACGGCGGCTTCCTGGCTCTCGAACACCCGCGCCGGGCCGCTGAACTTCAGGATGGATTCATCCACCCCGGCGGTCTTCACGATGCAGCCGTTTTCCGCCAGATTGCCGTAGAGCACCGCCAGGCCGCCATCCTGACTGTAGGCATGTGCCTGGTCACGGATGCAACCCTTCTCGCGGTCCAGATCCAGATCCGGGTAACGCTTGTTCTGGCTGAAGGCTTCCTGGCTGGGCACGCCGCCGGGCGCGGCGCGGTAGAAATCCCGGCGCTTGGGATCATCACTGAGGCGCACGTCCCACAGAGCCATGGCCTCGGCCAGGGTGCGGGCATGCACCGTGGGCAGATCATGGTGCAGCAAGCCGGCCCGATCCAGCTCGCCAAGGATGCCGAACACGCCACCGGCACGGTGCACGTCTTCCATGTGATAGGTCTGGATGGAAGGCGCCACCTTGCATAAATGGGGCACCTTGCGCGACAGGCGGTCGATGTCGGCCATGGTGAAATTCACTTCCGCTTCCCGCGCCGCCGCCAGCAGGTGCAGCACCGTGTTGGTGGAACCCCCCATGGCGATATCCAGAGCCATGGCGTTCTCGAAAGCCTCGAAAGTGGCGATGGAGCGCGGCAGCACGGAAGCGTCATCCTCCTCGTACCAGCGCCGCGCCAGACCCACGATGATGCTGCCTGCTTCCAGGAACAGGCGCTTGCGGTCCGCGTGGGTGGCCACCAGGGAACCATTGCCCGGCAGGGACAGCCCCAGGGCCTCGGTGAGGCAGTTCATGGAGTTGGCGGTGAACATGCCGGAACAGGAACCACAGGTGGGGCAGGCGGAACGCTCCACGGCCATCACATCCTCGTCGCTTTCCTTGTCGTCCGCGGCCATGACCATGGCATCCACCAGGTCAAGGTGCAGTTCCTTTTCATGCACCACGGCCTTGCCCGCCTCCATGGGACCACCGGAAACGAAGATAGTGGGAATGTTCAGGCGCAAGGCAGCCATGAGCATGCCCGGAGTAATCTTGTCGCAGTTGGAGATGCACACCAGGGCATCGGCGCAATGCGCATTGACCATGTATTCCACGGAATCGGCAATGAGATCCCGGGACGGCAGGGAGTAGAGCATGCCGCCGTGACCCATGGCGATGCCGTCGTCCACGGCAATGGTGTTGAACTCCTTGGCCACGCCTCCGGCGGCCTCGATCTGCCGGGCCACCAGCTGGCCCATGTCCTTCAGGTGCACATGACCGGGCACGAACTGGGTGAAGGAATTGGCGATGGCGATGATGGGCTTGTCGAAATCATCATCCTTCATGCCGGTAGCGCGCCACAGGGCGCGGGCGCCGGCCATGTTGCGGCCGTGAGTGGTGGTTCGCGAACGATATTGAGGCATCTTGCTTGTTCCGTGATGGATGGTTGATACAGGAAACAGTGGTTTCCGGAATTCGCTGCGCTTCTTCCGGGCCACATGCATTATCATGTAGGCAATTGTTGAATTATAACGGATACCCGGGCAACACCATGACCGAAATGCACCTCAAATCCCCTGCCGGCTACCGGGATGCCACGGAAATCGACATCATGCGTGAAGTGCTGCCCTTCGAGGGCGCCGACGTGCTGGAGCTGGGCTGCGGCCGCGCCCGCTGGACACGCACCATCGCCGAGCGCTTTCCCGTAAACTCCGTGACCGCCACGGAAGTGGATCGGGTACAGCACGAGAAGAACCTGGCCATCACCGATCTGCCCGGGGTGCGTTTCGTTTATGGCGGCGCCGAGGACATCGACTTGCCGGATGCTTCCGTGGACATCGTCATCATGCTCAAGTCCCTGCACCACGTGCCCATGGAACTCATGGACCAGGGGCTGAGAGAAATCCACCGGGTGTTGCGCCCCGGCGGCCTGGCCTACATCTCCGAGCCCGTGTACGAAGGCGTGTTCAATGACATCCTGAGGCTGTTCAACGACGAAGAGAAGGTGCGTCAGGCGGCGTTCGACAGCTTGAGGAAGTCGGTGGAAGGCGGAGATTTCATTCTGGAACAGGAGATCTTTTTCCAGTCCCAGTCCGAATTCGGCAGCTTTGCCGAATTCGAGGAACGCATCCTCTTTCCCACCCACTCGGATCACAAGATCGACGAACAGTTGCATCAGCAGGTGCGCGAAGCCTTCGAGCCCCACCTGGGACCGAACGGCGCCCGCTTCATCAATCCCCACCGGGTGGATCTGTTGAGAAAACCCGCCTGACCGCCGCCGCGGCCCGGATGGAGCGCAGCGGAATCCAGGAGATTCCAAATCACGCGCCTTCCCGCATTACCCCGCGCTTCACAGGGGCCACGACCAGCCGCCAGCACAAAGATCTGACGGCCGTCCAATAAACTCCGCGTTCCTGGGTTATACTGAATACATGCATTGGCGCATGCAACCCATGGTCAGCATCATGTCCAAGAAAAGCGAACGCACCCGGCAGAAGATCGTGGAAGCCGCCAACCGGCTGTTCTATCACCAGGGCTACCACAGCACTTCCTTCACCGACGTGGTGGAAGCTTCGGGCGTACCCCGGGGCAACATCTACTATTACTTCAAGAGCAAGGAAGACATTCTCAAGGCCGCTCTGGCCTACCGTATCTCGCGCATAGACCACATGCTGCGGAACTGGACCGGCCAGTACCGCACACCCATCGAGCGCCTGAACCGCTTCCTGGAAATCCTTCCGGACAGCATCGACTCCCTGGTACGCTACGGCTGCCCCATGGGCACCCTGAACGCGGAGCTGGGCAAGAACGAACCGGAACTGCAGAAGCAGGCCAAGGCCATGTTCCTGCTGTTCGAGGACTGGCTGACGGATCAGTTCGCCGAACTGGGCTATGCCGGCCGGGCACGGGAATTCGCGCGGCGCGTCCTCGCCCGGGGCCAGGGCATCAGCATGATCACCCACGTGTACCAGGACCGGCGTTTTCTCATGCAGGAAACCGACTTGCTGGCCCGCTGGGTGAACAGGCTGGCACACGGGGAAGAACAGGACATCTGATACAGCGGCGTCAGTCCGGAATGCCCGGCAGGCTCAGATAGCCCCGGTTCACCATGGCTCTGGCTTCGCTCACGGCCGTTTCACCAAACATCTCACGAGCCTCGGAAAGCGCGCCCCGGCTGTCGGCGTCCAGTACCCGCAGCAGCATGACCCAGTGCTCCCGCAACAGGCGCACGCGCCTGGGCCGCAAGCCCTGCTCCCGGCGCCGCCGGCCGGCTTCCAGTTGCAGTTGGCGGCGGGCCTGATCCAGTTGAACGCGCAGGGGCAGGGACAGGTCAAACACCAGAGCCATCTGCTCCGGCTCCAGGGACACCGGCCCGCCGGTGAGCTCGGGCAGAGGTTCCTCCGACACGGGTCGCCAACTCAGCCTGCCCTCGCCCACGGGATCATCGTCACGAGGATCCGGAGGAAACTTGTGAAAGCCCCAGCGCGCACCCAGGGCACATTCGATGAGCACCTTGTCCTGGTCGATGCGGCAGTCACCATCCACGCATTCACTGGCCGGCACCCAGGCCCGTGGATCGTTCTTCCAGGCGCAAAAATCCCGGTTTGGCGGCTTGCCGTAGGCGGCTTCCAGCGCTGCCCAGGTATCATGGAATTCCCGCCATTCCCGCTGATAGTCCGGGTTGCGGCGCAGAAACTCCCAGGCCCACTGGGCGCTGGTCAGCCGTTCACAGAACGCATAAGCTAGGGGGTCTTTCCAGTCAGGATGAATCATGGTGCCCTTGTGAGAAATACGGAACCGCCGCCATTATTGCACATGATGCAACGTCTTATCGCCGAGCCCTCGGTGAGCAGCGTGAGCGCCGAATGGGACCAGCCCAACGTGCGTGTCATCGATCTGCTGGCGGAATGGCTGACGGGCATGGGCTTTCAGGTACGGAAGCTGGCCGTGCCTGGTCATCCCGGCAAGTTCAACCTGGTAGCCAGTGCGGGCGCCGGTTCCGACGGCCTGGTGCTCTCGGGTCACACGGACACCGTGCCCTTCGACGAAAGCCGTTGGCGCAGCGACCCCTTCACCCTCACGGAAAGGGACAACCGTCTCTACGGCCTGGGCAGCACGGATATGAAGGGTTTTTTCGCCCTGGTGCTGGACGCCCTGCGCGACCTGGATCTGGCGAAACTGAAACACCCCCTGGTTATTCTCGCCACGGCGGACGAGGAAAGCTCCATGAGCGGCGCCCGGGCCCTGGCGGACAGCGGCCAGGCCCTGGGACGGCACGCGGTCATCGGCGAACCCACGGGACTCAGGCCCATACGCCTGCACAAGGGCATCGCCATGGAATGCATCCGTGTCACCGGCCGTTCGGGACACTCCAGCAACCCGGCCCTGGGCAACAATGCCCTGGAAGGCATGAGCCTGGTGCTGGCGGAGATCATGGAGTGGAGACGGGAGCTGGAACAACGCCATTCCAACCCCCTGTTCGAGGTGGCAACGCCCACGGTCAACCTGGGGCACATCCATGGCGGCGACAACCCCAACCGCATCTGTGGCCAGTGCGAGCTGCATATCGACATCCGCCCCCTGCCCGGCATGGATCTGGAAGCCCTGCGCGGCGAACTGGACCAACGCCTGACCCGGACACTGCGGCCCACGGGACTGAAGCTGGAGCGCCATTCCCTGTTCGGTGGCGTGCCCGCCCTGGAGACACCGGCCTCGGCGGAAATCGTGCGCGCCGCGGAACAGCTCACGGGTCACCAGGCCGAAGCAGTGGCTTTCGGTACCGAGGGCCCCTTCCTGCAACAGCTTGGCATGGACACGGTGATCCTGGGTCCCGGCAGCATCGACCAGGCCCATCAACCCGACGAGTTCATGAGCATGAACCAGATACAGCCGGGCATACAGATCATCAAACAGTTGATTCAGCGTTTCTGCCTGAACTGATATGATGAGCGGATGAACAAGGACGCCGACAATTTCGTCTGCTGGTTCCGCCAGGCATCACCCTATATTCACGCCCACCGGGGCAGCACCCTGGTGCTGGCCTTCGGCGGTGAGGCGGTGCGGGATCCCGGCTTCGACAAGCTCATCCACGACATCGCCCTGCTGCACAGCCTGGGCCTGCGCCTGGTGCTGGTGCACGGCACCCGGCCGCAGATCGAGGAGCGGCTCAAGCTGCGCGGCGCGGACATGCAGGTCATCAACGGCATGCGCGTCACCGATGAGCACGCCCTGTTGTGCGTGAAGGAAGCGGCGGGCACGGTGCGCGTCGAGATCGAAGCCCTGCTCTCCACCGGCCTGGCCAACTCCCCCATGGCCGGGGCCCAGATCGCCGTGGACTCGGGCAATTTCGTCACCGCCCGGCCCCTGGGCATCATCGACGGCGTGGACTACCAGCATACGGGTGAAGTACGGCGCATCAACACCGCCGCCATGAAACAGCGCCTGGACGCCGGCGCCATGGTGCTGGTGTCGCCCCTGGGCTATTCCCCCACGGGAGAGGTGTTCAACCTGAACGCCGCCGACGTGGCCGCCGCCATTGCCCGGGAGCTGCACGCGGACAAGCTGGTCTTTCTCACCGACAACAGGCTCACGGACAGCCGCAGGCGGCTCATCGAAAGCATGCTGCCCCGGGAAGTGGACGAACTGCTCCGGCGCCGCAAGACCCTGGACGAACAACTGCGGCGGGTGCTGAACAACGCCGCCCAGGCCTGCCGCGGCGGCGTGGCCCGGGCCCACATCCTGCCCCGGCGCCAGGACGGCGTGCTGCTCACGGAGCTGTTCACCCGGGACGGGGCGGGCACCCTGGTCACCGCCGAGCGCTGGGAGACCCTGCGCCAGGCGCGCATCGATGACGTGAGCGGCATCCTGGAACTCATCAAGCCCCTGGAAGAAGCCGGGGTGCTGGTGCGCCGCTCCCGGGAGTACCTGGAAAACGAAATCAGCCAGTTCAGCGTCATCGAGCGCGACGGCGCCATCATCGCCTGCGCCGCCCTCTACCCCTTTGAAAAGGAAAAGATGGCGGAACTGGCCTGCCTGGTGGTGCACCCGGACTACCGCCAGGGGGGGCGGGGCGACCAGTTGTTGGAACACCTGCGAAAGCAGGCCCTGGACATGGGACTGAAGAAGCTGTTCGTGCTCACCACGCGCACGGCTCACTGGTTCCGGGAAAGGGGCTTCATCACAGCGGACGTTTCAAAATTGCCGGGCAGGAAGAAGAATCTCTACAACTGGCAGCGCAACTCCCGCATGCTGGTACTCGATCTCGAACCGTGATGAAACTTCCCCTGACGGCGCTCATCGCTTTCAATCTGCTCTCCCTGGCCATCGCACTGTACATGGGCTGGGATCCCGCCCTGATCCTGTTTCTCTACTGGGCGGAGAACGTGGTGGTGGCCCTGTGGCAGGTGCCACGCTTTTTCGTGGCCCGGAGTAATTCACTGGATAACAAGTACAAGCTGCCCAACCGTGTGTTCATGAGCCTGTTCTTCCTGGTGCACTACGGGATCTTCACCTTCGTGCACGGCGTGCTCGTGTTCTCGCTGTTTCTGCACCAGGAAATGACCCTGAACGCGGTGCTGGACCTGGTTTCCGGCACCCCGGGGCTGCGTCTGGCGCTGCTGGGTCTGCTGGTCAGCCACGGCGTGCAGTTCTTTTCCGACCTGGCCAGTGGCTCAGCGACAAGCATGCCTCTGAACAAGGTCATGGGGCAGCCCTACAAACGCATCGTGGTGCTGCACCTCGTGGTCTTGCTTAGCGGAGGCCTGCTCATGCTACTGCCCTATCCCATGGCCAGCCTGGTGCTGCTCGCCGTGATCAAGACAGCCATTGACGTTTATCTCGACCGAAAACAGATGAAACAACAGGAAGCTCCCGCCAATGTCGCACAGTTCTAGAAAAGCCGTCATCACCGCCATCATCTCCAATGCCCTGGTAACGGTAATCAAGTTCATTGCCAGCATCCTCAGCGGCTCCGCCTCCATGGCCAACGAAGCCGTGCACAGCCTCATGGACACTCTCAACCAGGGCTTCCTGTTTCTGGGCCTGCGCGAGAGCGAAAAGCCCGCCGACACCACCTACGCCTTCGGCCATGGCCAGAAGAAATACCTGTGGAACCTGTGGTCCGCCATCGGCCTGTTTTCCATCGGCGCCGGTCTGGGCCTGTCCCACGCCTGGCACAGCTGGGAAGGTCTGGGCAGCAGCCATCTCGTGGAAACCGCCAATGTCTTCGGCCACGAGATCAGCGCCCTGTGGATCAATCTCGGTGTGCTGGCCGTGGGCTTTCTGCTGGAAGGCTATTCCTTCCTGGTGGCCATGAAGGAATTTCTGGGCCGCATGCGCGCCGCGGGCGAAAACAACCCCTTCGCCTATCTGGTGAAAGCCGATGATCCAACCCTCATGGCCATCGTCCTGGAAGATTCCGCCGCCATGCTGGGCCTGACCCTGGCCGCCCTGGGCATCATTCTCACCGCCGCCACGGGACACGCGGAATACGACATCATCTTCTCCGCCCTCATCGCCATCATGCTCGGCGGCATCGCTTTCTATCTCAGCTTCATCAACATGCGCTTTCTCGCCGACATGCGCGACATGGAGGCGGAATACCTGTTCCAGGAAATCGTCGAGGATCACCCGGAACTGGAGCGCTACCACGACCTGCGTTCCATCATCATCGACGAGCGGAACACGGTGCTGGTGGCGGAAATCGAGCTCAAGGAAGAGGCCATGGTCAACGGCCTGCAGCAGAAGATCGACGATGCCCGGGACCACATCCTGGACAAGCTTGCCCGCAACGATCAGCAGCGCGAGCAACTGCGCCAGTACGCCCGGGATCGCGCCGCCGTGGAAGTCATCATCGGCCGCGCCGAGCGCATCATCGACGAGATCGAACAGCACATCAAGGCCAGGCTGCCCAGGGTCAACCACATCACCCTGGAGGTGGAAGGCATCTGCTCCCATGAAGTCCCCCCAGTCAGCGACAGCGAACCTCCCTGCGCGGAAGAGCCCACCACGTAGGGCGCGATGAGCACAGCGAATCGCACACCCCCCGGCCGTTGGCGCGTTTCATCCAACGACACATGAACGCCACCAAGATCTCACCCTCCCCGAACCGGCGCCTGTCCGTTGCGCCCATGCTGGACTGGACCGACCGCTACTGCCGGTATTTCCATCGCCTGCTCACCCGGCATACCCTGCTGTACACGGAAATGGTCACCACCGGCGCCCTGCTGCACAATGATCCGGGGCGTTTTCTGGACTTCTTCCCCGAGGAGCACCCCCTGGCCGTGCAGCTTGGCGGCAGCGATCCGGATGACCTGGCCCGATGCTGCAAGCTGGCGGAAGAATGGGGCTATGACGAGGTGAACCTGAACCTGGGCTGCCCGTCCGACCGGGTGCAATCCGGCATGTTCGGCGCCTGCCTCATGGCGCGACCCGATCTGGTGGCGGACTGTATCAGCGCCATGGTGGAAGCCGGCTCCCTGCCGGTCACAGCCAAGCACCGCATCGGCATCGACAATCTGGACAGCTACGACCAACTGACGGCCTTTGTGGACAAACTGGCGGAGGCCGGCTGCCGAACCTTCATCGTCCACGCCCGCAAGGCCTGGCTGCGGGGACTCAGCCCAAAGGAAAACCGCGAAGTGCCCCCCCTGCGCTACGAAACGGTGTACCGCCTGAAACAGGATTTTCCGCAACTGGAGATCATTCTCAACGGTGGTGTGCTGAACCTGGACCAGGCAACGACACACCTACGGCAGGTGGACGGCGTGATGATCGG
>CAZWRE010000118.1:0-12733 GCA_964636335.1 uncultured Sedimenticola sp. | reverse complement strand
ACCACCTCGCGCCTGCTGGGCGAGCGCATCAACGCCGCCCTGCGTGACGAGTTCGGCAAGCGCACCATTTCCGAGGTGATTTCCGGGGAACGCACCCAGATCATGGACGAACTGACCCGCCGCGCCGACGAAAGCTCCGCTGACCTGGGCGTGGAAATCGTGGACGTGCGCATCAAGCGTATCGACTTCCCGCCGGAGATCAGCAACCGTGTGTACGAGCGCATGCGCACCGAGCGTGAGCGGGTGGCCCGGGAACTGCGCGCCCAGGGCGCGGAAGCCGCCGAGCGCATCCGCGCCGAGGCGGATCGCCAGAAGACCGAGATCCTGGCCCAGGCCTACCGTGAGTCCGAGGAGATTCGAGGCAAGGGCGACGCTGAAGCGGCGGGCATCTACGCCCGGGCCTTTGCCACGGATGCCGAGTTCTACAGCTTCTGGCGAAGCCTCAAGGCCTATCGCAAGGTATTTTCCTCCGGCTCCAACATGATGGTGCTGGATCCGGATTCACCCTTCTTCCGTTATTTCAGGGACAGCGCTGGTCAATAGGGTCCAAGTTTGGGAAAATAACACCATATAGCCGGGGCATGCCCCGGCTTTTTCTGGCGATGGGAGTCGAGTCATGGCATGGCAGGATTTGTGGGCGGCCCTCGCCCTGATGCTGGTGCTGGAAGGCATATTGCCGTTCTTGAATCCCGGGCGTTTCCGCGGCATGTTGCGCATGCTGGATGAGATGGATGACGCCCTGGTGCGCCGTATCGGTCTGGTGAGCATGCTCGCCGGCCTGGGATTGCTGTATCTGGTGAGATCATGAGTTCACACAAACACTGGCTGCTGCCCGAGGGCATGGATGAGTTGCTGCCCGAGCAGGCCGCGCGCCTGGAAGCCTTGCGCCGCCGCCTGCTGGACCAGTTCGGCGGTTGGGGCTATGAGCTGGTGATCACCCCCTTCATCGAGTACCTGGATTCCCTGCTCACCGGGGCCGGCAAGGATCTGGAGCACCAGACCTTCAAGATGACCGACCAGATCAGCGGCCGCCTGTTGGGCATACGCGCGGACATCACGCCCCAGGCGGCGCGTATCGACGCGCATCAGTTGTGCCGGGACGAGCCCAACCGCCTGTGCTACATCGGCAGTGTGTTCCGCGCCCGTGGCGATGGCTTTTCCACCGGCCGCAATCCATTGCAGATCGGCGCCGAGCTGTATGGCCATGCCGGGGTGGAGAGCGACGTGGAGATTCTGTGCCTCATGATGGCCACCCTGGAAGCGGCCGGCGTGGAGAACGTGTTTCTGGATCTGGGGCATGTGGGTATTTTCCAGGGCCTGGCCCGGCAGGCCGGGCTGGACGGGGAACGGGAAAGCGCCCTGTTCGCCGCCCTGCAGCGCAAGGCCGTGCCCGAGATTCGCGCCCTGGTTGAAAGCTTTGGCCTGGACGAGGCCCTGGCGCGGATGTTCATCGACCTGGCCGGGCTGAACGGCAAGGCCGAGGTGTTGATCCGGGCGCGGGAAGCGCTGGCCGCGGCGGATGCCGACGTGCGGGCTGCCATCGATTACCTGGAACAGGCGGGGCAGCGCCTGCGGGCCTGCCTGCCGGAACTGCCTGTGCATTACGACCTGGCGGAACTGCGCGGCTACCGCTACCAGACGGGGCTGGTGTTCGCCGCCTTTGTGCCCGGTTCCGGCAAGGAAATCGCCCGGGGAGGTCGCTACGATCACGTGGGCGGGAAATTCGGCCGTTCCCGCCCCGCCACGGGCTTCAGCGCCGACCTCAAGACCCTCATGCGCTTTGGCAAGGCCGCGCCGGTAGAACGGAAACAGCGTATTTTCGCACCCGCCGATGACGACGCGGCACTGGAAGAAATGATTGCCGAACTGCGCGGCCAGGGCAGGGTGGTGATCCGTCACCTGCCGGGGCAGCAGGGCGATGCCGCGGCCATGGGCTGCGATGCCGTGCTTGTATGCAAGGATGGCGAGTGGCGGGTTCAGGACATTTGACCGAAGCCAAGGCTTCGTAAAGACAACACAGACGAGACAGAAAACAGATGGGCAAGAATGTAGTAGTCATAGGCACCCAGTGGGGTGATGAAGGCAAGGGCAAGATCGTGGATCTGCTCACGGACAAGGCAGACGCCGTGGTGCGTTTCCAGGGCGGTCACAACGCCGGCCACACCCTGGTCATCGACGGCAAGGAGACCATCCTGCACCTGATTCCCTCCGGCGTGCTGCGCGAAGGCGTGCGCTGCCTCATCGGCAATGGCGTGGTGCTGTCTCCCCAGGCCGTGCTCAAGGAGCTGGACGAGCTGGAAGCGGCTGGCGTGGACGTGCGCTCGCGCATCGGTATCAGCGAATCCTGCACCCTCATTCTGCCCTACCACATTGCCCTGGATCAGGCCCGGGAGATCGCCCGGGGCAAAAAGGCCATCGGCACCACCGGCCGGGGCATCGGCCCCGCCTACGAGGACAAGGTCTCCCGCCGGGGCATCCGTCTGGGCGAGATGATGGACGAGAACCATTTCCGCGAGCGTCTGAAGGAGGTCATGGAATACCACAACTTCGCCCTGGAACACTATTTCAAGCAACCCGTGGTGGATTACGACCAGGTGCTGGAAGAATGCCTGATCCAGGCGGACAAGCTGCGTGATCTGGTGGAAGACGTGCCCGGCACCCTGCACCGTTTGCGCAGGGAGGGCAAGAGCGTGATGTACGAAGGCGCCCAGGGCGCCCTGCTGGACATCGATCACGGCACCTATCCCTATGTGACCTCTTCCAACACCACCGCCGGCGGCGCGGCCGCCGGTACGGGCACCGGTCCCCGGGAGCTGGACTACATCGTGGGCATCGTCAAGGCCTACACCACCCGGGTGGGCGCCGGCCCGTTTCCCACCGAGCTTTTCGACGAGGACGGCCCCGGGAATCACATGGGGGTGAAGGGACACGAGTTCGGCGCCACCACCGGGCGTAAACGCCGCTGCGGCTGGCTGGACACCGTGGCCCTGCGCCGTTCCCTGGCCATCAACTCCGTTACCGGCCTGTGCATCACCAAGCTGGACGTGCTGGACGGCCTGGACACCCTGAAGATCTGCGTTGCCTATGATTTCGACGGCGAGCAGGTGGACATTCCGCCCGCGGGCGCCGACGCCTTCGAGCGCTGCAAGCCCGTGTACATCGAAATGCCCGGCTGGAGTGGCAGCACCCGTGGCGCCAACAGCTTCGACGAGCTGCCGGAAAACGCCCAGGCCTACCTGAAGAAGATCGAGGAACTGTGCGAGACGCCCATACACATCATCTCCACCGGGCCGGACCGGGAAGAGACCCTGGTGCTGGAGCATCCCTTCGATTGAACCCGCGCCGGGGGTTGGTCAGCTTGTTCGTTGGGCATGGCCTGACGGCCTTTGCCCAATCCGCGCTTGGCGTATTCCTTCGAATGAGCCGGGGGTGGCGCGTTTCCTGTCGTCAACGCACCCTACGTGTTTCTGCCCAACCTGCACAACAGATCCCGGAACACGCCTGAATGCCTCCGGCAAAGAAGAAAACCGCCCGCAAGAAGAAGGTCGCCAGGAAGAAGACGGCCGCACGCAAAAAGGTGGTGCGGCGCAAACCTGCTGCGTCGAGAAAGCGCGGCAAATCCACCCGCCGGGGCTTTCCCTGGTTCCGCTGGCTGCTGGGCCTGAGCCTGCTGGGTATTCTCGCCCTGGGCGCTTATTCCCTGTATCTGTCCCAGGTGGTGCGGGTGAAATTCGAAGGCAAGCGCTGGGCCATTCCCGCCCGGGTCTATGCCCGTCCCCTGGAACTCTACGTGGGGGCCGATCTCACCGTGGAACGTCTCAAGGCCGAGCTCCAGGCCCTGGGTTACCGCAAGGTGAAGCAGGCAGTGAAGCCCGCCCAGTGGAGCCAGTCTGGCTCGCGTTTCATCTTCCAGACCCGGAGCTTCCTGTTCTGGGATGGCGAGGAGCCTTCCCGCCGGGTGGGCCTGCGTATCAGCAATGGTGCCGTGGCTGCCCTCAAGGACGCCACCACGGGCAGGGATCTGGACATCCTGCGTCTGGAACCGCCGGAGATCGGCTCCATCTATCCGGCTCACAAGGAAGACCGGGTGCTGGTGCGCCGGGATGATCTGCCGGACCACCTGGTGGCCGCCCTGCTGGCTGCCGAGGACAGGGACTATTTCCGGCATCACGGGGTCAATCCCCTGAGCATAGCCCGGGCCATGATGGCCAATATCAAGGCCGGGAAGGCAGTGCAGGGCGGCAGTACCCTCACCCAGCAACTGGTGAAGAACTTCTTCCTCACCCCCGAGCGCAGCCTGTGGCGCAAGTTCAATGAAGCCCTCATGGCCATCATTCTCGATGCCCGCTACGGCAAGGACGAGATTCTCGAAGCCTATGCTAACGAGGTGTTCCTGGGGCAGGATGGCGAGCGCGCCATCCATGGCTTCGGCCTGGCGTCCTGGTTCTACTTCAACCGTCCCCTGGCGGAACTGCATCTGCATGAGACGGCCCTGCTGGTGGGCCTGCTCAAGGGAGCGTCCTACTATGATCCCCGCCGCCATCCGGATCGTGCCCTGAAGCGCCGCAACCTGGTGTTGCAGCTCATGGCCGACCAGGGCTTCATCGACCAGGCCACGGCGGACAAGGCCATGAAGCTACCCCTGGGCGTAGGCAGGAAGGGACGCCGCTCCAGTGCCCGTCATCCGGCCTTCATCGATCTGGTGCGCCGCCAGCTTCGGCGGGACTACCAGGAGGAAGATCTCACGTCCGAAGGCCTGCGCATTTTCACCACCCTGGATCCCTGGGCCCAGCAGGTGCTGGACACCCGGATCGCCCAGGGATTGACGGCCCTGGAAAAGGCGCGGAAGAAGCTGCCCGCGGGAAGCCTGCAGGCGGCCATGGTGCTGGTTTCTCCGCAGGGAGGGGAAATCCGCGCCCTCAGCGGCGGGCGGGATGCCGGTTTCGCCGGCTTCAACCGCGCCCTGGATGCCGTGCGGCCTATCGGCTCTCTCGTCAAGCCCGTGGTCTATCTGCTGGCCCTGTCCCGGCCCCGGGAGTATTCCCTGGTGACGTTGCTGGAAGATGAACCCGTCAGCCTGAAGGATGCCAGGGGGCGGGTCTGGTCGCCGAAGAACTACGATCACAAGATTCACGGCCTGGTGCCCCTGCATACCGCCCTGGCCCATTCCTACAACCTGGCCACCGTGCGCCTGGGCCTGGCCCTGGGACTGGATGCCGTGGTGCGCCAGTTGAGGGCCATGGGCGTGCAACGCCCCGTGCGGCCCCTGCCGTCCCTGCTGCTGGGGGCGGTTTCCCTGTCGCCCCTGGAGGTGGCCCAGTTCTACCAGGTTATCGCCTCTGGTGGCTTCCGCGCACCCCTGCGCGCTATCCGCGAGATAACCGACAGCGAGGGGCGGCCCTTGCAACGTTATCCCCTGGAGGTGAAGCAGGTGGCGGAACCCGGTCCCGTGTACCTGCTCAGCCGCAACCTGGTGGAAGTGATGCGCGAAGGCACCGGGCGTGGCGTGCGCCGTTACCTGCCCCAGGATCTGGAAGTGGCGGGCAAGACCGGTACCACGGACGAGTTGCGCGACAGTTGGTTTGCCGGTTTCACCGGTGACTGGCTGGCGGTGGCCTGGGTAGGGCGGGACGACAACAAGCCAGCGGGCCTGACCGGCTCCTCCGGCGCCCTGACGCTCTGGGGGCGGGTGATGAAAGCCCTGAAACCCAAGCCCCTGGGGCTGCTGCCGCCGGATGACGTGGTCTATGTCTGGGTGGACAGCAAGACCGGCTATCTCAGTGCCGAGGACTGCGAAGGCGCCATTGCCATGCCCTTCATCCGTGGTTCCGAGCCTCGCCTGCGTTCATCCTGCCTGGAGGCCATGGAGCAGAACCGGAGTTTCCTGGATGGCCTGTTCGAGTAAGCCGATCTTGCCTTTCATGCCTTCTTCTTTCGTAGGGTGCAATGAGTGTGGCGAATTGCACCACAGGCGGAGCCAAGCGTATCAGGCCATGGTGCGTTTCGCGGCGCTCAACGTCCCCTGCATGTGGGAAACAGGACGGAGATCGGGTTCGGTAGCCGGGATGTCTCGTGCTACAGGCGCAGCCAAGTGCATCACGCAAACGCTGGGAACAAATCATATACGCCCTGTCAGCCGCGGATCACCTTGAAACATCCAACACTGAAACCCGGCGGATACGGCCACTTCCCACCAGGCCATCATCTCCCACTGAGCGGTCACCTGCGAACAACGTCATACAACTGTTCTTCCGTCATGTTCAGAAAATCCAGTCCGTACACTTCCTTTTGATAGGAAAACAGATCATGGTTCCGCCAGCCATAAGGTGCATCCGGCGGCCAGCGATAGAAATACCAGTGCCGTTTGGAATCATATTCATTCAACGGCCACATCAACGATATGCCATCAGCGAAATACGACACAGGAAACCGGCAATCCGGCACCGGCAGCCGTGATTCACAAGTAGCCTGCCGAAACCTTTCATCCGCCCTGTCCAGGCGATGTTGGAGCAATTTGGACAGCATCAACCGGCCTTCACGGGTCAAATCATCCACGATCTTGCGGTACTCCAGATTCAACTGATACTCCTCGATGCACAGCCAGCCCGCCACAATGGAATCCACCGATTCTTCCCAGTCACTGACGGCCTTTTCCAGCCGGGCTTCATCCACTGTATTCTCGGTTGGATCCTTCCCTCGTGCTTGTTCAGCCGGTTGGGAAACAGGCCGTAGATAATCACGAAACATTCGTACCTTTCGCCTGTGTTTTCCGCCCATGTGGAGCGTCAATTTCAGCCCATCACGCCCGACAACGGTCGCCGCCACCAGTCCATACAACAGAACCCGGTCACCTGCCCCCAGATCCACTCTGTCCCCCACCCGCGCTTCCAGCGACGCAAGAGCCCGTTCCATCTCTGCCAGCAGCAAGGTCCGCTGAAACCATCCATCCCTGTTCTGGTTCGTGCCGTTTGCTGCTTTCACCTCAGCCGAGAGGCGGTTCAGACACCGAATCAACGGGCCCGCCACCTGGCCGGGCGCGGTATTCTCCAGCGCATGCACATGCACCGACTGGGTATAACCCCACTGGACTTGTGGTGCTTCTGGATGAAAGGTTGCCCACCAGGCTTTGGCCGCGGCATCCAGCACTTCAAGCAAATGCCGATCGAGATCGGCGATGTTCTTCCCGCGCATCAAGCGCAACAAACGTCTTGCCAGACGCCAGTTCCTCCAGGCCTGAACAAGCCAGTAATACCCCGGGCTAGTAAGGGTGCTGATGCCGGAAGTTTCGATCCGGCGTATGCGCTCATCATCCACTCTGTGCAGGTCAAATGCCATGCCCGGCGCATCGGCCGCGATTTCCGGCATGAATACCGTTGCCGTCAATCCCTGAATCGCAAGCACCCGGCCTGTGCTCTCGCGGTTTTCTTCGACACAAACCCAATGCCAGGAACCGTCTTCCCACGTCGGCATGATTCCACGTCGTTCAATGGCCACCCAGTGACCCGGACGCAGAGCAAGATAACGGTCGGAAACAGCGGCTTCGAGCCAGGCCAGCAGAGCCCTCAGGGCGTTGATGTAGCGATGCTCTCGACGCAGACCGGCTGCCAGCAACCGACGCTGGATATCGGACAGAGACCCCCGGAGATCTGGAAACGGCTCGGCGCGAATGGCCACCTCGGCAGCCACCACCTCCTGCCAGGCAGCTTCCAGATCGGCGGGGCTGGGCAGGTGAGAAAACAGCATCAGGCGTTTCCGCATCACATCCCTTTTCAAATACCGTTCCAGGGGCGGCAGCGTCTGCAAGGCGCCTGAAAACACGGCCCACACCTCACTCATCCGCGCCCTGGCTTGCTGCCCCGACCACAAGGCGCGCTCCGTTTGATGCCATAAACGCCGTTCAGCCGCATTGATATGCCCACCCGCCTTGTCCAGGCGAGCCAACAACACCTGGCGCGAAGAAGTCTCTCCGTTATCTCCCTTCCGGGTTTGCCATACACGCCGATCTTCTTCTCCCGCCATATTTTCCCTCCTTGCGCAATACGCTGCCATATATCCTGACATGCGGAACCACCCACCATGCCGTGCTTTGCCTCATCTGGTTGAGACGTCCTCCGATCCATGCCAACCCGGGCTTTTTCATTAAGATGCATCCGGTTGCAGGGGCAACAGTTCCAGGTACGTTTCCATTAATTTCATTCCTCCACCCTTTACCTGGTGTGCCTGTTTACAATCTGACAAAGTTCTTTTTCGCCAACCTGCCCTGATCCCCTTCCCGCCACTGATAGGCCACCAGTTCACCTCCCTTCCCCGCCGAGTAATCCAGGCAGGCCAGGTTGTCGGCGATGGGCGCGGGCTCACCCGTCAGCCAGTAATGGCCAAAGAACACTGGCGGTTCTTCCGGTTCGTAGCAATATCCCTCGATGGCTTGTAAATCAACGGGCGAATCGGGAATCTTTTCTTCTTCTCCCTCCGGTACCATGGCCAGCTCCCGGTAGCTGATTTCCGGCGATGTATTCCACCACTTGATGCGGATATCGGTACGGGAATGGCCGTCCTTGTCCAGAAAGCTTGCCCCATTCGGCAATGGAATCTCCGGCCCCTTGAGCAGCACTTCCATATCCTCATGGGCCTGATGCCCCTTGGTGGCGGCATCGATGATGTAGGCATCATCCAGATATTGGGGCACGCGCTCGATGAGTGGTTGGCTCCAGCAGGCATGTACCGCCCGAAACAGCACTGCGCCCCGGCGGTCCTTTATCTCCAGATAGACCGGCAGGCTCTTGAACCAGTCGATGACCTCCCGGGTTTCTTTCTCCCGCAGCCCGTACTCATCGAGAAAAGCCTGGTGCTGCCCGGTGTTTTTCGTGTTGTGCGGTCGCAGGGGCGCTCCGGTTTCCGGATGCGGGCTGTGATAGGCAATGGCGTTGAACTCATGATTGCCCATCACCGCCAGGGCCGCGCCCGAGTCCACCATGGGGCGCACGATGTCGATGACCCGTTTCTGGTGCGGTCCCCGGTCGATGAAATCCCCCAGAAACACCACCCGGGCATGCGGATGGCGGTACCCCTCCGCTGCCTTTTCGTAACCCAGATGCTCCAGCAGTTCCACCAGCTTGTCGGCCTGGCCGTGAATGTCGCCGATGATGTGATAGTTCATGCCTACAACTCCCATTTTCTGTATTTCCTGCAGTTCTTGTTGGTACAGCCGGGATCGAACCCGAACGCCGGCGCGTGGCGGGAACAACCGCTGTCATGCAGAATATCGGCCCCCATGGGATAGTTGATGGGCGCGCCGCATACCGAGCAGACCCGTCCGGCACAGCGCTGGCAGATCCAGGGCTGCTGCCCTGAAAGATAGGCCTGGCGGGCCTTCTCGATGTTCTCATCCGTCCACAGTTCCCGCCGGCCCTTGACGATAACATAACACCCGCTGCCATCGTCCAGGGGAACCGATTTTTCGGGAAACTCCGGATCACCGCCACCCCTGGGCTGATCGGTCAACCCTACCCCGATGGTCTTGCCCCAAACAATGCGCTTGCCGCCGCCGACTTCCTCCAGGGTGCGATCACAGAGCACGCAACGGTCGGTGGGCAGGCGCCTTTCTTTTTCCCGCCTACTCATGGCCGCGCCCTCCTGCAAAACACTTGATACCCAGAAGTTGGCCATCCGGCGCAAGAAAATGAATCAGGTTATCGGCAACCCGGTGTTGCCGGGCATCCAGGCTCCAGGCCTCGGCATCCCGAAACAGAATGGTTACGGCAGCTTGCGACAGATCGTGCCGCACATGAGGCCCTTTAGGACCCAGGCGAAGTTCCAGAAACCCGCCCGATGGCTTGTCATGGTTCATATTGTCTCTCCTGCTCCAGGTGAGAATGCAGCGAAGGCATCCCGTGGAGCGAGCAGGAGCCACGCTTTAGCAGTATTTGTGAATCGCCCTGCAAGTTGTTGGTTAAATCGGCGATGACGGTTTGTTGCCCCAATCACCCGGGACAGGATCATTATGGCACGGGTAGTGGCTCAGGAGGTGAGCCACTGGGATGCAAAAGTGGCTGTGAAACATCCGGGCTAGCGCCTTCCGGGTTCATGCTGCCTTCCTGGCGGTCTTTTCATGATACAGGTTATCCGGTGGCCGCCGGCCCAGCGACTGGTGACTTCGTTCCGAGTTGTGGAACGCCAGGTTTGGCAGAGGATCAGAAAATTCCTACAGGCCAGTTCTTGCTGCTCTGATAGCCGTACGGGGTCGGGCATCGTAGCATTTTCACCGGCCGATGAAGGTGAGGGCGTACAGGGAAGACGCCGGAAAGGGAATTCCAGCCTGGTGGGCCGTGTACCCTGGCTGACAGGAAGTCGGCCAGGGTGTTTTCTCTTGGGCCCATGTGGTTTTGTGGCCCGGTTGGATGTCGTGCCGCTTCCGCGATAGGGGGTGTCGGGGGGAGGGGTGGTTGAATGTCATGCCGCTGCAATTTTCCGGCAACCGGCTGAACGAATGGGGTATCCTTGGGCAAGGATACACTTGTTGTGGACTGTCGCATTGTCATGATGAAAAAGTTCTTTCTTGCAGCCGTTCCGGCCCTGTTGCTGGCCGGCTGCGCCACCACGCCGTTGCCTGACGGCGGTCGCGTGCCTTCTCAGAGCCGGGCGGAACCGCCTGCACAGCCTTCCAGCGGAAGATACCAGCCGCCGGAAATCACTGCCTACCGGGAACCAGCCATTCCCGAACATGCCCGCCCCCAGCCTGCCAAGGCAGTGCAGGCTCTCGTGGCCCGCGCCCGGCGCCAGCAGCAGAACGGGGAACTGGTGGCCGCAGCCGGCAGCCTGGAGCGGGCCTTGCGCATCGAGCCGAAGAATGCCGAGCTGTGGAATCGTCTGGCCCACGTGCGTTACGAGCAGAAACAGTATTCACTGGCGGCCAATCTGGCGGCCAAGTCCAATGCCCTGGCCGGGGATGACGGCATCCTGCGCGCTGACAACGATGACCTGATCCGCAGGGCCCGCGGCATCTGATGATTGATGTCGATGCGGTGCTGGCCCCGGACGGCCTGCTGTCCCGGGCCCTGCCGGGGTTTTCCTGGCGGCGCCAGCAGCAGGAGATGGCCGAGGCCGTCGCCAGTTGCATCGAGCTGGGCGGGCGTCTCATTGCCGAAGCGGGCACGGGTACGGGCAAGACCTTCGCCTACCTGGTGCCGGCCCTGCTCTCCGGCACCAAGGTCATCATTTCCACGGGCACGAAAAATCTCCAGGACCAGCTGTTCATCAAGGATCTGCCCCTGCTGCGCGAGGCCATGGCCAGCCCGGCCAGCGTGGCCCTGCTCAAGGGACGCGCCAACTATTTATGCCTGCACCGCATGGAGAACGCCCTGCTGGACACCCGCGGACACCGCCGGGAAGTGGCCCGCCACCTGCGGCAGGTGCGGGACTGGTCCCTGACCACGCACAGCGGCGACATTGCCGAGCTTTCCAGTTTGCCCGAGGACTCCGCCGTGTGGCCCCTGATTACTTCCACCGGGGACAATTGCCTGGGCAGTGAATGTCCTTCCTTTGGCAAGTGCCACCTGGTGGAGGCCCGCAAGCGCGCCCAGGAAGCGGATATCGTGGTCATCAATCATCACCTGCTGTGCGCGGACTTCTCCATCAAGGATGAAGGCTTTGGCGAGCTGCTGCCGGCCGCCGATGCCTACATTATTGACGAGGCCCACCAACTGCCGGATGTGGCCAGCAATTTCTTCGGTGTATCCGTGGGCACCCGCCAGTTCCTGGAGCTGGCCCGGGACAGCCGCGCGGAATACGTGCGCGAAGCCGGGGATCTGCCGAAGATCCTGGAACAGATCGACCACCTGGAAAAGGCTGCCCGGGATTTTCGCCTGGCCTTTGGCGGGGACGGCCAGCGGGGCACCTGGGAGGAAGTGGCGGCCAATGCCGATGTGGTCAATGCCCTGGGCTACCTGCGGAAGGAGCTGGAAGGCCTGCATGGCATGCTCAAGAGTATCGAGGGCCGGGGCAAGGGGCTGGATAGCTGCATGAGCCGCGCCCGGGCCCTGCTGGATGACCTGGCGCAGTTTGCCGAGCCGGAAAATCCGGATGAGCAGGTGCGCTGGTTCGAGGTTCATACCCAGAGTGTGCGCCTGCACAACACCCCCCTGGACGTGGCTGGCCTGTTCCAGGGGCAGATGGCCTGCCATCCCGCTGCCTGGATCTTCACCTCGGCCACCCTGGCCGTGGGCGAGAACTTCAGCCACTTCCAGCAGCAGTTGGGGCTGTCCCAGGCGGAGACGGCCCGCTGGGACAGCCCCTTCGACTACCAGAAGCAGGCCCTGTGGTTCGTGCCAAAAGGCCTGCCCGACCCCAGTGCGCCCAACTATACGGAAAAGGTCATGGAGTTGGCGCTTCCCCTGCTGGAAGCCAGCGCGGGAAGGGCCTTTCTCCTGTTCACCAGCTACCGCGCCCTGAACCTGGCGGCGGAGTGGCTGGAAGGTCGCCTGGACTATCCCCTGCTGGTGCAGGGCAGCGCGCCCAAGGCGGAGCTGTTGAGACGCTTTACCGAACATGGCAATGCCGTGCTTCTGGGGACTTCCAGCTTCTGGGAAGGTGTGGATGTGCGCGGCGAGGCCCTGAGTCTGGTAATCATCGACAAGCTGCCGTTTGCTTCTCCTGGTGACCCGGTGCTCAAGGCGCGCCTGGACGCCATGCGCAAGGCCGGTGGCAATCCCTTCATGGAATACCAGGTGCCCCAGGC
>CAZWRE010000117.1:0-23878 GCA_964636335.1 uncultured Sedimenticola sp. | reverse complement strand
AATAAATTTCTTGATCGTAGGTAAGAGCTCTGATAAATTACTATAATCATCAGCAATAGAAAAATATCTCTTCAATTTCTTAATGGATGCTTGTCCTATTAGAAAGCCTTGGGCTGTGTATGTATCTACAGAAGACGAATTTTCTTCAATAGACCACGCTACACCACCGATAATAGGTAGCGTGACCTCAAAAGACCGTGGGAACAGACCATTTAACCAACCTCTCTTGGTAATATAGTTTTCATCAATGTATGCATATTGTCGCATCTCTATACTCCTTGTACTGATAACCTTTTGACATAACAGTTAATAGATGGAAAATTTCCACCTAGTCCGCCAAAACCGCGTACTAGACGAAAAACCGCCGCCTAGTACGCCAATTTGCGTGTTATGTGGAAAATTGCCGCCTAGTAACGGGGAAGGGAGAATCAACCGCCGCATCCCTGCCCAGACGCATTCCATCGCAACTAATTGATAACGCTACCATATCAGACGAACTTTCCAATTTCCACAACGGATCTGCGCTTTTTCCGGCTTTCCGGCGGTTCGGATGAGCAACCGCACCGGTCTGGCTTCATCCACCATCAGACGGGTCATGCCAATGACGATCACCATCTCTTGACAACCGCGTTCATGTTCTGGGCATTGTCTGTGAGGCTCATTCAGCTCACCCCTTGCTTGACCCCTGTCAATTCAGCCCCACCCGAAAATGGGCGTATAGTATTCACATACCCATGGCATCCATCGAGGGTGGAGAATATGGAAGACACGCTCAAGCGCCTGCTGGACGCGGAGATGAAGGCCGAGGCTCTGGTTACCGAGGCGGTGGAGGAGCGCGAGATTATTCACCGCCAGGCCCTGGACGAGGCGCGGCTGGCGGAGCAGCGCTTCGAGGCGCGCATTCCGGAGATACGCGCATCCTTCATGGACAAGGCCCGGCAGCGTGTGGAGCAGAGCATCGCCGAGATGCGCCTGCGTCATGAGGAGCGCAGCCACGCCTTGCAGGCCATGGCGGACGAATCCCGTGAGGACGCCATCCAGGCAGCCTTGCGCATGGTCACGGACCCGGACGCATGAACCGCCGCGTGGCAGATCACGCCTACCTGGACACACGGGTGTCCCTGCTGGTGGAGCAACTGTTGCACCGTCCCCAGCGCAGCCAGCTCCTGGAACAGCCCCATGCGGCCCTTGCTTCCCTGCTGCACAAGGCCGGGCTGGCTTCCCTGGCCCACGAACTACCCGCCAGCCCCGGAGAGCTGGAACAGGTGCTGGCCAGCCAGCTCGTCAACGAGGCGGTGGTGCTCATGCGCGCCATGAACGCCGCCCAGCGCCGCTTCATCCGCCACTGGATGCGCCGCCTGGAGCTGATCAATCTGAAGTTCCTGCTGCGCACCCGCTTTGCCCGGGAAGAACAATCTCCCGACCTGCTGGACCTCGGCCCCCTGGCCAGCCTGCCCCTGCGGACCCTGCTGGCCACGGACAGCGTGGAGGAATTCCTGCGCCAGCTTGCCACCACGGAATACGGCCAGTTGGCCGGCCCGGCGCGCAAGGCCTACGAGGAACAGCGCGCCCTGTTCGACGTGGAAGCCACCCTGGATGCCCGTTACTACAGTCAGCTCGCCCACCTGGCTGCCGGCCTGGAAGGCGTCCACCGGAAACAGGTGGAAAGCCTGCTCAGGGTCTGGCTGGATCAGGTGAACCTGGTATCCCTGCTGCGCTTCCGCCTGGTGTACGGCCTGTCCGCGCCCCACAGCTATTTTCTGCTCGCCCCCGGCGGCCGCCGCCTGCCCCTGGGTCTGCTTCAGGAACTGGCTCAACTGGACAACATGGCGGAGGTCATCCGCCGCCTGCCCCCTGCTATCACCGACACCCTGACACCGGACAGCAACATCGAGGACGTGGAGCTGCGGATGCAGCACCTCACCCGGGTGCAGGCGCGCAAGGTGCTGGACCAGGCCCGCTTCAACATGGCCCGGGCCTTTGCCTATCTCTACCTGCGGGAGCAGCAGATTCAGCTTATCCACACGGTGCTCAAGGGCCACATGCTGGGTTTCGCGCCCGATCTCATCCGCTTCTGCGGTGATCCCCTGGCCGCCATCCGGGAGGGCGCCTGATGTTCCATCCCCTGCCCATGCACCGGGTCAGCATCGCCCTGCTGCGGGACGATCTCACCCAGGCAGGCCTGCTGCTTGCGCGCTTCGGCCGCTTCGCTCCGCAGCGGGAAGCAGACGGGGACGAACGTCTGCCGGAGCTGCCGGGGGAGGACTACCACGCCACCTTCCTGTCCGCCCGGGACTATTTGCGGAAGATCACGGATTTTCTCGACCTGCATCCCGTGCCGGAGACAGGCATTCCCGACCAGGCCCCGCCCCTGGATGAACTGCAAACGCTGGAACAGGGCCTGCGCGAGACCTGGCAGCAATGCTCCGCCTGCGCCGAATCCGCCCGTCACTACGGTGACGAGCTGCGCGAAGTGCAGCACTTGCAGGATCTGCTGGCCAGCTACCGCCACCTGGACCTGGATCTGGGCATGCTGCGCCGCAAGCTGCGCTTCCTGCATCTGCGGACGGGCACCATTCCCCAGGAGAACCGCAACCGCCTGCGCCAGGCCATCGCCATGATCGGCTACAGCCTCACGGAAGTGTCCCGCCGGGAAGGCAAGCTGCACGTTATCATTGCCGGGCTGGAAGAACGGGCGGACAAGCTACAGACCGTCCTCAAGGCGGCGGACTTTCACCCCCTGGAACTGCCGGAGGCCTTTGCCGACCACCCGGACAAGGTGGCCGAACAACTGGCCGGGCGGGAGCAACAAATTCTCCAGGAGCAACGCCATCTGCGGAAGGACATCGAGCAGCGCGCCCGGGAAGAAGCCGGGCGGCTCAACCAGGCGGCCGCCACCCTTTTGGCCGCCTCCGGCCTTGCGCAACTCGGCAATGCCCCGCGGGGCCGCGGCGGCCTGGCGCGTATCGACGGCTGGGTTCCCGCGAACCAGGTCGAAGCCCTGAAATCGGCGCTGGAAAAGGGTCTGGGCGGTCCCGTGGTTCTGGAGCACCACCCGCCCCTGCCGGAAGAGCAGCAGCAGGCGCCCTCGGCCATCGAGCATCCTCCCTGGCTGCAACCCTTCGCCCGCCTGGTGAAGAACTTCGGCACCCCGCGCTACACGGAGATCGACCCCACCTGGTTCTTTGCCCTGAGCTTCCTGGCCATGTTCGGCATGATGTTCGGCGACGTGGGGCACGGGGCGCTGATCTTCCTCGCTCCCCTGTTGCTGCGCCGCAGGCTGGGGGCCTTCGCTCCCATCCTCATGGGAGCAGGCATCTCGTCCATGATCTTCGGCCTGCTGTACGGCAGCATCTTCGGTTACGAGCACCTGCTTCCGGCCCTGTGGATACCGCCCTTGAGCAACCCCGTGCTCATGCTGCAGGTGGCCTTTCTCTGGGGAGTGGGCTTCATCACCCTGGCCAGTCTGCTGACCATACGCAACAACCTGGCGGAAGGCCGTTTCGGCCCCGCCCTGCTGGACAGCCGGGGCCTGGCCGGGCTGACCCTGTACCTGGGGCTTCTCGCCGCCGGCGCCTTCTGGCTGCAGCAGGGCCGCATACCACGGGCGGTGACGGCGGTTCCGGCCGTCTCCCTGGCCCTGGTTCTCATGTACAAGTGGCACAGCCACCGGGCGCCCCTGGGCGAACGCCTGCTGGTGGTGCTCATCGAAGGCTTCGAGACCTTCATGAACTATATTTCCAATACCCTGTCCTTCCTGCGCGTGGCGGCCTTCGGTCTCAATCACGTGGCCCTGGCCATTGCCGTGTTCACCCTGGCCAACATGATGGACAGCACGGGACACTGGATCACCGTGGTGCTGGGCAACCTGTTCATCCTGCTGCTGGAAGGCGCTATCGTGGTGATACAGGTGCTGCGTCTGGAATATTACGAAGGCTTTTCCCGTTTCTTCCGCGGCGATGGCCATGCCTTCCGCCCCATGCGCCTGTCCGCGGATACCCTGTATGAATAGGAGAACGTCATGTACTGGATGATCTTTATGTTGAGCCTGAGCCTGCTGGCCCTCATCGGCACCGGCATCTACCTGGAAATCCATCCCCCGGCGAGGCAAGCGCACATCCAGCGCAAGTGGAAATCCGTGGTGGCGGTGAATCTGCTGGTGTTCGTGGGCGCCCAGGTGGGCCTGCTGGTGCTGGGCATGCAGGACGCCATGGCGGAAACCACGGCCGCCACCGCCGGAGGTAGAGAGATCAGCATGGGCCTGGGGCTGTCCCTCATCGGCATCGGCATACCCACGGCCCTGGCCACCATAGGCGCGGGTATTGCCGTGGGGCCCGTGGGCGCCGCCTCCCTGGCGGTGATCTCGGAGAAACCGGAGCTGTTCGGCCGCACCCTCATCTACCTGGGCCTGGCCGAGGGCATCGCCATCTACGGCCTGGTGGTGACCATACTCATGCTGGGCAAGATCGGCTGACATGGACGCCCTGGAACCCGTCCGGCACACCCGGCTGATCATGATGGGCGAAGCCGCCCTGTGCAACGGCTTCTCCCTCATCGGCTTCGAGACCTGGCCGGATGCCTCGCCGGAAGACCTGGAGGCCCTGCTGGGCAGGTTGCAGGAAGACGGCGAAACCGCCCTGGTGTTTCTCGACCCCAAGCTGGCGCGCTGCGACTGCAAGGCCCTGGAGCGCCTGCAACACCATGGCGGCGGTATTCTGGTGACGGAGATCCCTCCCCTGAACGCCCCGGGCAGCTACCGCCCCCAGGTGGAGGAACTGGTGGTCAGCGTACTGGGCAAGGGAGCATTGGAACAGGATGGCTGAAGAGCAACTGGTCAGCGATCTGGAACAGGCCCTGCTGGAGCGGGCGGAAAAGCTCGCCCAGGAATACCGCGACCGCGCCCGGCGCGCCCGCCAGCACATCCTGGAGGACGCTCAGGAGCGCCTGCGCATCCGCGAGCAGAACGAGGTGCTGGCCGCCCAGGCGGAGGCCGAGCGCTACTACCGGCGCCAGGTCCAGGCCAACGAACTGCGCCTGAAGAGCGACCTGGACAAGCTGCGCTGGCGTCTCATCCAGTCGGTTCTCCAGGCGCTGCCGGAACGGCTGCGGCGGTTCCGGCAGAACCCGGACAGCTACTGGCCCTTCATGAAGGCCCTGCTTGAGCGTTCGGTGCGGGCCATGGAACACAACGACCTGGTGGTGGAGGTGAATGCCGAAGACCGGGAATACCTGCGGGCCAACTGGGAGGATTTCATCTCGGGCCTGGACGGAGACAGGAACATCCGTCTGGCCGCCACCCCCTGCCATTGCAGCGGCGGCCTGGTGCTGCGCGACGCCGGCAACCGCGTCCGCATCGACAACAGCTTCGAAGGCCGCCTGGAGCGCCTCGACGGCAAGCTGCTGCAGGTCATCACCGAGCGCCTGTTCGCCGCGGAAATCAGCCAACGAGGCATGACGCCATGAAGAATGGACAGGTCATGGAGGTCAACGGCCCCCTGGTGCAGGCGCGCCTGCCGGGCATCGCCAACGGGGAGCAGGTGCGCGTGGGCGAACCGGGCCTCACCGGCGAGGTCATCGGCCTGGACGGCGAACGCGCCCTGATACAGGTGTACGAATCCACGGAGATGCTGCGTCCCGGCGAGGAGGTCATTCCCCTGGGCTACCCCCTGTCCGCCGAGCTGGGCCCCGGCCTGCTTGGGGGCATCTTCGACGGGGTGCAGCGCCCCCTGCGCGCCATCATGGAAAGCGCGGGAGAACACATTCCCCGGGGCCTGGAGTTACCCGCCCTGGACAGGAAAAAGGCCTGGAACTTCACCCCCGAAGCCGACCTCAGGGCCGGCCAGGAAATCCGCGGCGGCATGGTGCTGGGCCGGGTACAGGAGACCGAGGCGGTGGAACACCGCATCCTGGTGCCGCCCGGCGTGAAGGGTGAGCTCATGGAACTGGCCGGCGCCGGCAGTTACACCCTGGAACAGACCATCGCCCGGGTGCGCACGCCCCTGAAGGGAATACAGGAGCTGAGCCTGCTGCAACGCTGGCCGGTACGCCAGCCCCGCCCCTATGCCCGGCGCGATGATGGCATTGCCCCCCTGCTCACCGGCCAGCGCATCCTGGACACCTTCTTCCCCCTGCTCAAGGGAGGCAAGGGCGCCATCCCCGGCCCCTTCGGCGCAGGCAAGACCATGCTGCAGCAGCAGATCGCCCGCTGGACCAACGCAGACATCGTCATCTACGTGGGCTGCGGCGAGCGCGGCAACGAGCTGGTGGACATTCTCGAATCCTTCCCGGAACTCACGGACCCCTACAGCGGCCGTTCCCTCATGGAGCGCACCCTGCTGGTGGCCAACACCTCCAACATGCCCGTGGTGGCGCGGGAGGCCTCCATCTATCTGGGCGTGACCCTGGCGGAGTACTACCGTGACCAGGGCCATGACGTGGTGATGCTGGCGGACTCCACCAGCCGCTGGGCCGAGGCCCTGCGCGAAGTGGCGGGACGCCTGGGGCAAATGCCCGTGGAAGAAGGCTATCCCGCCTACCTGGCCTCGCGCCTGGCGGCCTTCTACGAACGCGCCGGGCGCGTGGACACCCTGGGCGGCGGCAGCGGCTCCGTGACCCTCATCGGCGCGGTCTCGCCACCGGGAGGTGACTTCTCCGAGCCCGTCACCAACCACACCAAGGACATCATCCAGACCTTCTGGGCCCTGTCCAAATCCCTGGCGGACGCCCGCCACTATCCCTCCGTGTCCTGGACCGAAAGCTTCTCCGATGCGGTGGAAGCCGCCGCCCGCTGGTGGTCGGAAGAGATCAGCCCGGCGTGGCAGGCCCGCCGCGCCCAGGCCCTGGATCTTCTTGCCCGGGCCGAGGAGCTGTCCCGTATCATCAACCTGGTGGGAGTGGAAGCCCTGTCCCCGGCCCAGCGCTGGAGCGTGGAAGCCGCCGCCCTGGTGCGCGAGGCCCTGCTGCAGCAGAGCGCCCTGGACGAAGTGGACAGTTACTGCTCGCCACAGAAGCAGTTCGCCCTGCTGGACCTGGTAATGGGCCTGTACCAGCGTGGGGGGGAACTCATCGACAACCACGTGCCGGTAAGCGCCCTGCTGGGGATTCCCGCCCTGGCGCGCCTGCGGCGGGCCAAGAACAGCTATGGCAATGAACAGATGGACGCCCTGCGGCAACTGAAAGAAGACATGGACGCGCAACTGGAAAAGCTGGCGGAAGAATACACGGAGGGCCGTTCATGAAGGAGAAGGAATACCGCCATGCCTCCGCCGCGCGCACGGGCCTGCTGTTCCTCAAGGGCGTGCCCGGGGTGGCCTTCGGCGACCGGGTGAGCATCCGCGACCGTAACGGCAGAAAGCGCAACGGCCAGGTTATTCTCACCTCGGAAGAGCTGATCATGGTGCAGGTGCTGGAAGGCACGGACGATCTCAACCTGGACGACACCTGGGTACGTTTTCTTGACGAGCCCTTCGAGCTGTCTCTGTCACCGGACCTGCTGGGCCGGGTGTTCAACGGCATCGGCCAGCCCAGGGACGAGCGCCCACCCATCATCTCCCGCCTGCGGCGCAACGTGAACGGCGAGCCGGTGAACCCCGTGGCCCGGGCCTATCCCCGGGAGTTCATCCAGACCGGCATCTCCGCCATCGACGGCCTGAACTCCCTGGTGCGCGGCCAGAAATTGCCCATCTTCTCCGGCTCCGGCCTGCCCCACAACCGCCTGGTGGCCCAGATCGTGCGCCAGAGCCGCCTGCTGGGAGAAGAATCCCGTTTCGTGGTGGTGTTCGCCGCCATGGGGCTTTCCTACGCGGACGCACGCTTCTTCCGCGAGGACTTCGAAAACAACGGCGTGCTGGGCAACGTGGCCATGTTCATCAACCTGGCGGACGACCCGCCCATAGAACGCCTCATCCTGCCGCGCACCGCTCTCACCGCCGCCGAATACCTGGCCTTTGACCTGGATCTGCACGTGCTGGTAGTGCTCACGGACATGACCTACTACGCCGAGGCCCTGCGCGAGGTGGCCACGGCCAAGGGCGACGTGCCCACGCGCAAGGGTTATCCCGGCTACCTGTATTCGGACATGGCGGAGATCTACGAGCGTGCCGGACGGGTGCACAAGCGTCACGGCTCCATCACCATGGTGCCCGTGGTGAGCATGCCTTCCGACGACATCACCCACCCCATTCCCGATCTCACGGGCTATATCACCGAGGGCCAGATCGTCCTCTCCCGGGAGCTGAACAACCAGAATCTCTACCCGCCGGTGAACATTCCGCCATCCCTGTCCCGGCTGATGAAAGACGGCATCGGCAAGGACGACACCCGGGAGGATCACCCCCGGGTGGCCAGCCAGCTCTATGCCGCCTATGCCCGGGCTCTGGAAGTGCGCAACCTGGCCTCCATCATCGGCCGCGACGAACTGCCGGATCTGGACCGGCGCTATCTGGATTTTGCCGACCAGTTCGAGCAGCGCTTTCTGGCCCAGGGGCCGGACGAGGATCGTTCCGTGATCCAGACCCTGAACATTGCCTGGGAGCTGCTCTCCCTGCTGCCCGGCGAGGTGCTGTCCAGGGTGAGCGAAGCGGATCTGGCACGCTACCATCACTGGGAGGGAGGCAAGTGACGGAGCGCCTGCCCATTCCCCCGACGCGCAACGCCCGGCTACAGCTACAGCGCCAGCTTGATTTCCTGCTCAACGGCCATGACCTGCTGGAGCGCAAGCGCGAACTCCTCACCCGCATGGTGCGGGAGCAACTGGCCAGCTACCGAAAACTGCGCGCCGAAGCGGCACGACTGGTGGACCGCGCCTACTACTGGCTGAGCATCACCCAGATGCGCATGGGCGAGCGCATGCTGCGGCAGGCCGGCCTGGGCCTGAAGCCGGCCCTGAAGGTGAAGATACGGCCACGCAGCAACCTGGGTGTGGAATACCCGGCGGTGCAGGCGGAGCAGAACCCCCTGGAGCCCGTGAGTCTCATGTGGACGGACGCGGGCTTCGACAAGGTACGGGAATATCTCACGGAAATGGCCGTGGTACTCGCCCGCCTGGGAGAGGCGGAGATTACCCTGCGGCGCATGCTCAACGAGCAGCGCAAGACCCGGAAGCGGGTCAACGCCCTGAAGTACAACATCATTCCCCGCTACGAGGAGACCATCCGCTTCATCGGGGAAAGCCTGGAGGAAGAGGAACGCAACAGCCTGTTCCAGGTCAAACTGCTGCAGGAGAAAGCCACCAACGAAGACGGTTGAATTCTCCGAATGGTGCTATCATGTGCGCCTGAAATTTTTTCAACGAATCCAAGGAGTTCAAACCATGAAACTGTCTTCCATCCTGATCGCGACCATTCTGGCGTTTTCCCTGCTGGCACTGCAAGGCTGTGGAGGCGGCGGCGCCAAGGTGAGCTCCACCGTCACCACCACGACCATGGGGCAGGAACTGCAGGACCTGGAAGAGACCTACAAGAAAGGCCTCCTGACCGAGGACGAGTACAGAAAGGCGCGCAAGGCCATTCTCAAGCGCTATCAGTAATCTCCCCTTCCGGTCGGGCCTGCTCCGGCCCGGCCATCAGCTCAACTGGCTTCCACGGGAAGCGCGCAGACATCCGCCGCCTCTTCCAGGGCATCCCTGTCCAGCAAGCGAACCTTGCTACCTTTTATCTCAAGAATTTCCTTTGATTTCAGGCTCTTGATGATTCTCGAAAAGGTCTCGGGCTTCACCGAGATACGCGAGGCGATGACATGCTTGGGGATGTCCAGCTCGAAATCATCCCGGTGTTCCGGCGCCCGGGCCAGAATGAAGGCCGCTACCCGGCAGGTGGCGCTGTGCAGGCTGAGGTCGTCGATCTCGCGGATGAGGGAACGCAGGCGGAAACTCATGTCCCCCAGCAGGGCCATGCACAGATCCACAGAGCTCTTGAGGATCTCCTGGAAATGGGGCGCGTCGATACTGATGACCTCGGTCTCTCCCAGGGCAATGGCGCCCACGGGATAGCGGGGCTGCTCCAGGAACATGAGGGCTTCGGCAAAAGTGTGGCCCGCATCCACCAGCTCGATGACCTTCTCGTTGCCATCCGGCGCCAGGCGGAACAGCTTGATGTGCCCCCGCACCACCAGGTAGAAGCGGTTGAAATCGTCTCCCTGCTGGAACAGGGCATCGCCGTCCGACAGGGTGATGGCTTTCGCTCGGCTCAGGACACGCTCGAACTGCTGATCCGTAAGCCTATGAAAAATCAGGTTGTTTTTCAAATGTTCTCGCAAGACAGCATTACCCGTGATCGTTCATTCCGCGGTTGGGAACCATTACCATTTCGTTATCTCGCGGGGTGCATCCCTCGCGCCGCCAGCAGCGCTTCGGTCTTCCTGCTGGCTGATGGCGGGAAACACCCCTCTAATTGACATCCATCATTATAACAATTGACCTGGGTCAAAGCGCTTTTTTTGTGCACTGGGCACATTAGCAGTACCTAAATTATCAAGGGAGACTACTCTAATGGCACAGGCATTTACCAAAGCCATGGCGAGGAACATTTTCTACGGAGGAACGGTGTTCTTCTTTCTGCTGTTCCTGGCCCTGACTTTTCAGACGCACTCGGCACTACCCGACCGTGACAACCGCCAGGCAATCAATGATACCGTGGCCCTCGGCAAAAAGGTATGGGAAGACAACGACTGTATCGGCTGTCACACCCTGCTGGGCGAAGGCGCGTATTTCGCTCCCGAGCTGGGCAACGTGTACAAGCGCTTCGGCAGCACCGACGCCATCAAGGCTTTCATTTCCAGCCGTCCCAAGGACGGTATCCCCGGTCGCCGTTCCATGCCCCAGTTCAACCTGAGCGAGGAAGAGCTGACCGCCATCGCCGAATTCCTGAAGTATGTTTCCGGCATCAATTCCGCCAATTGGCCGCCTAGTAACCAGGGCTGATGCAACCCGGATCTGCAAGGAGAAAATATCATGAAATATGAATCTCAAAAGGTTGCCAAGCTGTACTTTATCGCGGCAATCGGACTGTTCGTGGGACAGATACTGTTCGGCCTGATTCTGGGCGCCCAGTACGTCATCGGAGACTTCCTGTTCCCCGAGATCCCCTTCAACGTGGCCCGCATGGTCCACACCAACCTGCTCATCGTGTGGCTGCTGTTCGGGTTCATGGGCGCGGCCTATTATCTGGTGCCTGAAGAGGCGGAAACCGAGCTGTTCGCTCCCTGGCTGGGCGTACTGATGTTCTGGATCTTCCTGGCCGCCGGCGCCGCCACCATTCTCGGCTACCTGCTGGTGCCCTACGCCACCCTGGCCGAACTGACCATGAACGACCTGCTGCCCACCATGGGCCGCGAGTTCCTGGAACAGCCCACCATTACCAAGCTGGGCATCGTGGTCGTGGCCCTGGCCTTCCTGTTCAACATCGGCATGACCATTCTCAAGGGCCGCAAGACCGTGGTCAATCTGGTGCTGCTCATGGGCCTCACCGGCCTGGCCGTGTTCTTCCTCTTCTCCTTCTACAACCCCGTGAACGTGGTCATGGACAAGTACTACTGGTGGTGGGTGGTTCACCTCTGGGTGGAAGGCGTATGGGAACTGATCCTGGGCTCCATCCTGGCCTTCATCCTCATCAAGACCACCGGCGTGGACCGCGAGGTGATCGAAAAGTGGCTGTACATCATCATCGCCATGACCCTGATCACCGGCATCATCGGCACCGGTCACCACTACTACTGGATCGGCACCCCGGAATTCTGGCAGTGGTGGGTTTCCATCTTCTCCGCCATGGAGCCGATTCCCTTCTTCATGATGACCGTGTACGCCTTCAACATGGTGAACAAGCGCCGCCGCAACCATCCCAACAAGGCCGCCGTGCTGTGGGCCCTGGGTACCGCGGTAATGGCCTTCCTCGGCGCCGGCGTGTGGGGCTTCCTGCACACCCTGGCTCCCGTGAACTACTACACTCACGGCACCCAGATCACCGCCGCTCACGGCCACATGGCTTTCTATGGCGCTTATGTGATGATCGTCCTGTCCATGATCTCCTACTCCATGCCTCTGATGCGCGGCCGCGAAGCCTGCAACAGCGCACGCGCCCAGAGCATGGAAATGTGGTCCTTCTGGCTGATGACCATCTCCATCATCTTCATCACCCTGTTCCTCACCGGCGCGGGCATCCTGCAGGTGTACCTGCAGCGCTTCAGCGACAACCCCATGCCCTTCATGGTGGTTCAGGAGAAGATTGCCCTGTTCTACTGGCTGCGTGAAATCACCGGCTTCGTCTTCCTGCTGGGACTGGTGCTCTACATCGCCAGCTTCTTCGTGGGCAAGGACGAGCCCGAGGCAACCGTGGAACCGGCGAAGTAAGGTTCATCGCAGGGAAGGTTTTCCACCTTCCTTGCGATTTCACATAGTTCTGAACAAGGCGGATGTGTATCATCCGCCTTGTTCCGTTCTGGACTTGCGAAAACCGGGAAACAATCATGGAAAAGAACAAATGGCCGCCGGGTGACCTCGTCATCTGGTTCTTCATTCTGGCGGAGCTGCTGGCATTCGGGGTGTTCTTCGCCGCTTACGCCTTCACCCGCGCCGACAATGTCGAGTTGTTCAACACCTACCAGCTCACCCTGGACCGCAACGCCGCGCTCATCAACACGGTGGCGCTCATCACCAGCAGCTATTTTGTGGTGCGCGCCGTGGCCGCCATCCGCGATGACAACAGCAGGCGCTGCTTTCACTGGCTGCTGGCCGCCCTGTTCATGGGGCTCGTATTCCTTGTGGTCAAGGGCATGGAGTACCAGCACCACTTCTCCCTGGGCATCAACCTGAACACCAATACCTTCTACATGTTCTACCTGTCCCTGACCTTTTTCCACTTCCTGCACGTCATCCTGGGCATGATCATCCTGTTGGCGGTGGCCCTGAAGGCGCGTGGAAACGGCTACAGCGCCGCGGAACACACTGGCGTGGAAACCGGCGCCAGCTACTGGCACATGGTGGATCTGGTATGGATGGTCCTGTTCCCTCTGGTCTACGTAATGAGGTGATGACAATGGAAGACAAGAAATTCATCCGCCCCTGCACCACCATCTTCATCCTGCTGCTGGCGCTCACCGTTACCACCTGGTTTATCGGCACCAAGGGCCTGTCCGGCCTGCAGATCTCCCTCATGGTACTGGGGTTCGCCCTGGTCAAGGGACAGCTCATCGGCGACTACTTCATGGGCCTGAAACAGGTCTCCGGCTTCTGGCGCTGGGCTGTTACACTCTGGCTGGTTCTGGTAGGTTCCCTGATTACCTACGCCTTCAACATCACGGCATGAGCCGCGGAGAAACAGTTTGAGCCAACAACAGATTCCTTTCTATCTTTCCCAGGGACACGAGACCGAGCTGTTCGAACACGCCTGGAAGAACCAGCTTCCGGTGATGATCAAGGGCCCCACTGGCTGCGGCAAGACCCGCTTCATCGAACACATGGCGGCAAGACTGGGACGCCCCCTGTACACCGTCTCATGCCATGATGATCTCACCGCCGCCGATCTTGTCGGCCGTCACCTCATCGGTGAACAGGGCACCTTCTGGGTGGACGGCCCCCTGACCCGCGCCGTGCGCGAAGGCGCCATCTGCTACCTGGACGAGGTGGTGGAGGCCCGCAAGGACACCACGGTGGTCATCCACCCCCTCACGGACGACCGGCGCATACTGCCCATAGAGCGCACCGGCGAGACCCTCAAGGCACCGCCGGAATTCATGCTGGTGGTTTCCTACAACCCCGGTTACCAGAACATTCTCAAGGGCATGAAGCCTTCCACCCGCCAGCGCTTCGTGGGCATGACCTTCGATTTCCCCGCCCCGGAACTGGAGCAGGAAATCATCCAGCGCGAAACCGGCGTGGCGGAAAAGACCGCCAGGGACCTGGTGAAGCTGGGCAACGCCCTGCGGGTGCTCAAGGATCACGACCTTGAAGAAGCCGCTTCCACACGCCTGCTGATCTATGCCGCCCGCCTCATCAACAGTGGCATCAGCACCAGCGACGCCTGCCTGGCCGCCATGGCCGAGCCCCTGACAGACGACCTGGAAACCCGCGACGCCCTCATGGAAGTCATAAGAATAAGCCTGCCGTAGGAGGGGCGCCGCTTGCCACGGATAGTTCACGGGACAAGTGGCGCGCCATCCCCCTTCGACTGACGTCATGGCGAACCCGGGATGAGAACAGCCCATGGGCGCCATGAAATCCGGAGGTTCGGCGCCACCTCCTTCCCGCATTCCGCTACGCTTAATGCAGGCCGCTCGCTTGAAAACAGAACTGACGGGATACAGAGTATCCACAGATCAGCACAAGAACACACAAAGGAGGAACATACCATGGACCAAACCACCAACGATGCCTACAGAGGCCGCGCCATCGCGGCCGAGTCCCTGTACCTGCTCAACCTGCTGTTTCCCATCATCCCCCTGGCCTTCCTGGCCTTCGTGTATTTCCGCAGCCGCAACATTCCCAGTGAGTACCTGCGCTCTCATACCCTGCAACCCTGGATCGCCGCCCTCATCAGCACGACCCTGTTCCTGCTCATCAATCTGGCAGCCTGGCTCATGGGAGGCTATGCCAGCCTGGACAGCCTGGTGAGCATCCACTCCCTGGTGGCACTGGAAGTCTATACCCTGCTGGTGATCCTGCCCTTCCTGGTACCCGGGCTGTTTGCCATTACCAAGGCCATGTCGGGGCAGACCTGGCGCTATCCACTCATTGGCCGTTTCCTGTGACATCGGGGGAGGCGCGGAAAGCTGAACCAACCAGGAACAAACGCCGGCTGACCCAGGCGCTGTTCTTTTCCCTGTTCCTTCTCGCCCCGCCCCTGGACATCCTGCGCTTCGACCTGTACGCCAACAACCTGGTGCTGCTGGGCCGGAACATTGATCTGGGCTTCACCGGCTTCCAGTATGGCTTCACTCCCGCCTCGGAAGTCATCCTCAACCTGATCTTCAAGGCCTTCCTGCCCCTGGCCGCCACCGGCCTGGGGCTGATCTACGTAGCCTGGCGATGGGGGCGGCTGTACTGCGGCTGGCTCTGCCCGCATTTCTCCATGGTGGAAGGCCTGAATCACCTGATGCTGCGCGCCACCGGCAGGCCCAGCCTGTGGGAGGGACAAGCGCTGCCCGCTCGCCAGCCGGACGGCCGCATCCTCGAACCCAATCCCTGGTACTGGCTGCCGCTGGTGCTCATTGCCGCCACAACAGCCTTTGCCTGGGCCGTGGCCACCATCACCTGGGTATTGCCACCGGATGTCATCTATTACAACCTGCTGCACGGTCAGCTCAGCCGCCCCCAGTTCCTGTTCATCGCCATCCTGAGCCTGGTGCTGTTCCTGGATTTCATCCTTGCCCGCCACCTGTTCTGCCGTTACGGCTGTTCCGTGGGCCTGATACAGGGGCTGGCCTGGATGGCCAACAACAAGGCCATGACCATCGGATTCGACCGAAAACGCGCACGGGACTGCCAGCAATGCAACAACGCCTGCGACAATGTCTGCCCCATGCGCCTGAAACCACGCACACTGAAACGCAAGATGTTCACCTGCACCCAGTGCGGCGAGTGCATTGACGCCTGCATCCAGGTGGAAACCCCCAAGGGCCGGGACAGCCTGCTAAAATGGGTGGACGGCGCATGCGCATTACACAAGACCACGGGCAGGGACAATGGCAAAGACTGTTTCTGATCTCCTCGAACTGGTGGAGATGGAAGAACACGTAGGCGGCTGGTGGCACGGCTTCATCACCCGCCACAGCGAACAGCGCCATCCCGACGCCGCGGTGAAACTGGCCGACATACAGCAGCTACTGGGCATCTGGTTCCGCGCCCTGGGGGGCGATGGAGGCCTGGAGATCGCCAGCGCCGACGCCACCACCCACAATGCCCGGCGCAGCCTGCTGCAACGCATGGCGGGCAGCAACCGCAAGGCGGAGCTGGCCTGGCGGGACGAAAACGCCCTGCGCCTGCCACCACAGATCGACCTCTTTCCCGACCCGCGGCTGAACCGCGACCTCTATCTCTGGCTGGGCGCCCTGGCCGCCATGGAAGACGAGGCCGAAGACGAACCCTGGTTTCTGCACAACCAGCGCCTGTCCTGCCTGGCCCTGGCCCGCTGGCCCGGACTGGAGCGGAAATACCTGGGCCTGGTGGAAGCCCATCTGCAACAGCGCCGCCTGGGACGCTGGCCGGAAGATGAGATCGCCCAGGAACAGGCCATACGCCGCGCCCTCATCGAACCGGGCAGCGTGGACAGCCTGCCGCCGGCCGGGCGCATGCCCCTGCCGGTGCCCCTGTGGTTGCATCCCAACCCGCCCCAGCCCACACGCATGCCCGCCAGCGAACCGCCGGAAGACGCCGGCGCCAGTGGCGGCAAGGCCCGGGAGCTGGAAGAAGTGGCGCGCAAGCAGACGGAAAAGGCCGAGACCCAGGACAGCGACCGGGGCCTGATCACCGTGCGCATGGAAAACATCTTTTCATGGGGCGAACACGTGAACGTGGACCGGGGCACGGAGGACGAGGACAACGACGAGCGCGCCGACGAAGTGGCCCGGGATCTGGACAAGATCAGCGTCACCCGCAACGGCAAGGCGGCAAAGACCCGGATCAAGTTCGACCTGGACCTGCCCGCCGAAGCCGAGGACGACGAGATCCTCAGTGATGACCTGATGCTGCCCGAGTGGGACTGGAAGAAGCGCCAGCTCATTCCCGATCACTGCCGGGTGGTGGAACTGGTGGCCAGGGACGCCCTGGCCATTCCTCTGCCCGAGCGCCTGAACCGAACCGCCGCCAAGCTGCGCAGCCAGTTCCAGGCCCTGGCCCCGGCGCGGGTCTGGCACCGCGCCCGCCCCGACGGCGAGGAAGTGGATCTGGAGGCCTATCTACGCTTCCGCACGGATCGGGCCAGCGGCTGCAACGTAGCAGCAGACAATCTGTACCGGCAGATGAACGCCGGCGCCCGGGATCTGGCCTGCCTGCTGCTGGCGGACCTGTCCTTGTCCACGGATACCTGGGTAAACGACCAGTCCCGGGTGCTGGACGTGATTCAGGACAGCCTCTACCTGTTCGCCGAAAGCCTGGCCGCCACCGGCGACCGCTTCGGCATCTACGGCTTCTCCTCGCGCAAGCGCGATCCCATACGCATTCACACCATCAAGACCTTCGAGGAGACCTACAATGGCCGCATCCGCGGGCGCATCAACGCCCTGGCCCCCGGCTATTACACCCGCCTGGGCGCGGGCATACGCTATGCCGCCGAGCGCCTCAAGGAACAGGGCGCGGGCCGCCGCCTGCTGCTCATTCTCACCGACGGCAAGCCCAACGACCTGGACCAGTACGAGGGCCGCTACGGCATCGAGGACACCCGCCATGCCATCCAGGCGGTGCGGGCCCTGGGCTTTCATCCCTTCTGTGTGACCATAGACGAGAAAGGCAACGACTACCTGCCCCACTTGTTCGGCTCCGCCGGCTACGTGGTGATCCGCGATCCCATGGAACTGCCGGGACAACTGCCCCTGCTCTACGCCCGGCTCACTGCCCAGAGGTGATGCTGCGTTTTGCAGGCGCAACCCGGCCCGCGAGCCAGACAAAGAGCCCGCGAATCGCGCCGTGCCCATGTCACAGATTGCGCTTGAGCCGGACAGGCTTGGCATTGGCCGGATCATCCGGCCAGTGGTGTTTGGGATAGCGTCCACGCATTTCTTTCTTCACCTCTTCCCAGGCGCCAGCCCAGAAGGCCGAGAGATCCGTGGTAACCTGCAGGGGCCTCCCCGCGGGCGACAGCAGGTGCAGAACCAGGGGCTGGCGGCCGTGGAATACCGCCGGGCTTTCCTTCATGCCGAACATGAGCTGCAGGGGCGCAGCCAGCACCGGCGGCGAGGCAAGGTAGTCGATGGCCGCTGTGCCGCCATCCGCCAGCTTCCAGCGTGGGGGAAGAAGCTCGTCCAGGCGTTTCCGCTGTTCCCAGGACAGCATGCCGGACAGCAAGGCGCGCAGATCGATTTGGCGTAGCTCACGGAATGAACGCATGCCTTCGATCCAGGGGGCCAGCCAGTCCTCCAGGTTCGCCCTCAGCCATTCATCACCGACATCCGGCCAGCCACCCTCGCCATCCAGTTGCCGGGCGAGGTTCATGCGCGCCTGGTACTGGCGCGCTTCACCGGACCAGTTCAGGCATTCCAGGCCCCTGTCCGCCACGGCCTGAAGCAGGCATCGACTGACTGCCGCATCGTCATCCGCGGGAACCTCCACGGCATCCAGTTCGACAGCCCCCAGGGAAAGAACCCGGCGCGCCCTCACCATCTCTGTACGGGCATCCCAGGCCAGTTCCCGCCTTTCTTTCAGATGTTCTCCATGAACGGTTCGCAGCTCGGTTTCCTCCAGGGCCATGGCCAGCCAGATGCGCCCCTCCCGGCTGCCGGCATCCATCTGCGCAACGGCCAGAAACTCCGCTGCCGCCAGGCCGTCATCCCGGGGCAGCACGGCGCCCTTTCCGGAAGCCATGAGATAGCGGCCATCTCCACCAGGCCGACGCCTTGCCACACGTTCGGGGTAGGCCAGGGACAGCAGGGCGGCTGATGACAGAACCGGCTCCGGCCGGGGCAGTCCCCGGCACTGGCGCCGCAGGCGATCACTCAGTTTCACAATCCGGCGGCAGGCGCCATGATCCACCTGCGCCGGAAGCTTTTCCCCCGCACGCAGGGCTTTCAGCGCCTCCAGGCGCAGCCCGAGATCCGCCGGACGCGCTTCTCCCTGGCGAAAACGCCAGGGGTCCCGTTCGGACAAGAGGGCCGCGATATCAGCCGCATGGACACCACCGCCGCCACGCACCAGCAGGTGTCCCAGGCGAGGATGCAGCCCCAGCCTCGCCAGCCTTCGCCCATGGGCGGTAATGCGTCCATTCTCGTCCAGGGCATCGAGCAGGCGCAGCAAGTCCACGGCCTGCGCCCGGGCGGCCGCTGGCGGCACATCCAGCCAGGCAAGGTCGGAAGCCTGGTTCACGCCCCACAGGGCCAGTTCCAGCACCAGGGGAGCCAGGTCTGCCTGCAGGATCTCCGCCGGACGCTGTGTCGGCCGACGATGGAACTCCTGTTCCGTGAAGGCCCGGTAGCAATATCCCGGACCCAGCCGTCCCGCCCGGCCGGCGCGTTGGACGGCGGAAGCCTGGGCCACGGGCAGCAGTTGGAGGCGGCTCAGGCCGCTGTCGGGATCGAACAGGGGCTTGCGGCTCAGGCCGCTGTCCACCACCGTGGTGATGCCTTCGATGGTCAGGCTGGTCTCCGCCACATCCGTGGCCAGCACCACCCGCCGGGAATGACCGGGGGGAGGGCGCAACACGAGATTCTGCGTGGCGGCATCCATCTCGCCATGGAGTTGCAGTATGTCCACCCCGGGGAGAACAGTTGACAGCTTTTCCCGCAGGCGCAGGATCTCGCCCTTGCCGGGCAGGAAGACCAGCACATCCCCACTTCTTTCACTGACGGCGCATCGCACCAGTCCGGCGACAGCCTGCAACACATCCCGGCCGGCGGAGCGGTCAAGGTGCTCGATTTCCACGGGAAACAACCCGCCATCGGAACGAACCACTTCTCCTCCGATGAGATCAGCCACGGCCTGCTCGTCCAGGGTGGCTGACATGACCAGCAGGCGCAGATCGTCCCGCAGGGAGTTGCATACGTCCAGGCAGAGAGCCAGGCCAAGATCCGCCTGCAGGGAGCGCTCATGAAACTCGTCGAAGATCACCAGCCCCACGCCGGACAGTTCCGGGTCTTCCTGCAATCGCCGCACCAGCAGGCCCTCGGTAAGCACCTCGATGCGTGTATCCGGGCCGATGCGCCTGTCCATGCGAACCTGGTAACCCACGGTCCGCCCCGTTTCCTCTCCCAGCGATTCCGACATGAACGCCGCTGCCATGCGCGCTGCCGGCCGACGGGGTTCGAGCATGAGAATTTTCCTGCCCCTCAGCCAGGGTTCGTCCAGCAGGGCCAGGGGTACCCGGGTTGTCTTGCCGGATCCTGGCGGGGAAGTCAGCACCCCGTGTCCCCGGGACAGCACCCGGCGCAGGCGTGGCATTATCTGTTCGACGGGAAGCTCCATGGCCGGGCATCATACCACCGCTCCGGCGTTTGTCCGCCCCGTTGCGCCTTGACCTGAATCCAGGTTCCGCGGAGCGCAAGTTGCTAGAATCCGTGCCTTTCGACCAGCACTGAACGCGTTTCCTTGATTCCCGGGCAGCACAGATCAGCATCTTTCACAGCCAGAAGCCTCTTTCTGGCCGGGCTGGCATTGCTCATGCTGCTGATCCAGGGATGCGAACAGCCGCCGCTGGTGGAAAGACTGCAAGCAAGAGGCATACTGCACGTGGCAACCGTGGCCGGCCCCCTGAGCTGCTACCTCGGCGAGGAAGGCGCGGCGGGGCTGGAATACGAGCTGGTAAGCGGCTTTGCCCGGGATCTGGGGCTGTCTCCCCGCTTCACCGTCTATCCAAACCGCCTCAGCGCCATGGAGGCAGTCCAAACAGGAAAGGAAGACATGGCCGCGGGCTTCATCATTCCCGCCGCCCTGGACACTGACGCCTACTATGCCTCGGCTGCGTTGGCACAGGTACAGCCGCGTTTTGCGCACTTCATGGGCTACAAGCGTTTCAACCCGGACAACGGATCAGACGCTGCCGTTGTGGTTCCGGAAGGAGGCTATGCAGACGGGCTGCTCCGGGCGAGAGGACTCACCCCACATCGACTGGAAGGCGCCGCCGAGGAATCCGTGCTTGCCCTGGTGGACATGGGCCTTTTCCACTACACCCTGACCAATGACGCCCAACTCCAGGCCCATGCCAACCTCATGCCCCGGCTGGTGCCCGGCGAAACCCTGGGATCCCCCCTGGGGGCACGCTGGCTGTTCCCCCGTTTCTACGACAGCAGCCTGCGTGATCGCGCCAACGAATTCCTGCGCCGCCAGGCCGACAGCGGCTTTCTCCATAAGCTGCGTGACAAGTACATCGAAAAACTGCCCTCCCGGGATTTCGTCACCCGCCGTGATTTCTGGAAGCACGTGCGGGACCGCCTGCCAAGATACATGGACCTGTTCAGGCAGGCCGGCAAGGATACGGGCATAGACTGGCGCCTGCTGGCAGCCATCGGTTACCAGGAATCCCACTGGAACGAGAAAGCCAGGTCACCCACGGGCGTACGCGGCATCATGATGCTCACCCAGGACACCGCGAAGCAACAGAAGATAGGCAACCGCCTGGATCCCGCGCAGAGCATCCGGGGTGGCGCCCGACACCTGGCCTGGATGGAACAACGCATTCCAAAGCGCATTCAGGGGGAAGATCTGCTCTGGTTCACCCTGGCGAGCTACAACATCGGCTATGGCCACCTTGAAGACGCTCGCGTGCTCACACAACGCCAGGGCGGAAACCCGGACAGGTGGGAAGATGTGAAACGACGCCTGCCCCTGCTGAGCAAGGAAAAGTATTACAGCACCGTCAGGCATGGCAAGGCACGAGGCGGGGAACCCGTGGCCTACGTCGAAAACATCCGTTACTACTACCGGCTGCTGGTTTACTGGGACAACGCCGAAAGGGGACTGGACTGCACCAGCGAAACGGCTCAGCGGCGCCTGGCCCTGACCAACTGACCTAACGCTAGCGGCAACCATTACCCTGGACTGCCTCGAACCCCACCAGGTCTGTATTTCCCGGGCAGACTCCTGCATCAACTCCTGCTACACTGGAAACAGCAACTGACACCAGCACGGCTCTGCCTGTCAGCTGCCATCCAGGAAGCCAGAGGTTTTATGCCACATGAATCCACTCTGGCGCTTCACAATGAAAACAATATCGATTCAAGGGTGAGAACATGAATGGAGAATCAAGTTTCATCAAACGCTACAGCCGGGCACAATGGTCTTTTTTCTGGGCTGGCGTTACCTTCGGCATCGCACAAATCGTCTATATGCTGGGGCTGTGGATCGACAAGGCCGCCAGCGGCGGTGAACCCACTCTGAAACCCATCACCGTGACCACGGATCTGGGCAAGATGTTCCGGGGACTGGAGGTAAGCATCTATCGTCTTTTCGACCTGCCTGATTTTGAGCTCTATGGCAAGGCGGCAGATGGCATATCCGCCGTGGGCGGCGCCTTCGTGCCAGGAATCGGCTGGCCCATCGTCGGCATGATCATCGGCGGAATCATCGTCGCCCGCATGGAACGGGAAGGCCGGGGCTGGGCATATTACCCACCAAAGGTATTACTGATTTCCTTCATTGGCGGCGCCATATTCAGTTACGGCACCCGACTGGCCGGAGGTTGCACCCTCAATCACCTCATGGGTGGCATTCCACTAATGAATATTCATTCCTTCGTCACCGTCATTTTCATGGCGCTGGGCGGCGCAGCCGGCTTCTTTTTTCTGGGCAAAGCAGGCATGGCACCTTACTTCAAACACCAGGAAACCAGAAACTATGTTTGTGGCAACGACCCCGGAGAAGCCGCTACCTGTCCGCCAGATAAACCCACGGGACGACGCAATCCCATGTTCTGGGCGGGACTGGTTTTCGCCCTGTCCTTCATGGGCGTGGCCCTGTGGGGCGGTTTCTTCAATCCGGAAAGCCTGCAACATCTCAAGGATGGTGAACTCCAGGCCTTCAGTAAATCCGTGGAAGCCAAAGATTGGTTCTATGTCCTGGTAACACTGACGGCGGGCATCATTGGCGGCATCGGCCTGGCCAAGAGTGGCATGGGTACCGAATGCGCATTGGTCTCCTGGGAAGCCGGTACCATGATGAAGAAAAACGATTTCGCCTACGCCAAACTGGGCGTACCGCGCATTACCCGCACCCTCATGCGCAGCTATCTGCCTCTTATCGGGCTCATGGCACACTGGGTGGTCATGCTGGCCTTCATTGTCATTGCCTGGTTCCTGTTTGACGTGGCTCCCGGGTTTTCCGGCTCACTGAAATATCAGCTCACGGCTGGCAACCTGATCGGCGGACTACTACTGGGCTTTGGCGCCGTGAGCCTCATTGGCTGCGAAATCCGCTCCTACATGCGCTTGGGCATGGGTTATCTGAATACCATGGTCGGATTCATGGGATTCGCTATCGGCTATCTTCCCTTCACTCTGTTCTACGATCAGCACAAGGAATTCCTTTCCCAAACCCTGATGGTGGAAACCTATCACTGGTACGAACTGTTTTCACCCAACAGTGAGCTGGGGCAGAAAATCATTCTGGCAATCTGGTGGGTGATCATTTTCTGGGGACTGTTCAAGATGCTAAAGGCAGGCGCACGCAATACCGGCGCTTCCATCCATAGCCTGATCAACAAAAGCACCGAAGATGTTCAACGGGAACTGGATCAACAGGCGAAACAATCCGGCGGCAAGGCCAATGGTGTACCTGTACCCGCACCCGTACCGGTGAACTGATTATTCCCCCAAAATGATACCTGGCAAACCGGAGACTGTACGGTCTCCGGTTTTTTTGCTTATGCCTCTAGCCTAGACGAGACAAAAAGCACAACGAAAACACCATTTGCGCTCAGCGGCGCCTGGCCCTGAAGAACTGACGCAGCAACCGCGCGCTCTCGTCCGCCAGCAATCCCCCCTCGGCCAGGGTCACATGGTTGAAACGCTTGTCCGACGGCAGCAGGTCGAAGACGCTTCCCGCCGCGCCGCTGCGCGGATCACTGGCGCCATAGACCACCTTCCCCACCCGCGCGTGGACAATGGCTCCGGCGCACATGGGACAGGGCTCCAGGGTGACATAGAGGCAGGTTTCCGGCAGGCGGTAGTTCCGCAAACGCCGGCCCGCATCCCGCAATGCCATGATCTCCGCATGGGCGCTGGGATCATGCCGCCCTATGGGCTGGTTCCA
>CAZWRE010000116.1:0-20378 GCA_964636335.1 uncultured Sedimenticola sp. | reverse complement strand
CGCTGAGCATTCAGCGACATGATATTGGTGTTGATTACCATTGCCATGGTCATAATCTCCTCGGACAACACAACCGGATAAACCGGTTGCCTGTTTGTATTTAGCGGACATATCTATTTGATCCAGATAATTACCGCTTCCATGCCTTTAGTCGCCCTGAACAGGAAAAACTTAAGAAAAAAAACATGGCTCAACAGCAAATGCCCGAACGAGGAGAACACGCCCCGAAGGCCAGGGCGCAAGGAGCAGCCGATTCAATCAACATGGGGACTCTGCCCCCCGGACACCGCCATTGCCCGGTGTTCACAAAACAGCCGCATTCCGGATGATTCGGCGGTCAATTCCAACTGACCGGGAATCAAAGGTAATTGAACAGGGACAGACCTTCCACTTTCATGAAACTCTGCTGGGAGGCCTGGAGAATCAACTGTTGTTGCTGCAAACGGCTTACCGCCTCCGCGTAATCCAGATCCTCCAGGTCGGAGCGGTTCTGCTCCATGACCAGGCTGAAAGACTCATTGATTCCCCGCTGGTTGTCTATGGCGTTCAACCGGCCACCCAGCCGGGTTCGCGCCTCCTGAATCTTGTCCAGCGCGTTGTCCAGCGCTGTCAGGGTGGCGCCGGAAGGCGCATTGTTTTCCAGGTCCACCACGAAATCATGGAGAACGGCAAAGGCATTGGTGGTACCACCATTTCCGTCATCGATTCCCATGAACACGGCATCTCCCGGATCATTGCTGACCACCTGACGGGCACTGCCAATTTGCAACTGGCGCTGCCCCTGATCGCCCTGATAACTGTAATTGCCGCCACCATTGTGAACAAAGGGCTCCACATCGGTGCGATAGCCGCCAAAAATGAACTCTCCATTGGTATCCGTGGCATTGCCCAGCGCCAGCAAGCCATCCAGGTGCTGTTTGACCTCTTCGGCAATGGCCTGGCGATCACCCGCATCGAGTGAATCATTAACGGCGCGCACGGCCAGCTCCCGGACACGTTGCAGGATATCCCCTGCCCCACCCAGCACATCTTCTTCCCTGCGCAGCCGGGATTCCGCCATGTCCGCGTTTCTCTGATACTGGGCCACCGTTGTCAGCATGGAATCCAGCTCCAGGACACGGGTCGCCGCGGATGGATCATCAGCGGGGGAAAGCAGCCGCTGACCAGACGCCAACTGTAACTGGGTCTTGGACAGATCGCTCTGATTGCGCAGCATGGAATCTACGCCCTGTCGATACCATTGTGCCGTGGATATACGCATGATTCTTATCTCCTCACCGCACCGAGCAGCGTGTCGAACATTTCATTGGCCGTGGCAATAACCTGGGCCGCAGCCTGGTAAGCCTGCTGAAAACGAACCAGATTGGCGGCTTCTTCATCAAGGTTTACACCGGAAACGGAGTCCCTGGCATCCAGGGATCGCTGCAACAACTGCTCGTGGGAACGCTCGGCCAAATCAGCCTGACGGGTCGTGGTTCCCACATCGGACACCAGGCTGTTATACACATCAGACAGGCTTTCGGTGCCGTTACCCATGATATTGCCGGTCAGCACCTGACCAAGGGCCAGGGCATTCCTGTTGTCACCATCACCATTGCTGTTGTACGCGATGTTGAACTCATCACCTGCCGCGGGATCTCCGGTAAGTCGAACCTGGTAGCCGAAGTCCAGTCCGCTCGGCGTGGGAAACACATCGGCACCGGCAGCCGGATCATAGCCACTGACGGTTTCCAGCAAGGACGGTGAAGCCGGGTTGCTGTTGTCGTAGATTTCATAGGTCGTCGGGCTGGTGAACCTTATCATCAGTGGTGGAGTCAGGTTCCCCGGCGAAGACTGAAAGGCCGGATTGTCGATATCGGTGATTTCCGGCACGCTTATCCGGCCGCTGCCCGTATTTGCAGCGGATTCAGTCGTCAGCACGGGAAACGCGGCCGCCACCAACCCCGGTTCGTCGATGAGGGCCTGCAGTGACATGGCACCCTGCCGCGTCGGTTGCACCAGGAAGGTGTCCCCGCTCACTGCTGCCGGATCCACGACAATGCTCAAGCCATCCGCGATAAAGGGATCAGCGGCTGTCCCGGACCCCGTCATGGCGATGGTTTCACCTGTATCCGTACGGGTCATGGCCCAGTTGCTGCCGTCAAACTGAAGCTTGTAGTTCGCCCCGGTCACCTGGCCGATATCGTCCCAGGACACCGACAGGGTACTGGTTACTCCCGGATAACTGTCCCATTGCGGATCCGGGAACTGAAAGAACGACCGGCCAAGCTGCCCATTGATATCCACGCCTTTTTCATGCTGTTCATTGAAAAAATTGGCCAGTCCAATGGCGGTTCTTCCCAGTTCATTGGCCGCCGGCTCCAGTACCCGTTCCCGGAATCCAAGCAGCCCCCCCATACGGCCCCCGGAAATCTGCTCGGTTATGGGAACATGGCCATTGGCGCCGACACGCAGCGCGACCATCCGGGGCGCATGCACACCCGCTCCCTTGTAGGTTTCCAGGGTGTTGCTGGTACTGCCCACCACCAGGGCCTGCCCCGTGCCGATCATGACGTTGATGGCACCATCCTCTTGTTCCAGCGTTGTCACTCCGACTTCCTGAGACAATTCATTAATCAGCATATCCCTCTGATCGAGGAGGTCATTGGGTGGCTGCCCGGCCCCGGCGCCATAGGCCAGGACAATCTTTTCATTCAAATCGGCTATGCTCGCGGAAAGACGATTGATGTTGGTAACGCTGGATTGCAGTTCGCCATTTACCTGGGCATCCATGTCATCCAGCCAGCTCCCCAGACTGTGAAAGCGATCCACCAGGCCCCGCGCCTCGCTGATCACTACCTGGCGGGCGGCCATGGAACCGGGATCATTGGTCAGATCCTGAACCGCGTTGTGAAAACGCTGCATGGCCGTACTCAATCCGGCATCCGGGTCGGCCAGCACATTGTCGATTTGTGCCGCGTACTGGTGAAGAATGGAGAACTCCGTTGTGGAAGACGTATAGTTCTGCACCTGGGTGCCGATGAAAGCGTCATAAAATCGCTGTACTGAATCGGTGCGCACACCGGTTCCCACGTATCCATAGCCGGAATACTGGGGCGGCGCGGACACCAGGTTCACACGCTGACGGCTGTAACCGGGCGTGTTGGCGTTGGCGATATTGTGGCCAGTCGTATTCAACGACCGCTGATAGGCCTGCAATGCGGATATTCCGATTCCGAGCAGGCTGCTTCCACTGGGCATTTTCGTTCTCCAAGTCTGTTTACGGAGGCCGAAGCCTGACTCCGGATTTCATCAAAGGATGAAATTCCGAAGCGGCGACCGCCACTGCTGGCCGTTTGCCTCCATCAGCCGTATCGGCCGGACGAAGGAAAACTTAACAGGCCGCGGAAAAAACCCGTTTTTCGACGACCCGCGGCCACACAGGGATGTGCGGCCATTTTCAACAACCCCAAGTCATTGAAAATGGTAAAAAGACAAAATCACATTTTTGTCTTGGCGGATTGAAAAGACCCATGCAAGGGAGTTCTTCAACCATCCTGTCAAGTGCGAGGCCCACACCTGGAGCACAGCAGCTATCAGCCGGTCCTGAGCTGGGCCATAATGCCGGAGAATCGCTTGCTGTCCATGATGGACAGGATCTTCCCGGCATACTCGGGATCCGTGGCATATCCCGCTTTCTGCAACTCCTGAAGATAACGTCGGGAATCACCCGCATTCTTCAGCGCCTGTTCATAGCGGGGGTTTTCCTTCAGGAACCTGGCGTAGTCCTCCATGCTGTCTTCCGGGGAATCATAGGATCTGAAATCCGCGCGCTCCCTGACGGCCATCCCTTCCCTGTATTCCACCGTCGATACGCCCACGCGCTCACCCCGCCAGCGGGAATCCGCCTTGATCCCAAACAGGTTCATGCTGCTCCCATCGTCACCCGCGGGAATCTTCTTTCCCCAGCCGGTTTCCAGGGCGGCCTGGGCCAGCAGCACTTCCGGAAGCAGCCCCAGGCTTTCGGCCACCTTGCGGGCCGCCGGCCACAGGCGCTGGACAAATGCTTCCGGACTCTCGGGTATCCACCTTGATGCAGACGATGGTGCAATTTCCTTTTCATCCGGAGCCCGGGCCGTCTTTTCTACCCGTGCTGCTGTGATATTCCCGCGTTCAGGCAGCGACAGGGATGAATCCACATCTGCTTCCCCTGCCGGGCGCAAATGGCGCTCGAAGCTTTCAGCCAGCCCCATGCTCTTTTTTCGCGCGAGATCCAGGGCGATCTGCTGGTCGAACATCTCCTGGTAGAAGCGCACCTGATCGCTTCCTTCCCCGCTTCCCGGCGCCGAGGCATCACGCATGGACTTGAGCATGATCTGGATGAACATGGCCTCGAACTGCCGCGCCACTTCCTTGCGCGCCTCCGGCGACTGCTCGCGAGCCCCGGCCTTGAGCTCCGTCAGGCCACTGAAGCTGGTGTAGATTCCCGCATTGTTCAGCGCCGATGTCATCTTTCCTCTCTATCAGATGATGATCAGTTCCGCGCGCAGTGCACCTGCTTCCTTGAGCGCTTCCAGAATGGCCACGAGATCACCCGGGGCCGCGCCGACCCGGTTCACCGCTTCGACAATATCATTGAGATTCACGCCCGGCTTGAACAGGAACATGCGCGCATTCTCCTGGTTGACCTGGACGCTGGACTGGGTGACGACCTCGGTGCTTCCACGCCGGGCAAAGGGGCCGGGCTGACTGACGGAAGTATCCTCCGAAATGGTCACGATGAGGGTTCCGTGGGCAACGGCCGCGGGCATGACCCGTACATGGCTGCCGATGACCACGGTGCCGGTGCGGGAGTTGACCACCACCCGGGCGGGCGCTTCACCCGGCTCCAGTTGGATATTTTCCAGTATGGAGACGAAACCCACTTTCTGGCCGGGATCCCGGGGCGCCCTGACCTCCACGGATCCTCCATCCAGGGCCTTGGCTGTTCCTTCACCAATCATGCCATTGATGGCCTTGACGATTCTGTGGGCAGTGGTGAAATCCGCATTGTGGAGGTTCAGCACCAGATGATCCGCGTTGGCGAAAGGACTGGGCACGGTGCGTTCCACCGTGGCGCCGTTGGGAATGCGTCCCACACTTGGAATGTTTACCGTGACCTTGGAGCCATCACTGCCTTCCACGCCCAGACCACCAACCACCAGGTTGCCTTGGGCAATGGCGTAAACCTGTCCGTCAGCCCCTTTCAGGGGCGCCATCAGCAGGGTGCCTCCACGCAGGCTTTTGGCATTGCCCAGGGAAGAAACCGTTACATCTATGGACTGTCCGGGTTTGGCAAAGGGCGGGAGATTGGCGCTGATCATCACCGCGGCCACGTTCTTGGGCTTTGGATTGACTCCGGGAGGCACCACCACCCCAAGCTGAGCCAGCATGCTCTTGAGGCTCTGCGCCGTGAACTGGGTCTGGCTGGTCTTGTCTCCCGTGCCATCCAGCCCCACTACCAGACCATATCCCACCAGTTGATTTTCCCGCACCCCGGAAATGGAGGTGAGATCCTTGATCCGTTCCGCCCGCAGCGGGGCGGCCGTCAACACCATCATCATGGCAATCAGGAAGATAATGATTTTCAGCTTGTGCATCGGTCGGATTCCTCGTCAAAACGGCATCAGGGGGCTGAGGAAGAATTCCGTCAGCCAGCCGGGCTTGTTGGCGCGCGCCAGGGTTCCCTTGCCGCTGTACAGAATCTGGGCATCCGCTACCTTGGTGGAGGAAACGCTGTTGTCCGGCTCGATATCCATGGGCCGCACGATGCCACGAATACGGATAAATTCCTCTCCATGATTGATGGTGATCCACTTCTCGCCCTGAACCACCAGGTTGCCATTGCTCAATACTTTGGCCACGGTTACCGTAATGCTGCCTTCCAGTTTGTTGCTTTGCTTGCTGTCACCCTCGGTTTCGAACTTGTGTCCGGCGGAAATGCTGTTCTCCAGTTCAGGTACGCTCTGACCAAACAATTTGGGCACACCGATACCGGTTTCAGATGATTTGTCCACAGTGGTGTCAGCCCGTTTTTCGGCATTGGTACGCTCATTGAGCACAATGGTCAGGATATCTCCCACACGCTTCGCCTTGATGTCCTCGAACAGGGACATGGAGGTGGCTGCCTGATAGATGGCGCCAGTGCCCACGGGTTCCGGCGCCACATACGCCGGCGGCGGTGGAGTCGCCACATAGTTGTTCTCTCCCATCTTGGGCGTGGAGCAGGCGGTGAGGAACAATGCCAGCATGACTGAAAGGAATCCCTGCTTTCTTGCGAGTGTCATCACGGGCTTACTCCTAGAGGTTGTTGCTCACATACTGCAGCATCTGATCCGCGGTGGAGATGGCCTTGGAGTTCATCTCATAGGCCCGCTGGGTCTCGATCATGTTGACCAGCTCTTCCACGGTATTTACATTGGAGCTTTCCAGGGAGCCCTGAATCAGGGTGCCCAGGCCATTGAGCCCCGGGGTGCCCACCTGGGGTGAGCCACTGGAAGCGGATTCAATGAACAAATTGTCTCCCACCGCCTGCAGGCCGGCAGGATTGATGAAATCGGCCAACTGGATATTGCCCACTTGTGTTGGCGTGGCCGAGCCCGCGATAACCACGGACACAGTGCCGTCGGAACCGATGGTGATGCTCTGGGCATTTTCCGGAATGGTGATACCGGGCTGGATCAGGTAGCCCATGGAGGTGACCAGCTGTCCCTGCGCATCCATCTGCATGGTGCCATCCCGACTGTAAGCCAGCGACCCGTCCGGCATGAGAATCTGCAGGAAACCCCGCCCCTGGATGGCCACATCCAGGGCGTTGCCGGTCTGAACGATGTTTCCCTGGGTAAACAGCTTCTCGGTGGCCACGGTGCGCACGCCGGTGCCCAGGTTCAGGCCGGAAGGCAACTGGGTATCCTGCGAAGACTGTGCGCCTACCTGGGCAATGTTCTGGTAAAGCAGGTCGGAGAACACCGCGCGCGACCGCTTGAAGCCGGTAGTGGAGGCATTCGCCAGGTTGTTGGAAATGTTGGCCATGCGGGTTTGCTGGGCCTCAAGGCCGGTTTTTGCTATCCAGAGGGCCGGATTCATTGTCTTTCTCCTGTGTTCGGTTCGGTTCCGGGGTGACAGATCAGCTCATGCTCATCAGCTTGGCTGCCGTCCGGTCATTGTCTTCCGCTGTCTTCATCATCTTCACCTGCATTTCGAACTGGCGGGCCAGTTCGATCATGCGCACCATGGACTCCACGGCATTCACATTGCTGGATTCCAGTGCGCCAGATGCCAGCGTAACGCCGGCATCGGCTTCCGCCTGACCACCACCGCGCATCTGCATCAGCCCTTCCTCACCCTTGACCAGGGCACTGGCCGGGGGATTGACCAGCTTGATACGGTCCACGATGGCCAGGGCATTGATGTCCTGACCCAGAGGCTGGACGGTGATGGTGCCGTCCGCACCAATGGTCAGCTTCCCGTTTGGCGGCACCGCAATGGGGCCACCCTCTCCCAGCACCGGATATCCAGCGCCCGTGGTGAGGATGCCAAAGCCGTCCACGCGAAGATCTCCAGCCCTGGTATAGGCTTCCGATCCATCGGGCGCCTGGACGGCTATCCAGCCATCTCCCTTGATGGCCACATCCAGGTCCCTGCCGGTGCTCTTTATGGAACCGCCGCTGAAATCCACCCCCATGCCCTCAGCTGCCGCATAGGCGCGATCCGGGTGGCCATCTCCCCACACGGGAACGCTGGTGAAGGATTCCAGATCCGCGCGAAAACCCGTGGTGCTCGCGTTGGCGAGATTATTGGTGTTCACGGCCTGGGAAGTCATGATTTCCCGGGCGCCGGTCATGGCGATGTACAGCATGCGGTCCATTGTGAGTTACCTGTATCAGCGGAGGTTGATGATGGTCTGGGTCACGGTGTCTTCCGTCTGGATGGTCTGGGCATTGGCCTGGAAGTTACGCTGGGCGACAATCATCTTCACCAGTTGTTCGGTAAGATCCACGTTGGACTCCTCCAGGGCGCCGGACTGGATCAGTCCCAGACCGGAGGTGCCGGGAGAACCAACCACGGGCGGGCCGGACGCAAAGGTATTGGCCCAATTGGTGTCACCCAGGGGCTGCAAACCCTGTTCATTGGCAAAATTGGCCAGTACCACCTGACCGATGCTGCGGGACTGTCCATTGGTGTAGCGAGCAAAGACCACGCCTTCCTGATCGATGTCCACGCCCAGGATCTGCCCCGTGGAAAAACCGTCCTGATAAATGGAGTTCACGGCAAAGTCACTGCCGTACTGGGTGCTCTTGGACAGATCAATGGTGATGGTCTGGCCGGGAGTCGCGCCACCGGAAGGATTCCAGGTCAGGGTGATATTGGGCGGACTGTTGTAGGAACCATCATCGTTGAAAGTCACCGTGCTGGTATCCTGGACCACACCGTCAATCATGGTACGCACGGTCCAGGTATTGGGATTGGTGGCAGGATCCTGCTTGCTGTAGTACAGGGTGATATCGTGGGGATTGCCCTGACTGTCGTACACGGATGTCGTAGTGGTGGAATTGTAACCCGCGGGATCCGGAACCCCTCCAATCAACGCCCAGGAGCTGTCCGTTTCACTGGCGCGGGCATCAAAATTGATATTGGCATTCAATGCCGTGGTGGGATTGGGGTCCGCGTATGACGTGTCAATCTGCAGAGGCGCCACGCCCCCGGTGACGGCACCATTGGTATCGGCGGATCTGGCCATGAGAAACAGACCTTCACTGTTCACCACATAGCCATCGCGATCCAGATGGAAATTGCCGGCACGGGTGTACACAGTGGCACCACCGGCATCGGCCAGCTGGAAGAATCCCCGGCCATTGATGGCCAGATCCATGGCATTGCCGGTAAAGGCGATATTGCCCTGCCCGAATTGCTGGGCGGCGCCCTTGAGGCGGACACCCTGACCGATGGCTGTGCCCGGTGCGCCCATGAGGCTGGCGGCGTACACATCGCCGAATACGGCACGGGACCCCTTGAAGCCCACGGTGTTTGCGTTGGCGATATTGTTGCCTATGATACCCAGGTCACCGGAAGCCGCCCGGATACCACTCAGTGCTGTATTGAATGACATAGTATTTCTCCTTTATTGGAATTGTTTACATGATGGTCTGGATTGCTTCCCAGGGCACCGTGGAACCATTGTCCAGATTCAGCAGGATGCCCCCGTTGTAGGGATTGAGACTGACACTCTCCACACGAGTGCGCATCTCCACCGCCGCTTCCTGTACCGTGTCGCCCACCAACACCTCGGCGACGACCTTGTAGTTTCCCGGCGGCGCGGGGTCGCCGGTTTCCATGAAGCCATCCCATTTGAACCGCACCACGCCGCCCGCCTGGGCGGACATGGGAATGGTGCGCACCAGCGATCCCTGTGCGTCATAGATCTTGATATTCATGTCCGCAACGCTGTCGTTGAGGAGAACCTGCCCGGCGATATCCCCTCCTTCTTCCAGGAACCCGCTGTTTCCAGGCATCATTACGTCATGCCCGACCAGACCTGCTGCCTTCAGCGACTGATCTGAAATGAGCACAGACGCCAGGGAATCGAAGGACTGCTTCAATTCCTCGATGCCGTTGACCGTGGAAAATTGCGCCAACTGGCTCATGAATTCATTGGGATCCAGGGGTTTGGTGGGATCCTGGTTCTTCATCTGCGCCAGCATGAGCTCCAGAAAGTCCTCCTGCCCCATATCGGAACTGGAGCGTCCGGTCGCTTCCGGAGTTGATTGAAGAGCGGCAAGATCCGGGTTGGAAACTTCATTTATCATTGTGCATTACCTTTGCTGTTCAGCGTCCCAGGTTCAGGGTTTTCAGAAGAAGCTGCTTCGAGGTATTCAGTACCTCGACATTGTTCTGGTAGGAACGGGAAGCGGAAATCATGTTGGCCATCTCTTCCACCGTATTCACATTGGACTTGTACACATAGCCATCCCGGTCGGCGAGAGGATGATCCGGTTTGTATTCACGGGGAATCTCCTCCTGGCTTTCCACTATGCCTCTCACTTCGACGCCAACGGATGCCTGGTTATCATCGAGGGCGGAAAGCACGGCGGCAAAGACAGGCTGGCGGGCCCGGTAGGCCTGCTCCGGGCTGTCACTCACGGAATCGGCATTGGCCAGGTTGCTGGCAACGGTATTGAGCCGGACGGACTGGGCGCTGAGGGCGGATCCGGATATGCGAAAAACATCATACAGGGCCATGGCTATTCTCCCTTGAGGGCGCTGATCAGTCCCTTGAACTTTCGATCCAGAAACGTGAGGCTGGCCTGATAACGCAAGGCATTCTCCGCAAACGCAGCCTTTTCCAACTGGCCATCCACGGTGTTTCCATCAAGAGACGGATGCAATGGGACACGATAGAGGAGAGAGGTGGAACCGGCATCATTCCCGGTGACAATATGCCGTTCATTGGTGCCGCGCATGCCGGTGCGGATCTGACCGCCGACATTGGACAGCGCCGCGCGGAAATCAATATCCCGGGCCTTGTATCCGGGCGTGTCGGCGTTGGCAATATTGGATGCCAGCAGCTCCGTGCGCTGGCCACGCACTTCAAGGGCCTTGGCATGTATCCCCAGAGCGGAATCGAATGATAGCGGCATGTTTCTCTCCAACTTAAGTCTTCGAAAAACATGATGCTATTATCGTGCCAAAACGCCGTATTCCCTATATTTCAATAACTTGCATTATCAGTTAAGCTAACGCCTGTCTGCCATGGCGGCAAAGTATTGCCGCCAGCCAGTCCCGGCGGCAAGAAGAACCGGTTGTTTCCACCATTCCGGGAAACAATCACCGGGCAACAGCCAGATGTGGCGGGAGAAGAATGGCGCCGAAGAAACCTTATATATGTGTGATATATGCGTGGAAGAATGCCCGGATTGCTGACGCCAGGGCGTCAATAAGCTGTCTTCACATTTTTCAGGTCTGCTGGATGAATCGGTCTTCACCTGGCCTGCCATTATTCATCCCTGTTCCCGGCAACAGGATATTCCTTTATTTTCAGCATATTGGACAACACCCCATCAATCACTTTCCAACTGGGCACGCATTTTGCTTGACTGATGAACAAGAAACACTTTTACCAAAGCCTGACAAGACCATGCGCTATCCACTACTCCTGATGAGCACCTTGCTGTTGTTGCCGGCCTCCTGGCAGGCGACTGCCGCCGGGAAGGAATCCGGTTTCCAGAGCCATGAAAGCATCCTCGCCCTGGCCAGGAGTTTCATGGAGGATTACAGCAGGAATATCAATGGAGAGGCCGCGGAAATCCAGGTTGGCCGGTTGGATCCGCGCCTGCGCCTGCGTAACTGCGACCGGGAGCTCGAAGCCTTTTTTCCCAACGGTGGAAGAACCACGGGAAATACGACAGTGGGCGTGCGCTGTCCGGGCTCGAAACCCTGGAGCCTCTACGTACCCGTTACCGTCAATATATTCAAGAACGTGGTGGTAACCAGCGAGGCCTTGCCCAGAAACACCATGCTGGATCGTTCCCACCTGAAGATGGCGAAGCGGAACCTGGCAAAACTTCCCCAGGGATATTTCGTGGATCCCGACAGGCTGGTGGGAATGAAGCTGAAGCGAAACCTGAGCGCAGGACTCCCCCTTACACCCACCATGGTAAAAGCGCAGACGGTGATAAAGCGCGGTCAGCAGGTCATGCTGGTTTCCAAATCCAGAGGTATATCCGTGCGCATGCAGGGCAAGGCCCTGGCCAACGGCGCCATGGGAGAACTGGTCAGAGTGAAGAACCTTTCATCAAAACGCATCGTGGAAGGATTGGTTACGGGTGCTGGAGAGGTGCTTGTAGGCGGTTATGGCGGGTGACCCGGGTCTCAATTCCGATAGGCTTTGCAAAACCGTCAATTTTTTGACTTAAGTAATGACCTGCCGCGCCGACCCAATAGGTGAACAGGTACATCAAATCAACCAGGAGGCTCAAGAATGTCTATTGATATCAACAATCTGGGAACAAACACCCCTCCCAGGACAGGTGACGCCAACCGTGTCGGCGGCAATGAAGCCAATGCGGCTGATGTCCGGCAATCCACAGGAAAATCATCCGTGGGCGATACCGTGAGCCTGTCTGAAACAGCCGTCAAACTGGGACAACTGGGGGTTGCCGTGGAAAATCAGCCTGTGGTGGACACAAAGAGGGTTGAGCAGGTCAGGCAAGCCATCATGGACGGTTCCTATACCGTGGATCCCACGCGGATCGCGGAAAAGATGATGGAACTGGACATGGCACTGAAGCCCAAGGCCTGAGCCGTCACATCATGAAATCAAGCAGAAGCGATGTTTCTCCCGCCGAGATACGACAACTGTTGCAGGCGGAACACGATGCCATGGGCAGGCTGCGGCATATCCTGGATCAGGAAACCACCCTCCTCTCATCCGGCAGGAACCTGGAGGAACTGTCACAGCTGGTTTCCCGGAAGGATCTGCTGATAGAAGAGCTCAAGACGCTGGCTTCGGAAAGGGAGCGGCTCTTCTCCTCGCCAGATACCGCTGACTTCGAGTCCTTCCTGAAAGAGAGTGAGGACAGCCGCACCCTGGTTTCCCTGTGGCAGCAGCTACTTTCACTGACGGCCACCTGCCAGGAAATCAACCAGATGAACGGGGCCATCATCAAACTGAACGACCAACACATGCGGCAGGCCATCCGCCTGTTGCGAAGCGAAAGCCCGGTTGATCTCAACTATGACGCCAAGGGCGGCACAACAACAGCCAGGCAGTCACGCCTGCTGGGCCAGGTCTGAAGTCACGCTACACCAGAGCGCTGAATTCACAACATCATTCCAACCCCTGCCCCACTTCCCGTTTGCGAGCCAGTTATCACTCCGGTCCCTGTGGTTAAAGTTCATGACGGATATGCCGACATACAGGTATAGCCGGAGCTGATTCTGTCCGGCACGTCAGGCGCAGAGGAACACGCCCGTTGATTCCGGGCGTTCGGCAGTCACTCCATGCTCGCCGTCCTGCTCCTGGAAATTCTCATCCGCATGCAGGCTGCACGTTGCCGCTGCAAAGCTGAAATGAGTCGACCAATGTCCAGATTACACAGAAAAAGGCAGAGACCCAACAGGCAGGTCATATCACTGGAAATCTCTCCGACACAAAAGGAATCGGAAGAAGGCACACGCATGAAAGACGACGCCCGGTATTTCCAGGAAATTCTTACACGCCTGATCTTCGCGGCAAACGGCTGGGACAAGGAACTGGACAGCATGCTCGCCCCCCTCCAGCAGCAGCTGCGCGCAAGCCCTGATCTGCCGAATCTCAAGGATATATCTGAAAAACTGTACAAATTCCTTATGCAGGCCGGCAACAACAAGTCCGCCCGCACCGGGGAAATGGGGAAGCTGTTGTCGAACTTCCTGGAGAAACTGACGCTGCCGGCGGAATTGCAGGAGAAGCTCGACAGAATTAGAGAGGACAGCTCTGTAGCCCGCACAAACGAAGAGGTCGCTGCGGCGCTGGAAGCCTGCCTGCCGATTCTAAACCAAGCCCTTGCACACAAAGAACCCGAACCTGCCGTTTCCCGGCAAAAAAAGGGAGGGCTGTTGTCCTCGCTGTTCAAGGGCGCCCCAAATGACAACAATCCCGGTTCAGAAGATGCCGGGCTGCTGGCGGAAATTCAGGAAAAGCTGCTACGACTGCTGGACGAGCTGTGTACACCGGCAGAGCTGGAAGACCAGGTCGATGGTCTCAAGGCCATTCTCGGAAACAACTTCCGCGTAGAGCACATCCCCCAGGTCATTTCCGGCATCAGCGGTCTTGTCCATGACATAAGAGGGGTGGTAAACCGCGAGAGGAAGGGGCTGGAAGACTTCCTGGAGCAACTGATGAAAAGATTGTCCCTCATCGACGGGGCAATTGCGGAATCAAGTGAAAGCAACCAGGCCATACACGAGTGTCACCACAAGCTTGAAGAGGATATCGAGGAACAGGCCTGCAATATCGAGGCCCAGGCAAGAACCGCGACCGATCTGGGCCAGCTGAAACTGCTGGTACAGGATCGCGTGGACGCCATACGCAGTCACATGGAGGCCTATCGCAGCCAGGAGAAGGAATTGATCCAGGCGGCTGAAGAGAAAACGGAACGGCTGGTGCAACGGCTTAACGAGCTGGAAACCGAAACCGAAGAGCTGCGGCAGAAAGTCAGCACCCATTCCCTCCAGGCGCTTACAGACACCCTGACGGGCATACCCAATCGCTATGCTTACGAGGAGAGGCTGAACCAGGAATACTCCCGCTGGAAGCGCTACAACCAGCCTCTTTCCCTCATGGTCGTCGATATAGACAACTTCAAGCATATCAACGACAAGTACGGTCATCGCGCCGGCGACAAGGCGCTCAGGATCATTGCCAACCAACTGCGGAAAATGACCAGGGAAACCGACTTCATTGCCCGTTATGGCGGCGATGAGTTCGTGCTGCTGCTGCCGGAAACCACTTCCGAGGGCGCCATGCACATAGCGAAGAAACTGCTGGATACCATCGAGAGCTGCGCCTTCCACTTCCGGGAAAAGAAGGTCACCATAACCATTTCCTGCGGTATCAGTGAATTCAGGAAAGGAGACACCCCTGCGGACGCATTCGAACGGGCGGATCAGGCCTTGTACAGGTCCAAGCACAGGGGACGCAATCAGTCTCACTCTGGATAGACACTGCAGCCCGCCACACCAGCGCAGCCATTCCCGGCTTCGGATACTCGCCCGGGAAGATCCCAGGAACACCGGATCTTCCCGGCGCCCTTCCCCACCCTTGCGCGTTTCAGAAGATGGAAACGCGTTCCCGGCCTGTGCAGAAGCCATCCGGGAGACAATCCATCACCATTTGCCTTTCCGGCTAAAGAAATCAGCCAGGTAACCGACATTCTACACATGAAGAAAAGCTGCCGGCCAAGTTCAGGAAACCCATACCTGTCATTGATCCGGCTAGCCGGTACTTTCCACTTCCACAGGAGACACAGAATATGGATCTGGCAACCCTAATAGGGCTCATCGGCGCATTCGCCGCCATAGCCGTCTCTATCATGCTGGGCGGTGATTTCGGCATGTTCATCAATGTTCCCGGCTTGATGATCGTCGTGGGAGGAACCTTCATGGTGACCCTGATGAAATTCCCCCTGTCACTGACCCTGGGCGCATTCAAGGTAGCTGGAAAGGCATTCGTCTACAAGTCACAGAAACCCACCGAACTCATCGAGCAGAGCGTGGAGCTGGCAGGTATCGCCCGCAAGGAAGGCCTGCTGGGGCTGGAACAGGTCGAGGTGGAAAACAAGTTTCTGAAAAAGGGCATAGAACTGCTGGTGGACGGTCATGATTCCGATTTCGTGAGAAAAGTACTGGGGCAAGACATCAACCTGTCCATCGAGCGCAACGAAGATGGCATCAACATATTCAAGGCCATCGGTGATGTGGCTCCCGCCATGGGAATGATCGGTACACTTATCGGCCTGGTGCAGATGATGTCCAACATGGACGATCCCAAGGCACTTGGGCCCGCCATGGCGGTCGCCTTGCTGACCACGTTCTACGGCGCGGTCATCGCCAACGCTCTCGCCCTTCCCATTGCCGACAAGCTTGCTCATCGCAACAAGGAAGAGCGAATCAACAAATCCATGATCCTCGAAGGCGTCAGCGCCATCCAGGAAGGGCTGAATCCCAGGGTGATAGAAGGCATGTTGCAGACATATCTACCAGATGGAGAAAGTTCCAACGAGGCAGCCTGAGCCTGAGCATTGACGGCAATGGTGAACAGCCCGGGAGGAGAAAATCATGAGTGACAACTGCGAACCACAGAAATGCCCCGAAGGCATCCCCATGTGGGTGATGACATTCGCGGATCTGATGTCTCTGCTGCTCGCATTCTTCGTTCTCCTGTTTTCCTTCTCCGAAATGGACGCGCAGAAATACAAGCAGGTGGCCGGCTCCATGAAAGAGGCCTTTGGCGTACAGCGAACCGTCAAGGTAAAAGACCCTCCCAAGGGCATCAATGTAATTGCCAGGGAATTTTCACCCGGCAAGACTCAACCCACTCCATTGAACCAGGTGATTCAATCCACCGCCGATGACTCCTTGCAGTTTCCGGTACTGGGAATGAACCACCAAAAGAAGAAGTCCGACCTGGAAAAAGAGGGCGAGAGAATCAAGCTTGCGCTGAAGGAGGAAATAGACAAGGGCCTGATCGAGGTGAACATCGAAGACCAGAAGATTGTTATCCGCATTCAGGAAAAGGGATCCTTCCCTTCCGGCAGTGCGCGGATGATCGAGCCGTTCAAGGAAGTCATCATGAAGATCAACAAGGCCATACAATACAGTAATGGAAAGATCGTGGTTTCGGGCCACACAGACAATCTCCCCATTCACAATGCACAATTCCGTTCCAACTGGGAGCTGTCCGCATCCCGGGCGGTCACCGTCCTTCATGAGTTGAGCAAGAACAGCAGCATCGACAAGGAAAGATTCGAGATAAAGGCCTATGCCGACACACAACCCCTGGCACCCAATGACACGCCATCCAACCGCGCCAAGAACCGGCGCGTGGAAGTCGCACTGGTGTATGGCGAAGACAAGGTAATGGATCCCGGGCTTCCGCCATCTGGTGCCGATGAAGCGAACGGCCCTGACAAGCCGGCTTCCGGTTCACGGCCACTGACAACAACAGGTAAATGAGGATCAGCCTGCACCCTGGCAGAAAGAGGATCAGAATAATGGAACCATCCTGCGACAAGAACCCAGAACGACGAAGTTTTCTTCGCATCGCCGACCAGGTCATATTGAAATACCGCAAGGTAACGGATCTCCAGGCCCTGCCGGGAACAGACCGGCCATCCACGGATATCAGCAGTTTCACCATCAAGGCGCGTTTTTTCGCCATAAACCAGAAACTGCGGCCGGCCCGCAGCAAGCTGGAACAGCATTCCAGGGAGCTTGCTACCTATCTCAAGGCGATAGACGAAAAGCTGGACCTGCTTGCCGACCTCATATTCGAAACGGAACATGACCTGATCAACATGCCCACCCGCCAGGTCAGTCTAAGCGCCGGCGGCACTTCCTTCCATGCCGAAAAGCCGCTTGAACTGGGCAGCCTGCTGGAACTGTGGTTGCTGTTGCTGCCCTCCCATGCGGGAATAGTCACCTATGCAAACGTGGTGTACTGCAAGCGAGACCAGAATCCGGAAGACGAGCGCTATCCTTACAAGATTGGCGTGGAATTCAGGAACATGCGTGAAGAGGACATGGATCTGATCATCTGTCATGTGCTGAGAAAGGAAGCAGACGAGCGGCGGCGCATGGCCCGAAAGAACAGGAAGGATGGCGCCTGAGCTGGAAGGCCCCGCCCCGCGGAGAGCCTGCCGGCCAGCAGCCCGTTCGTTCCTCAAACCGCCTTGGGGCGATTCAAGCCGTATTTGCGCATCTTTTCCGTCAAGGTAGTCCTGCGCAATCCAAGCAGCTTGGCCGCATGAGCGATGACTCCATTGGTTTCTTCCAGCGCCTGGGTGATCAGTTGCATTTCGATTTCCGATATGTAGGATTTCATATCCAGCCCCTGGGAAGGAATTCTCGGTGCATGCACGGCCGGCGCGGAAACATCCGGCGCATCCTGGTGCCTGGATTCGGCAAAAAACTCCAGTTGCAGTTCATTGTCATCCCCGGATACGCTGCCCCCACGATACTTGCTTGGCAAGTCATGCACCTGCACCAGGCTGTTGGGGTACTGGATTGCCAGGCGCTCTATGAGATTCGCCAGTTCCCGCACGTTCCCCGGCCAGGGATATTCGGACAGGGCCTTTATTGCCTGGGTGGAAAAGTCCACCGAGCACTTCTTCTCGTATTCCAGCCGCTCATTGAGCTGTCCAATAAGCAGGGGAATATCCTCGATGCGCTCCCTGAGAGAAGGAAGGTTGATGGGAAAGACCTCCAGCCGGTAAAACAGATCCTCACGGAACTTGCCCTCCGCGATCATGCTTTCCAGGTCACAATTGGTCGCTGCGACGATACGCACGTCCGCCTTGATCTGTCGGGAGCCGCCCACCCGCTCGAAAGTGCGCTCCTCCAGCACACGCAAGAGCTTGACCTGCATATCCATCGGCATCTCACCGATTTCATCCAGGAACAGGGTGCCACCTTCCGCCAGCGCGAAACGGCCATCCCTTGCCGTCAAGGCCCCGGTAAATGCTCCCTTTTCATGTCCGAACAGTTCCGACTCCAGAAGGTCTCTGGGAATGGCGCCGCAGTTTACCGGCACGAATGCCTTTCCCCTGCGTTTTGAATGGTAGTGAATATTCCGGGCCACAACCTCCTTGCCCGTTCCCGACTCGCCCAGGATCAGCACGTTGGCATCCGTTGGCCCCACCTGTTCGATTTCCCGGCGGATTTTCTGGATAGCCGGGCTACGCCCGGTAAGGCTGCGAAACAGATGGGAAGGCCTTTTCGATGCCCGCTTCTGCGGGGCGCCATGAGATCTTGCGCGTTCCAGCGCATGAGAAAACTCGGTATTGACCAGTGGCAACGAAATGGTGATCCACTCTGGCGGATAGAAAAGCACCAGGGTGTCCTTATCCTTCTCGGGTGGTGTGTAGAGAACGATAGGCAAAATTTCCGGCGCCACTCCGGACAGCAGCTGAATGAGTTTCTTCTGCTCCGTTTCAGGAAGATCCCCGGTAATGATAACCGTCAGAAAGCGACCACCTTCCAGTTCCAGTTTCAACTGGTCAAGGCCAAAGGCCTCTGTAAAACGGTGCCCCAGAAAACAGAGTACTGCTTCGAGATTGTCCACTTCATTCTTGTCATGGGCATAAACAAGAATGTGCTCCTTGCCCTCAGCATCCCGATCTGATTCATCAATCCCCTTCCGGCATGTTGCAGCGGAATCCGGTTTGGTTAACGTCCCGTCCATATTACAGCTCCTTTGTTATTGATCGACCTGTCAATCTCATGGAAAACCACCGTCATGGTGGAATCCGCTTCCGGCTCGGTGACAAATACCCTGTCGTCGTTTACATAATATGATTTTTCTAACCAGGTTTATCACAATTGCATGTATTTCCGATGCCTATGATTCTATAAACGATACGAGCAATCGGTCAAGAAAACTTGTCAACCAGCGTCAATAAATTGACACTTTTCCGCCCCGGATCAAGCCGGGTTGAGGGCGTTTTTCCGCGGATGATTTTTCAGCCTGCAGACTACCAGGCACGGGACAGGGCAATACTGCGAGACGTCGATTTTTCGCCAGGCAACAAACTGCCTGTTTCAATACAGATAGTATCAATTTATATTGCATGATAACCGGGCTCTTTACAGGAATATTCCAAATCGTGGATTTCAACAGTCTTCAGGCATTTCTTGCAGTAGCGGAAACAGGATCCTTTTCCCGCGCAGCCCAGCGTCTGTACCTGACACAGCCCGCCGTGAGCAAGCGGCTGGCCACCCTCGAAGAGGAGCTCGGGCTGACTCTGTTCGACCGGGTCGGGCGCCGCATCAGCCTGACCCACGCGGGCGAAGTGCTTCTGCCGCGCGCCAGGGAACTACTGCTTCAGGCTCAGGATCTGAAGCACCTGGCCAGTGAACTGACGGAGGAGGTTTCCGGCCCCCTGGTACTTGGCACCAGTCACCATATCGGCCTGCACCGCCTGCCCGATGTCCTGCGTCACTATCACAACGCCTATCCCGACGTGCAGCTGGACATCCGTTTCATGGATTCCGAAGCCGCCTGCCATGCAGTGGAAACCGGAGATCTGGAAGTGGCCATTGTCACCCTGCCCAACGACCCGCCGCGCAACCTGCAGACCCGGGAGCTGTGGCAGGACGAACTCTGCTTCGTTGCCGCGCCGGAACACGAACTGGCGGGAGCGGAACGGCTTTCGCTGAAACAACTGACACACTTCCCTGCGGTACTTCCCGGGCCAACCACCTATACCCGCAGCATACTGGAGGAGGCATTGAAAAAGCAGCGTCTCGACATAACCCTGGGAATGTCCACCAACTACCTGGAAACCCTGAAGATGCTCGCGGAAATCAACCTGGGATGGAGCCTGTTGCCACGCACCATGCTGGACCATCGCAAGCTGGTGATCCTGCCGGTGAAACTCAAGCTGAAACGTTCCCTTGGACTGGTCACCCATACAGGGCGCATTCTTTCCAACCCGGCCCAGGCGCTGATTTCATGCCTGCCCTGAAACTCATCATCACCTGCCTGGCAGGCGTGATGCTCACAGCTTGCGCGGGCCTGGCCAGCCAGGACGAGTATCTGGCCTGCCAACCCATAGAATCAGACCTTCCCTGGGGGGCCCTGTCCGGCCTTGCGGCAGACACGC
>CAZWRE010000115.1:0-3201 GCA_964636335.1 uncultured Sedimenticola sp. | reverse complement strand
TGAAGCTTCCCCAGGGGCTTCTCCAGGGGCAGAAACTGTTGCTGTTCCTGCGTAAGCTGACCCTGCCCGTGGCGAATATCGGCAACTTTGATGATCTACCCATCCCCTTCCGCGCCGTGGCCACGGATATCAGCACCGGGGAGGCTGTAATCCTGAAGGAAGGCGATCTGGCCCTGGCCATGCGCGCCAGTTCCTCCATTCCCAGCGTATTCTCCCCCGTCGAGCTGGACGGGCGGCTGCTGGTGGACGGTGGCGTGAGCAACAACCTGCCCGTGGGAGTGGTGCGTTCCATGGGCGCCGACCGGCTCATCGTGGTGGATGTAAGCACGCCCCTGGCCGGGCGGGAAGAGCTGGGCAATGTATTGTCCATCACCGATCAGCTCACCACCATCATGACCCGCCGCAACACGGAACAGAGCCTGTTGCTGTTACGGGACGGGGACGTGCTGATCATTCCCGATCTGTCGGAAATCGGCACCACGGACTTCAGCCGCTCCATGGAAGCCCTGGCGCCCGGGGAACAGGCGGCCCAGCGGGAGCTGGCTGGATTGCAACGGCTGGCGGCGGCGGTCGGGCGTCCGGATTCCGGAAAGCCTGTTGTTTCGGCGGGGCGGGAGAGGCCGGTCATTGATTTCATCGAGCTGGAAAATGATTCCGGTTTGTCCGACAAGACCGTTCAGCGCTATTTTCGGCACCTGAAACCCGGTTTTCCCCTGGATGTGTCGGCGCTGGAGCAGGATATCAGCGAACTCTATGGGCTGGATCTGTTCAAGCAGGTCAGCTACCGGCTGGTGGAGAAGGACGGGCGCAAGGGTATTCGTATCCATGTCGAGGAAAAGCCCTGGGGGCCGAACTATCTTCAGGCCGGGCTGCAGTTTCATGGTGACTGGAGCGAGGGCAATGGTTACAACCTGGGCGTGAGCTACACGCGCACCGCCGTGAACAGCCTGGGGGGCGAATTTCGCGGCATTCTGGAGCTGGGTGACAGGCCCCGTCTGTTTGCCGAGTTCTACCAGCCCCTGGATACGGACCGGGCCTTTTTTCTCGCGCCTCACCTGGAATATACCCGCCATACCATCGGCTATTACGTGCGGGGAGAGAGCTTGGGAGAGTACCAGCTCATGCAGGCGCTTGCCTCCCTGGATCTGGGGCTGAATCTGTCGAACTGGGGCGAGCTGCGTATCGGTTGGCGGGGCGGCCGGGGGGAAGTGGAGATTCACAGCGGCTTTCCCGGCGTGGCGGAGGGGCGCTTTTCCACGGGCAGGCTGTTTGCCCATTTCGGGGTGGATACCCTGGACAGTCTGTATTTCCCCCGGCGGGGATACTGGGTGCAGACGGAACTGCGCGGCTACAACGGCGCCTGGGGGGATGACCATGATTTTGAACAGCTTGAGCTGGATGCGGGTGTCGCGTTCACCCAAGGAAGGAACAGTTTCATGCTCAGGGGGCAGATGGGGCTGACCAGGGATAGTGATGCTCCCCTTTATGGCTTGTACCGCCTGGGCGGCTTTCTCAACCTTTCGGGCTTCTACAGGGATGAACTCTCGGGACAGCACATGGGCCACGGGCTGCTGGGTTACATGCGCCGCCTGGACGAGGACAGCCTGATGCCGGTCTATCTTGGCGCCACCCTGGAGGCGGGCAACACCTGGCAGTACGCGGAGAACTACGGTGACGACTGGCTGCTGGGGGGCAGCCTGTTCCTTGGACTGGACACCCTCCTGGGGCCGCTTTATCTGGGATACGCCATGGGTGAGGATGAGCGCAGCACCCTGTTCATGTATTTTGGCGCTCCCATCAAATAGGGCGATGGTGCTCTTCCTTCAACCGCCTGTGGCGGCGCGGTAGCGCTCCACCAGCTCGTGCACCAGAGGGGTGCAGATCACCTTGATGGCAATGTCCAGCGTGCCGCCGGGAACCACCATGGTATTGCGTCTGGACATCCAGGCGCCGGGAATCCTTTTCATCAGGGAAGGAAAGTCATAGCGGCCCGGCTCCCGGAAGCGAATTACCACGATGCTCTCGTCCAGGCTGGGGATTTCGCGCAGTTCGAAGGGATTGGAGGTGTCCGTCAGGGGCACGCGCTGGAAGTTGATGTCCGTGAGGGAGAACTGGGGCGTGATGTAGGCAATGTAGTCCTCCATGCGCCGCATGATGGTATGGGTGACCGACTCCGGTGATTTCTGCTTCTCGTGGGCATCCCGGTAGATCTTCTGTATCCATTCCAGATTGATGACCGGCACCACGCCAATGAGCAGATCCACCCACTGGGCAATGTCTATGCCCCGTGCCTTGCGTTCCTTGAGTTTCTTGCGGCGGCGGATGATCACCGGATTGTGGGAGGCGGACATCTCCCGGCGGCTCCAGGAGTTTTCCGCGCAGCCGCCGTGCATGCCGTCGTAGATGAGCAGGTCGGTGCCGGCGGGCACTTCCTCCCAGGGCGTGAAGGAACCCACGGGCTGGCCATACATTTCGGCCAGTTCCTCGTTTTCCACGTAGCGCCGGCACAGGCCGGTGCCGGAGCGGGAGTATTCCCGGAACAGGCCTTCCAGGCGGTCCAGGAAATTGGCTTCCGGGGCGAAGTGGCTCAGGCAGCGACCCTGTTCCTCGGCCAGGGCTACCTGATGGCGCATGGCCTTGCGGTCATAGCGGCGGAAGGCATTGCCATCCACCCGATAGGCTGTGATGCCTTCGCGGCGAAACAGGTTGTCGAAGATGCGCCGGAAGGTGGTGGTGCCTGCTCCCGAGGAGCCGGTGATCGCGATGATGGGATGCTTGGAAGACATGCTGTCCGTCCGTCCTCATGCGGGGAATCGGACGACCATTTATAACACAAGGATAAAACCTTGTTCAATTCATGGAATATGGGATGCCCGCTGCTTTCCCCGGTCAACGGGAGCAGTTGTGAGAGGGCAAGGCGGCATTCGAGGCGCCGCCTTGCGGCCTGTTCAGGCCTGGAGCTGCTCCATGACCTTTTCGATCATGCCTTTGGCTTCTTCCGCCACGGCGCGTACTTCGGGGGCTTTGGACAGGCCCAGAACGGCCACGGGGTCCATGAAACTCACCACGGTGCTGTCGCCCTCCTCGCGCATGATGAAGTTGCAGGGCAGGAGAGTGCCGGCGTTGGGTTCGGCGCTGATTGCCCGGTCGGCCAGCCTGGGGTTGCAGGCGCCGTAGATGTGGTAGGCGGGAATGTCCTTG
>CAZWRE010000114.1:0-18175 GCA_964636335.1 uncultured Sedimenticola sp. | reverse complement strand
CACCGTGGACGTGGAGGAGCAGCACCAGGGCGCCGTCATGGAGGCGCTGGGCAAGCGCCGCGGGCAGCTCAAGGAGATGCAGCCCGACGGCAACGGCCGGGTGCGGCTGGACTACCTCATCCCCTCCCGCGGGCTCATCGGCTTCCAGACCGAGTTCATGACCACCACGTCGGGCACCGGGCTGATGTACCATGTCTTCGACCACTACGGCCCGGCCCAGGCCGGCGGCATTGCGCCGCGTCCCAACGGCGTGATGATCTCCAACACCACCGGCAAGGCGTTGGCCTATGCGCTGTTCAATTTGCAGGAACGGGGCAAGCTCTTCGTCGAGCACGGCGAGGAGATCTACGAGGGGCAGATCATCGGCCTCCACTCGCGCGATAACGACCTCACCGTCAACCCCACCAAGGGCAAGCAGCTCACCAACATCCGCGCCGCCGGAAAGGACGACGCCCTCATCCTCACCCCGCCGGTGCGCTTCTCACTGGAGCAGGCGCTGGAGTTCATCGAGGAGGACGAGCTGGTGGAAGTGACCCCCGAGGCGATCCGCCTGCGCAAGAAACACCTGAAAGAACACGAGCGGAAGCGGGCCAAGCGAGAAGGGTGAAGGCCCCGGGGCGAAGCACGACGTAGGCCCGCCGAGGCCGAAGGCCGCCGCGGGCAGGCAGGCTAGCGGCTGTTCACCAGCCCGACGAAGAGCAGCTTCAACATCACCCAGACCAACCCCAGCAACCGCAGGGGCAGCAGCAGAAGGCTCTTCCAGGCGGGTTCACGAACGAGATTCCCGTCCTTCGTCTTGGGCACGGCGATACACATGGGGTTCTTGTAACCCGCTTCAGTCCGGGTTGCCATGACAAATCTCAGGCACCAGCTCTGGCGGCATCTGCAGGTAGTAGCCCTCCTCGCGCAGCCGCTCCATCACTTCCGTCACTTCGGCGCGCGCCAGGCGCCGCCCCTCGTGCAGTTCCAGCTCCATCACCAGTGAAGGCTCGCCGAACCGGCGCAACAGAAGCCCCGGCACACAGTCGAAGTCGTCCTCGCGCGCCAGGTAGAGGTACATCTCCTCCTTCTTCGGGCTCTTGTAGATCCAGCAGTTCAGGGACATTTGGGGTATATTCGGAACATGAAGCGGCTGCTCCATTGTACGCTCATTCTGCTCCTGCTCGATGGTTGTACCAGCCAGCTGCCCGGCACCATCGCCCGGCCTCCGGCCGAACCGGTCTCCGTGCGCGAGGTGCAAAGGGACGCCGGATCCCACCTCTCCCGCGAGGTGCGCTGGGGCGGCGACATCATCGAGGTGCAGAACCACAGCGACCATACCGACGTGCTGGTGCTGGCCCGCGAGCTGAAGAAGGATGGCGAACCGAAAGAGGATGGTGCGGTGGATGGCCGCTTCATCGCCCGTTTCGGCAGCTTCATCGATCCGGCCCAGCTGCCGGAAGGGAGGCTGCTCACCGTGAGCGGCCCGGTGATCGGCATGGAGAGCCATAAGGTGGGGGAATACCCCTACCGCTACCCGGTGGTGCAGGTGACTGCCTGGCACCTGTGGCCGAAACCGAGAACCTACTACCACGATCCGTGGTGGCCCTACTATCCGGGGTACCCGTGGCGGTACCCTTACTGGTGGTGAAAGCGGAGGAAAGCCATGCCCCTGTTTCGAACACTCTTCCTCCTGGCCACGCTGCTTCTGCTGGCTGCCTGCCAGAGCACCGGCGAAACCCGGCCCTCAGGCCCGCTGCCGGCCCAGCTCTCGGCCACCGCCGATCCTTCGGTGAAAGGGCAGCGCCTCACCTGGGGCGGCAGCGTCATCCGCGTGAAGAACCTCCAGGACCGCACCCTGGTGGAGATCATGGCCTATCCGCTGGACAACGAGGGAAGGCCGCGCACCGGGCAGAAGTCCCAAGGGCGCTTCATCGCCGACTACAAGGGGTTCCTGGAGCCTGCCGAGTACCCGGTGGGGCGACTGGTCACCGTCACCGGTTCCGTGCTCGGCTACATGGATGGCAAGGTGGGCGAGGCCGACTACCGCTATCCCGTGCTGCAGGCCGATGAGATCCGCGTCTGGGAAAACCGCCAGTCCGGCGGCTGGAACCGCCCTGCGGTGAGCGTGGGCGTGGGAGTCGGCGGTGGCAGCGACGGCGGGTGGAGCAACATCGGCATTGGGATCGGGTTTTGAAATGAAGCTCACCGGGCTCTACCGCTATCCAGTGAAGTCGTTGCGTGGCGAATCCCTGCTGCGAATGACCGTGGGCGCCCGCGGGCCGGAGCTGGACCGCCACTGGATGGTGGTGAACGACAAGGGCCGCTTCCTCACCCAGCGCGAGCTGCCGCGCATGGTGCTGGTCCGGCCCGAGGTGCTGGAGAACGGCCTGCGGCTGACGGCGCCCGGCATGCCGGAGCTGGAGGTCTCTTCCCGGCCAGATGCCGAGCCGGTGGAGGTCCAGGTCTGGAAGGAGCGCTGCCTTGCCCGGCCCATGGGCGAAGAGGCCGACCGTTGGCTCAGCGAGTTCCTCGGCATCCCCTGCCACCTGGTGGAGTTTCCCGAGGAGGAGCACCGCCAGGTGGACCCCGCCTATGCCATGCCCGGCGACGAAACCGCTTTTTCCGACGGCTTTCCCTTCCTGCTCATCTCCCAGGCCTCCCTCGACGACCTCAACCGCCGCATGCCCCGCCCCCTGCCCATGGAACGCTTCCGCCCCAACCTGGTTGTGGAGGGATGCGAGCCCTACGCCGAGGACAGCTGGAAGCGCATCCGCATCGGCAACCTCACCTTCCGTGTGGTCAAGCCCTGCTCCCGCTGCGTCATCCCCACTGTAAACCCCCAGACCGGCCGGCGCGAGGGCAACGAGCCCCTCAAGACCCTGATGACCTACCGCAAGGGGGGCAACCAGGTTTTCTTCGGGCAGAATCTCGTCCATGATGGCAAGTGCGTGCTGGAAGTGGGAATGCCGATGGAGGTGATCGAATAGCACCATGAAATGGTTATTCTGGTTGGGTTTCTGGTGGCTTGGACTAACGCTTTTCCTGTGGTTGTGGAAGCGGCGACTCCTTCTGGATACCTGGCATGAACCCTATTTCGTGGATACGCCCGTACTGCTGGAAAGCGACGATTGGGGGCCTGGAGGTTCTTTCCATGCAGAACGCTTGCTCCGCCTTGTCACGATGCTGGAAGGTCATATCGATTCATTGGGCCGCAAGCCGGTGTTTACTGCCAACATGGTGCTTGCCGTGCCGGACACCCGAGCGATCCGGGTGTCTGGTGTCTACCACAGGCGTTATCTCGACGAAGCCTTTCCCGAGATCGACCAGGCCCTTCGGCTGGCGATGAAGTCGGGTGTGCTGGTACCTCAGTTGCACGGGCTGGAGCACGTCAACAGCGAAGCCTTCATGGCATGCGTGCGCGCAGGCGACGACCGGGTGGGCGAAGCCATGGACGATCCCCAATGGTGGGACTGGGAAGCCTTGGATTCGCCTCTCCAGGCCCACTATGTCAACGGCTACCATTTGCCCACGGTTCCCGAGCCGCGGGAGCGGGTGGAATCGTGGGTGAGGCAAGCGCTGGAACGGTTTCAATCCCTGTTTGGCGCCCCCAGCCTGAGTACTGTGGCGCCCTGCTACCTGTGGACCGATGAGGTAGAGGCAGTGTGGCGGAAAGAAGGAGTGCATTTCATTCAGTGTGCCGGCTACCGGTGCGTGGCCCGGGACGCGTCGGGACGTTACATTCAGGATCCCCCGCTCATCCGCGTGGGACAGGTGAGTGATGGCGGCCAGATCCATCTGGTCCGCAACGTCATGTATGAACCGGTGGATGGGCGCAATACGCCGGAAACCGCCCTTCGGGAAGCCAAGGCCGCCGCGCGCCAGGCGTTGCCCGTGACCATCTCCACCCACCGCTACAACTACACGCGCACAGAAGAAGAGTGCCGTCGTTCCATTGCCGGCCTGGACCGGCTGCTTACCGCCATCGAATGGCAGCTACCCCGGGTGCGTTACCTATCTTCCCCGGAACTGGGCCAGGCGCTGGCAGCGCCGGCAGAAGTCCTGGTCAACCCCTTTCAGAAGGGAAGTTGTTGGCCTCCCTTGTCCCGTCTGACCGGTTTTGCAAAAATCGCTCCTTGGTTGCAACGCCTTCGCTACCGGCATCCGAAACTGGTTGTGCTTTTCCTCTTCACCGGGCTGATCCTGCCCTTGCTGCCGCTGTGGGGGTTGTCGGCGGCGGTTCGTTCCCGTTGCTGATATTTCCGTCCGTTCGAATCACTGCTTGGGCTCGGGACGCAAAGGTACCCGGATGGTCTGGCCCACCACCGGCAGATGCAATTCCAGGATTCCGCCCTTGGCCGGCTTGTAGTCACGGTAGCGGTAGACCACCAGTTCCTGATCCATCAACGGGGGTCGGTTGCTCTTCACTGGGATCCGCGTCAGCTCATCAAACGGGCCTTCTTCCAGGTAGTGGCGGAATTCCTGATGAATCTGGATGCCCGATCGATCTCGGCTTTCCACCACGATCAACTCGATACCATAACGGTCCAGTAATGCCCGGATTCCTTCACGGTTCTTGACATGGATGCTCAGCCGGTTGTGGTAGCCGATGGACGAACTGGTAAGAAGTTTGTCTGCCCGCAGCACATACATACCGCGCTCTGGATCCAGCGCCCGCATAAAGTAGATGAAGTATCCGTTATTATAGGCGTCCACCATCACGGTGGGGGAGCGGCTGTTTTTCAGAACAAAAGCGGCAGCGGCGTCGTAACCGGTGGCATGGTTGGGTGCCTTGGCGTACACCTGGTAAGTATCCCAGGCAGCCACCACCACCAGGACGGTAATGAATAGATTGCGCCACATGGGCTTTCTACGAAAGATGTAGAGTGGCAATGCGGCGAACAGCGCAAAAGCGGGGAGCCAAAAAATAGTGTAACGCTCATTTTTGTGGATCACATATGAGAAAAACAGGAAAGTGACCAGAATGAAAAGAGCGAAAAATATCGACTTTTTTTCTCTGGTCACCACGGACAAAGCCATGCCGAACAGTACCAGAAGCAGAAAGGGCGGTGTGGTTTGATAATGAACGATGTTGGTAAAATGCTCGGGAAGGCGTTCCCAACGTAGCAACCAGGGTGACTTTCCTTCCAGTCCTTTTCCGATAGACTGTGCCAGATTCTGATCACCCAACCATAACGTGATCAGTGCAAGTGGAATCAATGCTGCAAGGACCAATGCTACGGCGCCCCATGTTTTACTTTCCTTGATCCGGGGAACAAGCTGTCCCTGTTGAACCAAATAAAGCAGGAAGAAAAATGCAAGATAAAAAGCGGTCTGCTTAGTCCACACCGTGGCTGAAAAAGATAACGCCGTGAGAAAGAGGTGCTTCGCGGAATTGGTCTCGATATAGCGATAGAAGAGGTAAAGAGTGAGCATGCTCATGGACAACAATGGAAGCTCGCCCATGGTATACCACCCCCACTTTGCAACAAAGGGCAGGGTCATCAACAGCAGCGTGCTGAAAAAAGCCGTGAGGCCGTCGAACATACGTTGAATCAAGGCAAACCAGGCGGTGGCTCCGACAAGTGCGAACGCAAGGAGCGCCAAGCGGCTACTCCACATGTTTACCCCAAAAACCGTGTTGAAGACTGCCTCGATGAAGGGAAAGAACGGTGGGCGGTAGCCAATGCTCAATGCAGGATATTGCCCGTAATAGCTTATGGTATATCCGTAAATGTCCGATAATGGGATATCGTGGAGAAAATCGTGTATGAACACGCCGTCCATCAGGATGCGGTCTGCGTCAGGGTAGCCAAGAGAAGAATCGAGAATTCCTCTGCTTGATAAAGTAATGGTGACAATAATTACAATAACGTAAAATATTGCGTTTGTTTTGATAATCCTGTCCTTCATGGGGTAACCTGCGTCTCCGATCCGGCTGTGGAACTGGTGTCCTGATTATGGAGGATCCGAATTTTTCCTCGTAAGCGTTGCTGTCTCGTTTTTGTGTGATGTTATCTGACTTTGGGTCTCGTTACAATGATCTGAAGTTCGTGTTGGCAAGCGGTGCTCGGGGGGGTGCTGGTTATGAATGACAACAGTGCACGGCAACTGTGGGTACAGGCGTAGGTTCCGTTTTATGCCGCGCAACGAGATGCACGTCCAGTTCTCGAGCATGCCCAGGGGGAATATCCGCCGGAAGAATCCTGTTTCTTCATCGTTGTAGTTACGGCTGTATAGAGCCAATCATTTCGTCTCTGTGTGTACAAGAAAAAAGTTGTTGCAGGAAAAATCGACATACATGAATCGTAAGGCATTCTCTTATGGCATTGAGGTAATAAAGGTGCTGTTTCTCGTGTGCAATCTGAAGCCGTGTTCCTCGTTGTGTGTTCTGTTTTCGAAGGTGTAGTAACGTTCCCGTGAATCTGCTGATGCTAGATGATTAAGTGTCATGTTTGTGGTAAATATGATTTATTAGGGTATGAAGCGGATTGTTTGGGAACAATGCGAGGGTTGCAGGGAGGTTTCTCCTGGCCTGGTTTGATTGTGCGAAAAGTTCGGGCGGAGAACATGGATGGGGCGTGTTGCTGGTTGACTTTGCGTGTAAGGCCCAGGCACTGTCAGTTTCTTGGGACGGATCCATTGAAGGCAGAAGCAAATTTGCGTACATCGGATTTTTTTATTGCCCCTGTCAGGATTGCTGTTATAAGCATGAAAAGAAAACTCAATGCCATTAATAATAGAGAATCATTGATATTGTAAAAGAAAATGGCCGTCATGACTCCGGAAGTTCCCGAAATTAATGGTAAAAGCAGGTGTTTTTTGGTGTCTATCGAGTAATCTTTTCCTATGATTCTGTAATAGAATAGGAATGTTGTTATGGATCCTGCTCCTATGGATAAAATGATTCCTGTGTCGTGAAGCAATGGAGAGAGATATATGTATGATATTGTGAATGAGAGGGATCCGGCCAGGTTTGCAGTGATCAGGCTGACATATTTTCCGTTAGATCCGACCAGGCCCATTAAAGAGGTATTCCAAAACAAGGGTGTTACTAACAATAAGATCAAGGGTATTGTTTTTGCGGAGGGAAGATATTCCGCGCCAACGAGTAGTTTAAGCAAGGGGTCGATCAGAAAAAATGATAATATGAAAAGAGTTGGCCCCATGAAGGAGCCGATCCTAAGGGTTTCGTTGATGTAAGCCAAAGACTTGTCTTGTCCTTCAGTCATGGACCTGCAGATGGTTGGTAATGCGGCATTGCCTATTTCCGAGGTGATGGTGGTGATGATTACCAGGGCTTGTATGGACAGGGCGATATATCCAAGGTCATCGGTAATTCCCCCAAAAAACCTGCTCATGAAGATGCTGCCTTGGGTTATCCATACCGCGGACAGGGAGGCAACAAGAAAGGGAATTCCTTTTTTTGTAATCGACAAGTTGTAATGGAGGCTGATCGGGCCGGTTATATGCCCGATAGTGCGTCGTAATATCCAATGTACGTATATGAGTTGAACGGACCACGATGTTGTATGAATGAGTGCAACTTCATGTATTCCATATCCCAGTAATAAAGCGGTTATACCCAGGGTTACTTCAAGAGATCGGAAAATCAGCTCTGACTTCAATACCAGGTAGGACCTTTCCAGGGAGGTGAATACCGAATAATGTAATAAGACGATGTTCCTGCATAGCAAGGCAAATGAAAATATTATCAAGAGAATGCGGATTTCTGGCGTTGGTTCCAATATGTATGCTGTTAAAATCGAGCCGGCTGTCAATATCGTGGATACCAGGATTCGTAAGAAAAGGGAGTTTCTTGTGATAAATTGGGTCCGTTGCCTGTTGAATGGAATTTCTTTGTACAGAACCCAGTCCAGGCCTAAAATGGATATGGGTAACAATATCAAGTACCAGGATAGGCCGTAATTGTATAAACCATATAATTCTGCGCCAAGCATGCGGGCAAGAAAGACGGCATAAATTATCCTTGATAAGGATGTGATTGCCCTGGATAGGCCAAGGTAGGTGGCATTCAGTGCTATGGATTTGGAATGGCTTGTTGGAGGAGGGGTCATGCCGGATTTTTTTCGTTGGAGAATGCTATGCTAAAAATGATTTTGGATTTGTGTAGCTGCCCTGAAAGCGCTCTCAACAAGGCCTGTATCATAAGGAATAGTTTTACGGTTATGATGCATTTCGGAAAAAACTTTCTTGTGATGAGTAATTTGTTTTTGGAAAGATAGTACTCGGAAAGGAGGCTTCTCTTTGATGTTTTATTGGAGGATCCGATGCTTTTTCCCGATTTGTGGTATACGATGCTTTTGCTTGCATACCCCAATTTGTAGATGTTTCGAGAGCGGGTGGCCCAGTCGATTTCTTCATAATAGAGGAAATAGTCTTCTGACATGGGGCCTATCTTTTCAATGAACTCTTTCTTGAAAAAAATTGAGGCGCCAAATACATAGTCCATTATGCGTTCAATCCTTGATTCGTCGACAGGGCGAAACTTGGACATTATACTTCCTATGTGCATGGATGTGCCTATGCATGGAAAAAATCGCGCTCCGCCGAAAGCTTGGACAGTGTTCCGCTTGTCATAGTATATTATGGTGGACCCTATCATGCCGTAACGTTCGTCTTGTTTGCTTTTCTTTACCAGATGGTCCAGTGCGTTGCTATCTACAACTGTGTCGTTATTGAGCAGCCATATGTAGTTTATTTCAGGATCTTTCATTGCATAACGAATCCCGACATTGCATCCTCCGGCAAAACCCAGGTTGGAGTCGCAGCTTATGCATGTTATTTTTGAGGGAAACGGTATAATAGCTTTATAGGACTGAGAAAGATCTATGGTTTTAAATAGAGATTCGTTGTCAAAGGTGGCGGGGTTGTCCGTCCTGTTTTGCGCCCATTCTTTAATGTGTTGTAAGGATTTGTCCGAGGATCCGTTGTCGCATATCAATATTCGAAATTTGTGGATGGTGGATAGGGATAGAAGTCCCTCTAGGCATTCTATCGTATCTTTCCATCCGTTCCAGTTGACTAGTATTATATAGATCACGGATTTCATTTTGCGCTTTATGTTGGTAGAAGGATGTGTTCGGCCATGTGGCGCCATGAAAGGTATGATTTTATATTATTGATATGGGTGTCCATTTGTTCGGGGGGGGTGTTTAACAGCCTGATAAACACGTCTCTCAATGATTTCGGTGTTGTTTTTTCTATTATAAAACCGGTTTTGTTGTTTTTTACGACGTCAGGCAAACCGCCTACATTGGAGGCTATCACGGGTTTGTTGTAATGGTAAGCAATGGGAATTACGCCGCTTCCAGTTGCACTTCTGTAGGGCAATACGACGAAATCTGCACGATGGAATAATTCGGCGGTTTCCTGGTCTGTGTGATATCGTGGACGCAGTTCCACCTGGTTTTCAATGCCTAACTCGATGATACGGTTTCTGGTTTCTTCTTCCCCTTTCCAGAATTCTCCGGCTATAGTCAAGTAGATGTCTTTCCCTTTCAACAGGCCCATGGCTTCGATGAGCTGGTCAAGCCCTTTATATGGTCTCACGAAACCATAGAACAGTAGTTCCAGTTTTGCTCGTCTTGGTAGAATGCCTTTGGCTGGTGGAAATTGATCGTATATGGGGTGAGGGTGCACCGTCACCCGTGCGTGGGGGAGAAAGGACACCAGTTTTTTCGCATCTTGCCTGGTGTGAGTGATGAATCGGTCAGCCAGTTTCAAGACATTTTTGCTGAGGAGTGTTTTCCAGAAGGAGGATTCGTGGTCTATCACGTTATGGCAGAAGAACACGATCTCTCGTTCCGGAGATTTTAGTGTTTTCGCGAAATACCGGAAGGTGGGTGCCCAGAATATTGTCCACCAGGGAATGATCAGAGTTTGTGGATTGAACTCATGGATCTGTGCAGCAGTTTTTTTCCAGGTCAGTGGGTTCAATGAATCTATGCTGTATTCGACGCGGGGCTCAACGTGGCCCTGGAAGCTGGGGTCACGGTCGCTTTCTCCTGGAAAAATCCATTGGGGGTACTGCCGGCTGAACGACCAAGTGTGTACCTCGGAAAGTTCACCCACGGCCCTGTGAAGCCGCGTGGTGTGCTGTGCTATGCCTCCCCGAAAGGGGAGAACAGGGCCGATGAGGGCTACACGGGGTGGTGCTGTGGTGGTTTCCGTCACGGTGTTGGTAGCTTTATCGAAAAGGAGCGTGTCCATTGGGTAGAATGAGTCTAACAGTTCAACGGCACAAGAGTGTGATGTCAAGCGCAAGCAGCATCAAAACGACGGAAAGGGAAGGTATTTCTTCGGCCCCGGCTCTGGGGAATGAAGCACCACGGGTTAGTGTTCTGGTCCTGACGATGAATCGCAGCCAGGAGCTGATGAAGTGTCTCCAGAGCCTTGAGCCATTGGACCGGCGTTTGTATGAAGTGGTGGTGGTCGACAATGGATCCACAGATGATACGCCTGATCTCGTGCAGGGAGAGTTTCCATGGGTTCGTTTCCATCGGCTCCATGCGAACGTGGGTGCGACCGGGGGGCGTCACGTGGCTTTTACCCTGGCCCGGGGTGAGTATTGCGTGGTTCTAGACGACGATGCGGAGTTCCGGGATGTTGGGCAATTGGAAAAGGCGGTACGGCGAATGGAGGAAGATGAACGGTTGGGGGTCATCGCCTTTAATATCGTCAACGCATATAGTGGAGAGGTGGATGTAAAAGCCATTCCGCGACGGGATAAGCGACTGCTGGAGGGGTGGTCACCCTGCACCTATTTTTGTGCCGCCGGAGCCTTGATCCGGCGGCGGGCCTACGAGGCGGCCGGGGGATTATGGGAGGCGTTGTTCATCTATGCGGAAGAACTGGACCTGTCATACCGGATACTGGATGCCGGTTACCACATGTTGTTTACAACCGAGATCGAGGTTCTGCACAGGGAGACGCCTTGTGCGCGACCGTCAGGGCGTTATCTGCGCTTCGCTACCCGCAATAGAATATGGATTGGCTGGCGCAATTTGCCGTGGCCCGGAGCTTTGAGCATGTCGTTGGCGTGGATGGCCAAAAACGGGTGGGTGGCGTTGCGCTGTGGAGAGGTAGGAGCCTATTTGTCAGGAGTACGGGAAGCGATCGTTCGATGGCGCAAGCCGTGGTTGGTCCGCAAGGTCATCGGCCCTCATGCGCGGCGCCAGCTACGGCTTCATTCCGGAAGATCTTGGTATTGACGACGTCGACGGGCAAGACGGCGTTCGAAATATTCGATGGTACGGAGCAAACCGGTGCGCAAGGGAGTGGTCGGACGCCATCCAAGCGCGCGGCGTGCCTTGGTGACGTCGGGCTGTCGTTGCCTGGGGTCGTCTTCTGGCAGTGGACGGTGTTCTATGGAAGAGCCTGACCCCGTGAGGTCGATGATGGTTTCAGCCAGTTCCCGGACGGTGATCTCTTCCGGGTTTCCCAGATTTACCGGCCCCAGGGTTTCGTCCTCCACGTTCATGAGGCGCAGGAAACCGTCGATCATGTCATCCACATAGCAGAAGGAACGGGTCTGGTTGCCGTCGCCATATAGGGTGATGGGACGGTTCTTCAAGGCTTGAATGATGAAGTTGGAGACCACCCGGCCGTCGGCTTCGTGCATTCTGGGGCCGTAGGTGTTGAAAATACGCGCGATGCGCACCGACAGGCCATGCTGACGATGGTAGTCCAGGAACAGGGTTTCTGCACAGCGTTTGCCTTCATCGTAACATGCCCTGGGGCCAGTGGGATTGACATGACCCCAGTAACTTTCGGGCTGTGGATGAACTTCAGGATCTCCGTACACTTCGCTGGTGGATGCCTGGAAGATACGGGCCCTCACCCGCTTGGCCAGCCCCAGCATGTTGATGGCGCCGTGGACCGATGTCTTCAAGGTTTGAACTGGATCCCTCTGGTAGTGGATGGGGGAGGCGGGACAGGCCAGGTTGAAGATTTGGCCCACTTCCACATGGAGCGGAAAGGTGATGTCGTGGCGCTTGAGTTCGAAGTAGGGGTTGTCCAGCAGGTGGCGGACATTCTCCTTCTCGCTGGAGAAGAAGTTGTCCACGCAAAGCACGTCGTGTCCCAGGGCGAGCAGCCTTTCACACAGGTGGGAGCCGAGGAAGCCAGCTCCTCCGGTTACCAGAATCGTTTGGCGCATAAGCGGATCGAAGTGTTGAAAACCGGCTTTAATCCTCTTCCGTGCGGCATTTTTCCAACTCCATTCGGCGTACTTTCTCCAACGTCATCTCCAGGAGTTGCCGATTGAAACCGATGAGGTCGGCTACCAAGCCGGCCAGATAAGCTATGAAGCCCATCATGAGAAGCACGCCGCCCAACACCAGGGATTGCAGGTGGCCGTCTCCGGATCCCATGAAATAAAAGTAGAGAAACCGTAGGATGGGGATGACGCCGATGATTGTAAGAAAAGTGCCGATATAGAAAAAAACCTTCATCGGCTGGTACATGGCGTACATGCGCACGATTGTGCTCACCTGCCGTTCTATGAATTTCGGGATGCTGGTAAACAGCCGGGATTCCCGTGTCTTTGGGTTGGTTTGCACCGGAATCGAGATAATGGCGATGTCGCGTTTGCCCGCCTGGATGACTGTTTCGATGGTATAACTGAAAGAGGAGACGATATTAAGTTTGATGGCGGCTTCCCGGGAGAAGGCGCGGAATCCGCTCACGGCATCCGGCACCCAAACACCGGCCAACTTGCGGACCACGCCACTACCCAGCCATTGAAGTAGCTTTTTGGTACGAGAGAAGTGGGGGATCTTCGAGGTCTGGCGGTCGCCGATTACCATGTCCGCCCGGCCTTCGACAATGGGGCGGATGAGTTTGGGGATATCCTCTCCGGCGTACTGGTTGTCGCCGTCGGTATTGACGATGACATCGGCACCGAGTTGAATACAGGCTTCCAGGCCGCGACGAAAGCTTCGGGCCAACCCCATGTTGATCTTGTTGCATACGATGTGATCCACTCCCAACCTGCGTGCCACTTCCACTGTGCGGTCCGTGCTGCCGTCGTCTATAACCAGAATTTCTACCTTGTCGATCCCCTCGATCTGCCGAGGAATATCGGCCACTGTCAGGGGCAAGGTGGCTTCTTCATTATAGCAGGGAATCTGAACGATGACCTTCATGGGATGATGTCCTCAATGATTCCATTTGGCGGTCCTGTCCGATGGCAGTGTAACGCGGTGGCGGGGTTGGAACATGTGCGGATCATAATATCATGACTCGGGTCGCGTTTTGCCGGGAGGTATGGTGTGGTCGCGCTTTCTTGCCTGTTGACGGGTCAGGTGGTTTTGCCAGCGCAGGCTTTCCCAGTGATGAAGCAGGGCACGCGTCCTGGGGCCTAGTTCAGCGTCGTTGTAGGCCTGCTCGAAGTCGACCCAGCGTTTGAGGTCACTGAAGAAGACCTTGCGGGTGCGCAGGTCGAACAGAGTGCGGATGCCGTCTGCGCGCACGTGGCAGAGTTCCTGCGGATGGTCCAGCGAGCCGACGAACTGGAACTGCGACCGTTGGGAGTCGTTCCAGCGGCCGGGGTCGAAGCGACCGGTGGCCAGGGTAACGATCAATTCGGCCAGGTCTACCTGTCCCACTGCCTGGCTGATCGGTAATCCGGGTCGGTTGATGATCAAAGGGATGCGTGTCTGCACGTCGTTGAGTGCATGGCCGTGTCCCAGGAATCCGTCGTCGAACAGGGATTCGCCATGGTCACCCACGATCACCACCAGTGTATGGCCGAGCACGCCTTTTTCCCGCAGGGCATCGAGCATACGGCCCACGACCTGGTCGGCTACCGCGATGGCGTTCCAATAAGTACCCTGCAGGGCTTTTTGGTTTTCGCGCCGGATACGGTTGCGGGGCAGTGGCTGGTCGATGATCAGGTTGGGCATGCCCGGGTAACTATAGGGAAAATGGGCTGCCTGCAAATTTACATAGAAGAAGTTGGGGCGGCTCCAGTCCGTTTCGTTCACCCGTTTCAGAAACTGCTGGAGCACTCGTGCCTCGCTCAGCCGGAGGCTGCCTGAGTATTTGCTTGGAAATACGCGATCTTCCAGCGCAGAGCGGGCATCGAAGAAATAATGGCCGCCCCACTCCATGTGGGTGTCATGTGCCACGTTGCCGAAAGACTCGTCTTGTCCCGAGACGAAAGAGAGCAGGTAACCAGATCTATCGAGAAAATCTGCGAGCCGGACACGATCGACATCCTGCGAAAGGGTTCGGTTGAAAATCGCCTTGAGCGATGTGACGGTGTAGCCGGTGTGGCTGTAGGCATTGGCGACGTGTGTTCCCAGGGTTGCCATCTTTGTTATCACGGGAGCCACTTCTTTCCCGTCCCAATAGCGTCCTACCAGGTCGCCGCGAGCACTTTCCAGCACCACGAGAAGGATATGATCGCCAGGTATGGGCTTCAGGCCGGCCAAGGCATCATGATTTCCCGTTTTGCTCCATGTGAAATCTCCCCCGAAACCATCCTCGTCAACGCCGTTGCCTGGAATGTCGAGTGCGCCGGGGTGGATGTGAGGATTCCGGTTGTCGAAATCCATGGGGAAACGGAACAGGCCATAGCCGTCATTGTCAAAATCGGAAATGCCGTCGAGTACACGGGCGATGAGGTTGTAGGAAGTTTTCTTGGTCAGGCCATACCGCAGCGCTGGATTATGGTTAATCCACCAAGCGAGCATCACGGTGACGGCGGCCACGGACACCAAAGCGGCAAGGGCTGAAAACCGGAATCGAATCGTTGTTGTTGCGGCGTGTGACAAATGACGCCGAAGCAGTCTTCGTCCCATCCAATAGGTCAATGTCATTCCGTAGGCCATCAGGAGGAAGAGTACGGACTCGTCCATCACATAGTGCAGTGCTTCAATCAGGCTGCCGCCGCCGAGGTTGCGCACAATGAGGAAGTTGATGGTGTCGTTGAAATAAGAAAGCACCTTGAATTTAACGGCCAGCCACAAGCCCATGATGCCAGTGTTGATGAAGAGATAGTCATAGGCGGCCAGCAGTGGGTGTATGCGAAGGCGTTCGGCTGACGGAAACCACAAGAGTGCCAGTAGCCCAAAGAGAACGAGGTCCATCCAAAAAGAGAAGCCAATGAACAACAGTCGGTCGCCGGCTCCCAGGTAAGAATAGGGCTGCAGAAACCCGCCGGTGAACAGGTCGTACTTGCGCTGCAGCAACGCCAACTCCATCAGCTGTACCAGGATGATGGTAAGCAGGAAGGCAAGCCAGCGGATCCGGGTGGATTCGAAGTTATCGAGTCGTGCAACCATGAAAGGGAATGGGGCGGGCGCGTGGACAAGCCGGCGTGTGGGCCTATTTATTATAGAGGGATCGGAGTATCTTGTGGTGACAGGTTAGTGATTCTGGCAGCAGCATCGATTTTTTGATGTGTTGAGGTAATGCTAGAAATGAACTGGGTGAAGGATGCGAAGATGGAGAATCGGCTGACGGTGGTGATCTGTACCCATGACCGGGCGGAACTGCTAGTGCGCACCCTGGCCTCTCTGGATGCTGCCCGCCGTCCCTCGGAGATGGAGGTCGATGTGCTGGTGGTGGCCAACGCCTGTACCGACGACACCCCCGAACGGGTGGCCGCATATCGGGACGGGAGAACCGGGGGCTTGCCCCTCCGCTATTGTGAAGAGCCCCAGGTGGGCAAATCCCACGCCCTCAACCGGGCCATCGACATGGTGGAGGCGGGGTTCTTGTTGTTCGTGGACGATGACCACCGGGTCGATGCCGGCTACCTGGAGGCGGTGGTCGACGGCATCCGCCGTTTTCCCGGCGTACGCATGTTCTGCGGCCAAGTGGTGCCGGACTGGCGGGGTGACGAGCCGGTCTGGGTGCATGCCCAGGACCGTTACCGCATCTATCCGCTTCCCGTTCCCCATTTCGAACTGGGGGAGGAGGAACACTTCCTGGACGACGACTCAAGAATTCCCGGAGGCGGTAATCTCGCCATTCACGTGGACGTCTTCCAGAAAGTGGGCGGGTTCTCCACCGAGCTGGGGCCCAAGGGCCATGACCTGGCCGGCAGCGAAGACAGCGACCTGGTGTTACGGGCCATGGCGGCGGGGGAGAAGGTTCGTTATCTGCCCGACATGCTCCAATACCATTACGTGGATCTGGAGCGGCTGCGCCTGTCCTATCTCATGCGCAAGGCCTACCAGAGGTCCAGGACGCTGGTTCGCGTGCGCGGCGGGGCAAACGGTGTGCCGCGTTACCTGTGGAAGAAGCTGGCGCTCTATGGTGTGAATGCCCTGTTTTCATTGCGCGGGGACCGGCGCCGATTCTATCTGGTGCGGTTGTCCTCGGTGGGCGGAGAGATCGCCGGTTTCCGCGAGGCTCAAAGGGCATAGCCCATGCGCCGGGCAATGGGCTCCAGGGTGGGTAGCACCCGCTCGATGCGTGCCCGGTCGGGGCTGTTTTTCCATTTGTGTACCCGGATTTCAGAAAAGGCGTTGTAGGGGGTCTGAATGACGGTACTGCAATGGGATTCCATGCGCCGGTCGAAGGGCACGCCGCACCCCTCGAAGATGCGGCGGAATTCTCCGATCGGATCGGCCAGGATGGCTTCGTACTTCAGTTCGTGCCACTGATCGCCCGGTACCTTCTCCTTTGCATCCAGGATGGCCTGGTTCATCGCCTCGTACTGGAAGGCGCACACCGTTTCGATGGAAGCGTTCAGGTACGCTCGCCAACCTTCGGCCAGAAAGAAACACCAACGCCGGAATCGCCCATCGTCGATGGCCACGGGGTCCGGTAGAGCGTTGGCCCAAGTGCCGAACTCGTTAGCCCGGCGCCATCCCTGGATCAAGGAGTTGATGTTGTCCCCAGGGGCGCGCTTGATGTAGACGAAATGGGCATCCGGGAAAAGCCGGAACAGATACGGGATGGAGAGGCCGTTCTGGTTGTTCTTGTCCACCACCCGACGGCGGCCCGTTTTGGTGTAGAACAACCTCGCCACCGCCTGGCGGTCGGCTTCTGACGCCGCCTCCTCGGGAATGTGATGGGAATCCCAACCCCGCTCGGCCGGTGGATGCAGGGCTGCCCAGAAGTCGTGGGTCTCTTTCTGCAGGCTCCCCAGGTGTCGTGACTCCGACAGGGTTTTGTAGACCAGGGTGGTGCCGGCGCGGCTGCAGCCGACAACGAACAGGGGCTGTTTCAGGGCGACGGGGAGAAGCCCGAAGCGCAGGCCACGTGCGGACGCCAGGGCCTTGTGGCCGTAGTGGGCCAGGTTCTTGCGGATCAATCCGGCGAGATCCTCTCTCATGCGCCGGGTACGCCGTAGTACTCCCGATACCACTCCACGAACCGCCCGATTCCCTCCTCCAGCGGCGTGTCAGGCCGGTAGTCGAAGTCCCGCACCAGGTCCTGCACGTCAGCGTAGGTGTCGGGCACGTCGCCGGGCTGCAGCGGCAGGTACTTCTTCTTCGCCTCCACGCCCAGGACCTTCTCCAGGGTGGAGATGTAGGCCTCCAGCTCCACCGGGCTGTGATTGCCGATGTTGTAGACCCGCCAGGGTGCGCGGCTGGAACCGGGGTCGGGAGCGTCGCCGTTCCAGTCGGGATTGGGTTCGGCGGGCCTGTCCAGCACCCGGATCACCCCCTCCACGATGTCGTCGATGTAGGTGAAGTCGCGGCGGTGTTTGCCGTAGTTGAACACCTGGATGGTCTCGCCGGCGAGGATGGCGCGGGTGAATTTCTGCAGCGCCATGTCGGGCCGGTCCCAGGGGCCGTAGACGGTGAAGAAGCGCAGCCCCGTGGTGGGCAGGCCGTAGAGGTGGCTGTAGGTGTGGGCCATGAGCTCATTGGCCTTCTTGGTGGCGGCGTAGAGGCTCACCGGGTGGTCCACGTTGTGATGCACCGAGAAGGGCATGCGGGTGTTGGCGCCGTACACCGAGCTGGAGGAGGCGTAGACCAGGTGCTCAACGCCGTTGTGGCGGCACCCCTCCAGCACGTTGGCGAAGCCCAGAAGGTTGCTGTCGATGTAGGAGAGGGGGTTCTCCAGCGAATAGCGCACCCCCGCCTGGGCGGCCAGGTTCACCACCCGCTGCGGCCGGTATCGGGCGAAGACCTCGGCCACCTTTTCCCGGTCGGCCAGGTCCATGCGCAGGTGGGTGTAGTCGGGGTGGTCGGCGTGCCGCGCCAGCCGC
>CAZWRE010000113.1:0-6707 GCA_964636335.1 uncultured Sedimenticola sp. | reverse complement strand
GGTCGGGGAGATTTCGGTTTCATCCCCCCTGTGCGACAATACGCGCCCCATGATTTCCGCCACCGAACAAACGGTCTCTCCCCTGAAGCCATTGCTGCCGGGAAAACCCGGCGAGCGCCTGCAATGGGGCCGCTGCCTGGGCGCGTCCCTGGAGCTGGCCATTGCCAGCGCCGCGCGCGACTGGCAGGGTCTGGTGGTTGTCATCACCCGGGATGTGCAAGAAGCCAGCCGCCTGGAGCAACAGCTCGCTTTCTTCATGGAGGAAGCGCTTCCCATCCTGCATTTTCCGGACTGGGAAACCCTGCCCTACGACCAGTTCTCACCCCTGCCCGAGCTGGTCTCCCAACGGCTGGAAACCCTGCACCGGCTGCGAGGGGCGCGTCAGGGCGTTCTGGTGGTGCCCACGGCCACCGCCCAGCAGCGCATCCTGCCGCCGGACTACCTGGACGCCCACAGCCTGCTGCTGGACACGGGTGACAGGCTGCCCCTGGACAGTTTCCGCCAGCGCCTGGAACGGGCAGGCTATCATTGCGTGTCCCAGGTCGTGGAACACGGGGAATTCGCCGTGCGCGGTTCCCTGATCGACCTGTTTCCCATGGGCGCGGAACATCCCTACCGCATCGACCTGTTCGACGACGAGATCGACAGCATCCGTTTGTTCGACCCCGAAACCCAGCGCTCGACCGAAAAGGTGGACAGCATCCGCCTGCTTCCCGCCCGGGAGTTCCCCGTGGACGAGGAAGCCATCAAGCGTTTCCGGCGCCAGTACCGCAACCAGTTCGAGGGCGATCCCCAGGCCAGCCTCATCTACCGGGAAGTGAGCGAGGGCCGCTTCCCCGGCGGGCTGGAGTATTACCTACCCCTGTTCCACGAACAGACCGCCACCCTGTTCGACTATCTCGCCCCCGGAGCCTTGATCGTTCACAGCGACGAACTGGCCACCGACGCCACCCGCTTCCATGAACAGGTGGTGGAACGCCATGAACAGCGCCGCCACGACATCGAGCGCCCCCTGCTGCCGCCGGCGCGGCTTTATCTGAACAGCGATGAACTCCTGCATCAGGTCAAGGCCCACGCGGGCATTCGCTGGCGCCGGGGCAGCGTGGACGAAAGACGCAAGGGCTTTGCCGGCTGGTGCAACCTGGACAGCCGTCCCCTGCCCCCGCTGGCCATACAGGCCCGGGCCGCCCGTCCCGCCGGGCTGCTGGAAGACTACCTGGAAAGCGGTGAACGCCCGGTGCTGTTCACCGCCGAAAGCCCCGGCCGCCGGGAGCATCTGCTGGACACCCTGGCCGGCTTTGGCCTGCGACCCCGACCGGTGGAGAACTTCGCCGAATTCCTCCGTGAGCAGCCCCCCCTGGCCATCACCGTGGCGCCCCTGGAAGAAGGCCTGGAACTGGGCCAGCCGCCCCTGGCCATCCTTCCCGAGACCCTGCTCCTGGGCGAACGGGTGCGCCAGACCCGCAAGCGCCGCCGGGCCGGGCCCGACGCCGACCAGGTGGTGCGCAACCTGGCCGAGTTGCAGATCGGCTCCCCGGTGGTGCACGAGGATCACGGCGTGGGCCGCTACCTGGGCCTGCAAAGCCTGGACGTGGGCGGCATGAACATGGAATTCCTGACCCTGGAATACGCCCGGGGCGACAAGCTCTACGTGCCGGTTTCCTCCCTGCATCTCATCAGCCGCTACACCGGCGCCACGGAAGAGAACGCCCCCCTGCACCGCCTGGGCAGCGACCAGTGGGAAAAGGCCAGAAAGAAAGCCGCGCGCAAGGTGCGCGACGCCGCCGCCGAACTGCTGGAGATCTACGCCCGCCGGGAAGCCCGACAGGGATTCGCCTTCCCGCCGCCCGGCGAGGAATACCGCCAGTTCGCCGCCGAGTTCGAGTTCGAAGAAACCCCGGATCAGGAAAGCGCCATCGAAGACGTGATCGCCGACATGTGCTCGCCCCGTCCCATGGACCGGGTGGTATGCGGCGACGTGGGCTTCGGCAAGACCGAAGTGGCCATGCGCGCCGCCTTCCTGGCCACCCAGGGCGGCAAGCAGGTGGCGGTGCTGGTGCCCACCACCCTGCTCGCCCAGCAGCACCACGAAAACTTCGCCGACCGTTTTGCCGACTGGCCGGTGAAGATCGCCTCCCTGTCCCGCTTCAGCTCGGCAAAAGAAGTCAAGGCCACCCTCCAGGGCCTGGAAAACGGCACCGTGGACATCGTGGTGGGCACCCACAAGATTCTCTCCCAGGAAATCGTCTTCAAAAACCTGGGGCTGGTGATCATCGACGAGGAACACCGCTTCGGCGTACGCCACAAGGAACGCCTCAAGGCCCTGCGCGCCGAGGTGGACATCCTGACGCTTACCGCCACCCCCATCCCCCGCACCCTGAACATGGCCATGTCCGGCATGCGCGACCTGTCCGTCATCGCCACGCCGCCCGCCCGGCGCCAGCCCATCAAGACCTTCGTCCAGCAGTGGAACAACGTGGTCATCAGCGAAGCCTGCCAGCGCGAACTGCAACGGGGCGGCCAGGTCTATGTGCTGCACAACGACGTAGCCAGCATCGAACGCATGGCCGCGGACATGGAAAGACTGGTGCCCGGCGCGCGGGTGGACTTCGCCCACGGCCAGATGCGCGAACGCGAGCTGGAACGCATCATGCGCGACTTCTACCACCAGCGGTTCAACATCCTGGTGGCCACCACCATCATCGAAAGCGGCATCGACGTGCCCACGGCCAACACCATCATCATCAACCGCGCCGACAAACTGGGCCTGGCCCAACTCCACCAGCTCCGCGGCCGGGTGGGCCGCAGCCACCACCGCGCCTACGCCTATCTCATCACCCCACCGCCCAAGGCCATGACCCGGGACGCGATCAAGCGCCTGCAGGCCCTGGAAGCCCTGGAAGACCTGGGCGCGGGCTTCACCCTGGCCACCCACGACCTGGAAATCCGCGGCGCGGGCGAACTGCTGGGCGAAGACCAGAGCGGCCAGATCCACGAAGTGGGCTACACCCTCTACACCCAGATGCTGGAACGGGCCGTGCGCGCCATCCGCGAAGGCCGGCAGCCCGAACTGGACCGCCCCCTGGACCACGGCACGGAAATCGACCTCAATCTGCCCGCCCTGCTGCCCGAGGACTACCTGCCCGACGTGCACATGCGCCTCATCCAGTACAAGCGCATCGCCTCCGCCGCCAGCCCGGACGAACTGCGCGAACTACGCGTGGAAATGATCGACCGCTTCGGCCTGCTGCCCGAACAGGCAAAAAACCTGTTCGACATCACCGAGCTCAAGCTGGAAGTTCAACCCCTGGGCATCCGCAAGATCGAAGCCGGCCCCCAGGGCGGCAAGATTCACTTCGAGGAACAACCCGCCATCGACCCCGCGCGCATCATCCACCTCATCCAGACCCGGCCGCAACAATTCCGGCTGGACGGCAGCGACAGGCTGCGCTTCTTCACCAACCTGGAAGACCCCGAACAGCGGGTAGAAAAAGTGCGGGAAGTGGTGGGAATGCTGAACCGGGGACAGGAAGCCTGACCGACCCGGCAACCGGGGAAAGACGACACATCCCTGTGTCGCTGACGGCACCGACTGGCAAATGCCATGGCTTGGTCCGTCACTGGAATACTTGGTATGGATTTGGCGATAACGAAAAACAAACTTGGAATCAGCCACCTGCTCTTTTGTAAAATCCGCCAGTAACAAATGACACAAGGCTCCCGATAACGGGGCAACAAAACAGCCAGCCATGACCATAGCCAACCTGCTCAAGACAAGAAACGCCCGCCTCCTGCCACCAATAAACCAAACCATTCCGCATGAAGAATGGCTGAAGACCGCTCGTTATCTCGCCGAGAACTACCCGCTTTTCGACATCCTGCGGCGTGACCTGAACCAGTATTCCCAGGGCGCGGCCCCCACCACCAGGGCACAACATGAAATGCTGAAGCTGCTGGAATCCAGAGGCTTTGTGAAAACCCGGGACAACAAACGCTACTACCTGGCAAACGACAACGAAGCGCGGCGCTTCATCACCGGCGCCTGGCTGGAAATGCTCGCCCATGCCGCCCTCATGCAGGCAGGCGCCGACGAGGCCGTTCACGGACAGCGGTTGCAATGGAAAGTCGGCCCCTATCAGGGGCGCAATGAAATCGATGTCATCGCAAGAAAGCGCCAACGGCTGATTCTGGTTTCCTGCAAGGCCATCGGCGCCCGCATGAACGGACAACAGACCCAGCTCATGCGCCACCTCGACCAGACGGACAATCTTGCAGACCACTTTGGCCGCAAGGGTGACAAAGCCGTGCTCCTGGTCACCACCGACCTCTGGGACGAAGCGCGGCAGAACAAGGCCCGCTATCCCGCCCTGCACGGCAAGGCGAAGGTGCTGGACGTACACCTGGTCACCCTGGAAGACCTGGAATGGAACCGGCTGGTGGCGCGATTCAGAACCATCATGCGCTACTGACCACCATAGCAGGCTGCTGAAAAACAGGCATTTTTCAACAGCCTGATAACGGACGGGCGCGAACCCTTCAGCCCCGGGGCCTGTTCAACGCGCATCAATGCTTGTTCCCTTTACGGCGTTTGCGGGACAAATGGTTCAGATGCGTGCTTTCCACCAACTCAAGCACCGGATGCTCCCGCTCCTCGAACGCGTGATTTTCCCTGACGCATTGCCGGCGCAGGAACAGCCAGATCCCCGCCGCCGCGACCAGACCCACTCCCAGAGCCAGGGAACCCTCCCAATGATGCAAAAACACCGCTGCGGGCTCCGCCTCGCCCAGCCACTCCTTCCTGACCGCCTCCACCACTTCCCGCGCTATGGTCGCCACGGTCAAATAACCGGCCGCCGCCGCGCCCAATGGAGTCAACCAGCACATGCGCCTGCGCCTGAGCTTCTCGTCTTCAAAACGCCGCCGCGCCTGCTCCTCCTTCATTGCCGCGTGATACAAGGCCGTTACCCGGCCCACCAGGGCGTGTTGCTCATCGAGATGCTTGATATCCATGATGGCCCGATGCAGGCGATTATGGAAATTGATGCGGCTCACCACCGGATAGAAAAAATACCACTCGAAATGGCGCAATTCCCGGAACTGCCGCTCCAGCGCCGCCACCCTCCCGGTCTCCGGCCGCGCGTCCCCGCCAGCCACCGTATGCGCCAGATACTGCTGCAAGGCGCGCTCCGCGTGAAAATCAATCAGGCAAATTTTCTGATGCACGGGAACCGACACATAACAATCATATTTCTGGACGATTTCCGGCGCGTGCTCATCCACCCGCACCACCGTGGCCATCCCCTCGTTGCTCATGCAATGGCGCACATTCTCGAAATCCCCCAAAAACCGGCTCTCCCCCGCATCCCCCGAAGCCTGATAATCATCCGTGTAATGGCGCGCCAGATAGAGCGCGAGGCGATCCGCCTCGTCCGCGTCGCAACAACCGCCATCCACCTTGGCCACCACCAACGTAAACACCCGCTCACTGGGCCGGCTGTCCGTCCGCCCCAACAGCCCCCGCGCCAGCGTGCCCAATGTGGTCGAAGCGCAAACCCGCTCCGCCTCCCGCCACACCAGCTCATGCTTGCGACCAAGGCCGTGCGCGGTTTCCAGCAACAAAGTACGGCTCGGCCTGGTGTTCCTCAGCACCACATCGGCCACTACCACGGCAAACCCCGTGCTGAAGCCATAACAGCGTAACCCCTCGATTTGCAGCAAGGGCGCTTCCACGGCGCCCACATGCTCCACCATGCGCTCACGGGCGCGCTTGCCCAGCTCCATGCCCAGGCTCAAAGGCGGAGTCTTGCCGGAAGAAGGCGCCAGCCGCCGGGAACCATTGAGCAGTTTCAACCAATGAGCGGACAGCTCCCAAACCCGCACCCCCTGCGGATTATCCGGCGCGAACAACGCGCGGACATTGGGCAGAAAATCACCATGGAGCCGCTCCCCAACCGGCTTCCAGACCGGCTGATCCCGGATAGCGGCATTCTCCAGAGCCGGCAAAAGCTCCTCCGGTAACGACAGAGCCAGATCCCGGGGCCTTAGACCATCCATCTCCGGCGGAGAAGAAACAAAATAGAAAAGATTGAAACGCGCGCTATCGATATCCAGTGACTGCAAAGACATATCCCCTCCCAAAAAGCCTCCCCCACTCCAAAAACCAGCCCGGATGAAATTTCATATTTCCATCAAAAACCGGAAGAAACAAAAACCCCAAGGGATACTATGACAACCAAAGCGGGTTTGGCAAAGGATAGCGGCCGAGGGCGGGCCTCCTACAGAAAACGTAGGAGCGGCGCCCTCGCCGCGATCATCGGCCCGAGGGCGGGCCTCCTACAGAAAACGTAGGAGCGGCGCCCCGCCGCGACCCCGCACAGGAACGTGCGGCGCGAAGCGGAGGCATCGGGAAACCACGTTTTTCCGATGCCAACAAGGAAACGGGCAGGGAAAGCCCGGTTCCGGTCCAAACAGCAGCGGCGCCCCCGCCGCGACAAATCGGCCCGAGGGCGGGCCTCCTATAGGGAACGTAGGAGCGGCGCCCCCGCCGCGATCATCGGCCCGGGGCGGGCCTCCTACAAAAAACGTAGGAGCGGCGCCCTCGCCGCGACCCCATAGTTCAATAGCCCTCTTCCGTACTCTTTCCGGGACACGCTCTACGACCGTTACCTCCTGCACGATGAGTTTCGATAGCCCTCTTCCGGACTCCT
>CAZWRE010000112.1:0-3736 GCA_964636335.1 uncultured Sedimenticola sp. | reverse complement strand
CTCAAACAGTGGCAAGAACCACAGCCCTGACGGGCGCGGGATGGCCTTCAACAGTTTGCTGATGATTGCCGGGGTCCAGAAAGTCAGGGAGGGATTCGAACGCCATCCATGAGGTACTGCGCTGTTCATCGATTCCGGTAGCCGTGACATCCACTGTGCGCACATTTCTGAACCCGCAGCGGCGCAGCCAGTTTTCCAGCGCCTGCGTGGAAGGGATGAACCATACGTTTCTCATCTTGGCATAACGCCCCCGGGGCACCAGAACGGTGTTCTCGTTACCTTCGACGACCAGGGTTTCGAGCACCAGTTCTCCTCCCGGCCGCAAACAGCCCTTCAGATCGAAAAGATGATCCATGGGTGAACGACGGTGGTAGAGAATGCCCATGGAAAACACCGTATCGAAAGCAGCCAGGTTTTCGGGAACCGATTCGATTCCCAGGGGCAGGAAATGCACATTGGGTGGCTCTGCCATAAAGTGCCGGATGGCGTTGAACTGGGCGAGAAACAGCAGGCTGGGGTCGATACCCACTACCAGCTCCGCACCCTCCCCCGCCATGCGCCAGGCGTGATAACCGCTGCCGCAGCCCACGTCCAGCACCTTCCGCCCCTTCAGGGGTTGGATGTGATCCCGCAGGCGCCGCCATTTCCAGTCGGAACGCCATTCCGTGTCGATGTGGATGCCGAATACCTCATAAGGCCCCTTGCGCCAGGGTTGCAGGGCGCGCAACACGCCGAGGATGTCCTTGCGCACATCATCGCCAATATCATCCTGGCGGCCAATGCGGATACAGTCCGCCGCCAGATCCATGTCCCGGGTGGCGCAGGAGGGCAGCATCCGCAACAGGTGCTCCCAGCGCCCCAGGTCGCCGTGGCGGTCGGCGGACAGGGCCTGCTCCAGTTGCATGGGCAGGCGTTCCGCCCAGGCTTCCATTCCCGATTCCGTCAGTACCTGTTGTATTGCCTGGCTGGAGATCACGGCCGGGCGATGAAGGAGACGAAGTTGAAGCACTGGAACCACAGGTTCACGCGACGGAAACCCGCATGACGCAGGCGTTGCCGGTGCGCGGCAATGGTTTCCGGCACCAGCACTTCCTCCAGGGCGGCGCGTTTCTGGCTTATCTCCAGGCTGGAATAGCCGTTGGCGCGCTTGAAGGCGTGGTGCAGCTCCACCAGCAGGGCGTCTTCCGCCGCGTCCGCCCCGGCAATCTTTTCCGACAGGATGAGCACACCATCCTCGCGCATGCCATCACGAATCCCGCGCAGCAGAGGCAGGCGCTCCTCCAGGGGCAGAAACTGCAAGGTGAAGTTCAGCACCACCACCGAAGCATCCCGAATATCCACCTCACGAATATCCGCGCAGAGACTTTCCACCCCTTCCAGGCCGTGCTTGTCGAACTGCTGCCGAGCCCGCACCAGCATGGCTTCGGCGTTGTCCACCGCCACCAGGCGGCAATCCCGCTCACCAATGGCCTTGCTCATGGAAATGGTGGCCGCCCCCAGGGAACAGCCCAGGTCGTACAACCGGCTGCCGGGGCTGGCATGCTGCTCCGCCAGCAGCCCGATCATGCCGATGATGCTGGCATAGCCGGGCACGGAACGGGAGATCATGTCGGAAAAAACGGCGGCTACCCGCTCGTCGAAGACGAAACTGTCGATGCTTTCCCTGGGATGGGCGTAGAGGCTGTCCCTGCCCTCAGATCTGCTCATGGAATTCATCACCGTAATAGAAGGTGATTTCTTCATCCCGGGCGATGTCCCGGGTGGCATACAGGTCCAGGCCGTCGAATTCCGCATTCCAGTCGGCGGAATGATTCAGGTAACGCAACAGGTTGCGTCCGCTACAGCCCACCCATTTCTCTTCTTCCTGGTCCCCGGATTCACAGACCCAGAGTACGTACATGCCATTACGGCTGGCCCTGGGGCCATGATAAGTGCCGATGTAGCTGCCGGCAGGAATCTCCCGGGCGGCAAACAGGCCCGTACCATGAATGGACGACGCCGCCGGATACACCCATTCACGCAGCTCCCGGTTACTGGTACGCAGTGTCTCCGGGCTCATCAATCGACCTTGAGGCTTTGCATGGCCAGGTGCTCGCGGCGGCCCGGCACCTCACCCCAGCCCACCTGGTGCACCGGCAACTGTTCCAGGTCAAGCTCCCGGCGAATGTCTCCCAGGGTGCGCAGGCTGCCCTCCTGACCTTTCCACATGATGAGCATCTTTTCCATGAATTCCAGGTGGGCAATACCTTCCTGATCGGCGCTGGCGGAATAGACATGGCCAAAAGGCAGCACCCGGCGGCTTTCCGCGTACAGAAACTCATGGGCCTTTTCCAGCCCGATATCCGGTTGCAGCATCAGTTCCGACAGGGTGGGAAGCGTGGTGGGAATCTGCGGGCAGCGGGACACCACATTATGCAGGGAAGGAAAGAAAGGATACTTGCCCCGCACGTCACTGGCATAGCGGAACTCCAGGCGCTCCTCCATGCCCAGCAAATGGGCGTTTACCTGCCAGCAGGGCGCGGCGAATCGATTGGGCGCATGCCCCAGCAACTCCTCGAAGTTCTCCATGCCCAGGGCAAGCTGATGACTGGTCCAGTCCGCGTCCGCAAAGGCCGCCTGCTTGCACCAGGCGCCCGCATTATTGCCCTGCAGGCCAATCTCGTGACCCGCGTCAGCCACCGCCAGCATGGCTTCCTGCAGGCTCATCTCCGCCTTCCCGGACTTGGCCAGCAGGGAAGCCGCCTTGCCCAGTAGCCCCTTGCCCTTGCCGCCGAAGTCCACGGCAAAGAAGAAACTGGCCGTGACCTGGTATTCCTCGAACAGCTTGAGTAGCCGCGGAACGCCCACGGTAGCGGCATTGAGGGTTGAAACGTCGATCTTCAGCGCGATTCTCATAGGCTGCAACTACCCTCGTACACGGCCATGATGCTCTTGATCTCCGCCAGCACCTGCCCGCGCTGCGCGTGATCGAGATCCTTCAGCTCCGGCAGAATGCCGCCATTCTCCATAAAGGCGATATCGGCCCACAGGGCCTTGCAGCCCTTCAGACAAAGCGCCTCGACGGCTTGATCCACGGGATTCTGTTTCATGAGCCTGATAAGTGATATCTGCAAGGCGCGGATTATGCCACAGGACTATCGGGGATTTCCCTGATTTCCCCTTGCTGAAACCAAAAAAATAAGAACGTTCTTGATTTGTTCTCCTTTTGCGCTAGAATAGAACCATCAGAGAACAATCGGGAGATTCAAGATGAACTACAGCAACTACCTCATGCGCGATCAGGCTCATGGCCTCATTGCCGATCTGGATAGAACCCCCCGTGGCAGGCGGCAATACAGCAAAATGCGCCGCATGCGTTCCCTCCTGGAAATCACCGCGTTCATCATTGCGGTGGTCAGTTACCTGACCGCCCTGTCACTCATGACCTGATCCTGAAGCCCCCATTCCCACCACGGAAAACCCACCGCTGGCTCCGGAAACGGGCTTTCCCTGTGCGAGGGTCGCGGCGAGGGCGCCGCTCCTACGCTCCCTGTAGGAGGCCCGCCCTCGGGCCGATTGATGGGGGGGTATGGCTCCCACCGTTTGGGGAACGGTTCTTCCCCTCGACGGCGCCGAGCACCGATGGCCGGCGGCGGATGGAGCGAGCGCTGTCCGAGCCCGGCAGCGCCGGGCGAGTTCGCGAGCGGCCGCCGCCGGTCGAGGCGCGCAGGGAACCCGCGGCATGGCCGCGGGCCCG
>CAZWRE010000111.1:0-3155 GCA_964636335.1 uncultured Sedimenticola sp. | reverse complement strand
TCGTCACCAGACAAATGGGCCATGATGCGCAGCTCGATCTGGGAATAGTCCGCCGCCAGCATCTTCCAGCCATCCTCGGGCACGAAGGCCTTGCGGATGCGCCGGCCCTCCTCCGTGCGCACGGGAATGTTCTGCAGGTTGGGATCGGAGGAACTCAGCCGCCCGGTAGCGGCCACGGCCTGATGGTAGCTGGTGTGCACCCGTCCGGTCTCCGGGTTGACCATTTCCGGCAGCTTGTCCACATAGGTGGACTTGAGCTTGGCCAGGCCCCGGTGCTCCAGGATCACCGCCGGCAGTTCCTCGCCCTTGTCGGCGAGAATCTGCAACACTTCCTCGGAAGTGGAAGGCGCCCCCTTGGGGGTCTTCTTCACCACCTCCATGCCCAGCTCCTCGAAGAACACGTGGCCGATCTGCTTGGGCGAACCCAGGTTGAAGCTGTGCCCGGCGATCTCGTAGGCGCGCTGCTCCAGGTCGTGGAGTTTCTGGGCCAGCTCGGCGCTCTGCTTCTCCAGCAGGACGGTGTCGATGCGCACGCCGGTGCGCTCCATGCGCGAAAGCACGGGCACCAGGGGCATCTCGATGTCGCGGAACACCCGGCAGGGGCCTTCCTCCTGTTCCAGGCGGGGCCAGAGGACTTCATGCAGGCGCAGGGTGATGTCCGCGTCCTCGGCGGCATAGGGGGCGGCCTGCTCCAGCTCGATCTGGTTGAAGGTCAGTTGCTTTGCCCCCTTGCCGGCGATGTCCGTAAAGCCGATGGTGTCGTGGTCCAGGTATTTCTTCGCCAGGGAGTCCATGTCGTGACGGGTGGCGGTGGAGTCCAGCACGTAGGACTCCAGCATGGTGTCATAGGCGATACCTGCCATGTCGATACCGTAACGGGCCAGCACGCTCATGTCGTACTTGAGATTCTGCCCCAGCTTGGCCTGCTCCGGCTCTTCCAGCAGGGGCTTGAGCCGCGCCAGCACCCAGTCCCGGTCCAGTTGTTCGGGCGCGCCCGGATAATCGTGGGCCACGGGCACGTAGGCCGCTTCCCCTGCCTTCTCGGCGAAGGACAGGCCCACCAGCTCCGCCCGCATGTAATCCAGACTGGTGGTCTCGGTGTCGAAGGCGAACAGTTCCGCTTCTTTCAGGCGCTTCAGCCAGTCCTCGAAGGTTTTCTTGTCCAGGATCAGGGCATAGTCCGTGTCCGGGGCGGTTGGCGTGGCCTCGGGAGCCGTGCCGCTTTCCTCCTCCAGGGCCGCCAGCAGGCGGTTGGCCTCGATACGCTCGTAGAGTGCACGCAGGGCGTCGAAATCCGGCTTGCCAGGCTTGAGATCCTCGGGACGCAGGTTCAGGGGCACGTCGGTCTTGATGGTGGTGAGCTGTTTCGACAAGGGGAGCTGCGCCAGGCTGGCGCGCAGGTTCTCGCCGATCTTGCCCTTGATCTCGTCGGCATGGGCCACCAGCTCATCCAGGGAGCCGTATTTCTCCAGCCACTTGGCCGCCGTCTTGGGGCCGCACTTGGGCACCCCGGGAATATTGTCCGAGGCATCGCCCATGAGCGCCAGGTAATCGATGATCTGCTCCGGCTTTACACCAAACTTCTCCACCACGCCATCCGCGTCCAGGTAGCGGTTGCTCATGGTATCGATGAGGCTGACATGATCGTTCACCAGTTGCGCCATGTCCTTGTCGCCCGTGGATACCAGGGCGGTCATGCCCTGTTCCGCCGCCTGGCGGGTGAGGGTGCCGATGACATCATCCGCCTCCACGCCTTCCACCACGAGCAGAGGCAGCCCCATGGCCTCGACGATATCGTGGAGCAGGCTGATCTGCGCCTTGAGATCTTCCGGCGCCGGCGGGCGATTGGCCTTGTACTCGGCATACAGATCGTCACGAAAGGTCTTGCCCGGCGCATCGAACACCACCGCCATGTACCTGGGCTGGTAGTCCTTGATGAGCTTGCGCAACATGTTCACCACGCCCACGATGGCCCCCGTGGGCTCGCCCCGGGAATTGGTCAGGGGCGGCAGCGCATGGTAGGCGCGGAACAGGTAGGACGAGCCGTCCACCAGAATGAGGTCGGGTTTCTGCGACATGGGCAAATGCCGGGGCGGTTTCCAGTATCAGGTTTCAGTTTAGCATTTCACGGGGGATCACGAACAACACGTCCAAGCCGGGGAAAGGCAGCCCCGGGCAATCAACAACAGCAACCGGCGCATGTTCCCTTGGCCTCCACACAATGCGACATTTATTGTCGCACCGTGCACCAGCAAGCGCCATTTAATATAACCATATCGCTATAATTAACCGCAAACAAATTCCAATAAACCGAAACGAGGAACACTGCATGCCATTCCCCCCAAACCCTACAACCTATGAATGCCCCAAGTGCGGGTGGAAAAAAACCACCATACCCGATAGCGATGAATTGATTAGAGGCTGGGATATTTTTGAAAGCTGCCCCAACTGCGGCCACCAACCGTTGAATGTCCGAACCCCAACCACAGGAGAACTATCCCACGCAAGAATTCAGAAGCAGAAAATGGAGCAGGCCCGCATCGAGGAACTCACATCAAGACTGAAGTAACAAACACTTTTTCAACCCACACACAAAGGTAAAACCATGACAGAAAACAAGTACGAATCTGAATATTCAGACGACAACTTCTGGGACAAGGTAAAAGCCTACGCCAAAGCCGCCGGCGAAAGCGTACTGGAACTGGCATTGAAACTCTATTACTCATTGCAGGATGACGACACGCCAAATTGGGCAAAGGCCACCATCATAGGCGCCCTGGGATATTTCATCTCGCCCATTGACGCAATTCCGGATATCACGCCTGGCGTGGGTTACCTCGACGACCTCGGCGTGCTCTCCGCCAGTTTCGCTGCCGTGGCCGCGCACATCAAGGACGAACATGTCGAAAAAGCCAAACAGACCTTGAAAAACTGGTTTGGCTGAGATGCAATGATCCATTTTGGTTTTTGCACAGCCTACGCGGCTATTTGCGCAAACACCTGATAACCGAGCGCCTAGTGTGGGCGCTCGGTGTTGTAGTGGCGTATCCAGCGCCCAATCGTAAGCTACCCTTGAAGGAGGACACCTCATAAGTAGAGACTTCTGGCATGATAAACCCAGGAGGTACTGATGAGAAAGTCACGATTTACGGAGA
>CAZWRE010000110.1:0-3430 GCA_964636335.1 uncultured Sedimenticola sp. | reverse complement strand
GACCATATCGGCGGGCGCTTTCACTGGCGGCAGCGCGGCAGCCGGTATCCTGGTTGGCACCCTGGCCTGGAACCAGTTCCCTGGTACCGACGGCTGCACCGTATGGTTGGGTCAGCCCGTGGAACTGAGCACGCTCTGAGGAACCGGCCTGGCCTGCAGGCAGGGTTTCCCCGTGTCTGCAAGACTCCTGTCCCGTGGTGGCTCGCGGAAATCTTCCCTTGTCGAGCTTGTTCCTTTTATCACGCGGCGCCTGTTGCCGTTCCGTGATGACAGACGTGTTTCTTCGCGGATTTCCCGCCTTCATTGATTCTTTGTCGGAATGGCATTCATATAAAATATGAATTTGTTTTATTAAACAGGGGGTAGTAGGCTGTCTTCCTGCAAGAAACCGAGAGACAGCAGGCATGACCGCAAGAACACTTTATGACAAGCTGTGGGACGCCCACGTGGTGCGCACCGACGAACACGGCACCAGCCTTATCTATATAGACAGGCAACTGGTGCATGAAGTGACTTCGCCCCAGGCCTTCGAGGGGCTGCGTCTTGCCGGGCGCAAGCCCTGGCGGATCAGCGCCAACCTGGCCACGCCGGATCACAATGTGCCTACCAATCCGGAAGATCGCCATGGTGGTGTCGAAGCCATCCACGATCCGGTATCACGCTTGCAGGTGGAAACCCTGGATCGTAACTGCGAGGAATTCGGCATTCCCGAATTTCACATCAATGATCCCCGCCAGGGCATCGTGCATGTGGTGGGGCCGGAGCAGGGCGCTACCTTGCCGGGCATGACCGTGGTCTGCGGCGATTCCCATACCGCCACCCATGGCGCCTTTGGCGCCCTGGCCTTCGGTATCGGCACCTCCGAGGTCGAACACGTGCTGGCCACCCAATGTCTGATCCAGAAGAAGAGCAAGGCCATGCTCATCGATGTGCGGGGCAAGGTGGGGCCCGGTGTCACCGCCAAGGATATCGTGCTGGCCATCATAGGGGAGATCGGCACTGCGGGCGGCACAGGTTACGCTATCGAGTTTGCCGGCGAGGCCATCCGTGATCTCTCCATGGAAGGGCGCATGACCCTGTGCAACATGGCCATAGAAGCCGGCGCCCGGGTGGGCTTCGTGGCGGTGGATGACAAGACCATCGACTATGTGAAAGGACGCCCTTTCGCGCCCAGGGGCGAGTTCTGGGAAAAGGCCGTGGCCAACTGGCGGGACCTGCATTCCGATGAAGGCGCACGGTTTGACGAAGTGGTGGTCATGGATGCCGGCAAGATCCAGCCCCAGGTGACCTGGGGCACCTCCCCGGAGATGGTGGTGGGGGTGAACGACCAGGTGCCCGATCCCGATGACGAAGCTGACGAGGTGCGTGCCAACGGCATGCGCCGGGCCCTGGAATACATGGGGCTGGAGGCCGGCACGCCCATTACCGACATCCAGGTGGACAAGGTCTTCATCGGCTCTTGCACCAACTCCCGCATCGAGGACTTGCGCGCCGCCGCCGAAGTGGCGAAGGGCTGCAAGGTGGCGGACAACGTCAAGCAGGCCCTGGTGGTGCCGGGTTCCGGCCTGGTGAAGAGGCAAGCGGAAGAAGAAGGGCTGGACAAGATCTTTATCGAGGCCGGCTTCGAATGGCGTGAGCCGGGCTGCTCCATGTGCCTGGCCATGAATGCCGACCGGCTGGAGCCGGGGGAGCGCTGCGCGTCCACCTCCAACCGTAACTTCGAGGGACGGCAGGGCATCGGCGGACGCACCCATCTGGTGAGTCCGGCCATGGCGGCGGCCGCAGCCGTGAACGGCCATTTTGTGGATGTGAGGAATCTCTGATGGAAAAATTCAAGACCTTCAAAGGGACCGTCTGCCCCCTGGACAGGGCTAATGTGGATACGGACGCCATCATTCCCAAGCAGTTCCTCAAGTCCATCCAGCGCACGGGCTTCGGACCCAACCTGTTCGATGAGTGGCGCTATCTGGATCATGGCGAACCGGGCATGGACCCGGCCAGTCGCCAGCCCAATCCTGATTTCGTGCTCAATGATCCGCGCTACCAGGGCGCCAGCATCCTGCTCACGCGCAAGAACTTCGGCTGTGGTTCCTCCCGGGAGCATGCCCCTTGGGCCTTGCTGGATTACGGCTTCCGGGTGATTATTGCCCCCAGCTTCGCGGATATCTTCTTCAACAACTGTTTCAAGAACGGCATCCTGCCCATCGTGCTGGATGAAGAAACGGTGGAGCAGTTGTTCCGGAAATCCGGCGGTGAGCAGGCCCTGGAAATCACCGTGGACCTGGAGAACCAGAAACTGGTGCTGGAAGACGGCACGGAGATTCCCTTCGAGGTGGACAGCTTCCGCAAGTATTGCCTGCTGGAAGGCCTGGATGACATCGGCCTGACCCTGCAGCACGTGGACGAGATTCGCGCCTACGAGGAACGCCGTCGCCAGGAAGCGCCCTGGCTGTTCACGGACAATGCGTAGGCTGCATTGAGCGCAGCGATACGCGCCAAAGGTGGTATGTGCTGCAACTCACTGGGCTCATTGCCCCTGCACGGCTTTCATATTTGATTTGTAGAGACGGAAAAGAACATGACGCAAAAGATTCTCGTACTCCCCGGCGATGGCATCGGCCCGGAAATCGTCAACCAGGCCGTGAAGGTGCTGGACAAACTGGCCGGCGAGGGCCTGGATATTGAGCTGGACGAAGCCCTGGTGGGCGGCGCCGCCATCGACGCCACCGGCGGGCCGTTGCCGGACGCCACCATGGACCTGGCCAGGGAAGCCGACGCTATCCTGCTGGGCGCCGTGGGGGGCTACAAGTGGGAATCCCTGGATATCGCCATTCGCCCGGAGAAGGGACTGCTAGGCCTGCGCGCCGGACTGAATCTGTTCGCCAACCTGCGCCCGGCCATTCTCTATCCACAACTGGCCGAGGCTTCCACCCTGAAGGCGGAAGTGGTGTCCGGCCTGGATATCATGATCGTGCGCGAGCTCACCGGCGGCATCTATTTCGGCCAGCCCCGGGGCGTGCGTGAACTGGACAACGGCGAGAAAGAAGGTTTCAACACCCTGATTTACCGGGAGAGCGAAATCGAGCGCATCGTGCGCGTGGCCGGAGACATCGCCCGCAAGCGCGACAGCCGGGTGTGCTCAGTGGACAAGGCCAATGTGCTGGAATGCACCGAGCTGTGGCGGGAAGTGGCCACCCGGGTCATGGAAAAGGACTACAGCGACGTGGAACTGAGCCATATGTACGTGGACAACGCCGCCATGCAGTTGGTGCGTGCGCCCAAGCAGTTCGATGTCATGGTGACCACCAACATGTTCGGCGATATCCTGTCCGATTGCGCCGCCATGCTCACCGGCTCCATCGGCATGCTGCCGTCCGCCTCCCTGGATGAGAACGGCAAGGGCATGTACGAGCCCATCCACGGCTCCGCG
>CAZWRE010000109.1:0-7266 GCA_964636335.1 uncultured Sedimenticola sp. | reverse complement strand
ATGTTGACGCCGCCTTCGCCCTGCACGGGCTCCACCAGCACGGCGACGATGTCCTTGAGGTTGTCCGCGGCGGTCTTCAAGGCATCCAGGTCGCCAAAGGGCACCCGGGCAAAACCCTGTACCAGGGGCTCGAAGCCGGCCTGCACCTTGCGGTTGCCGGTGGCGGTGAGGGTTGCCATGGTGCGGCCGTGGAAGCTTTCCTCCATGACCAGGATCACCGGGTTGTCGATGCCTCTGGCGTGGCCATGCAGGCGCGCCAGCTTGATGGCCGCTTCGTTGGCTTCGGCGCCGGAGTTGGCGAAAAACACCTTGTCCATGCCGGCCAGTTCCACCAGCTTTTCGCCCAGGCGCTGCTGGTTGGCAATGCCGTACAGATTGGATGTGTGCACCAGTTTCCCCGCCTGCTCGCAGATGGCCTGTGTAACGGCGGGGTGGGCGTGGCCCAGGCTGCATACGGCGATGCCGGCGATGGCGTCGAAGTACCGTGTTTCCTGTTCGTCATACAGGTAGGGGCCTTCGCCTTTGACAAAGGTCACCGGCAACCGGTTGTAGGTGTTCATCAATATGTCTTTCATGGCGGTATTTCCGCGGTATCCCAAAAAGAAAAGGCAGCGCCGTTGCCGGTGCCACCTGCGCTCTTCGAAGCCGCGTTCGAAAGCAAAGGACGGACACTACCCAATATTTCAGGGTTTTTCAAGTGTATTTTTTGTGGGAATTTGGGATGCCGTCGTGCCGAAATCAGCGGCTTTTTCTTGCCGGTGGTTTCATCAGGGGGGAAGGGTCGGCGTACATCAGATCCGGTTCCGAAGAGGGTACCAGGCGTTCCACGAAGTCGATGAGGGACAGGGCCGGCGTGCCCCGGTAGAAACGCGCCATCGAACGATCCATCCAGATGCGGTCGGCGTACAGATAAACACGATGGGGCTGATCGCCGAAACCGTCCTGGTCCAGGTCGAAGCCGCTGTAATTGTCCCAGTAGTTGTTTTCCCAGTGATTCAGGCGTGACGTGCCCGTGGTGCTGCCCATGACATCCACGAAGTTGTCGATGAACAGGTTGCCGTGAATTTCGTGACCGCCTTTCTCGCCATAGAAATAGGTGGCCACGTCGTTGAAGGTGAACAGGTTGTTTTCTATGGTGAGAATGTTCTCCGCCTCGAGGGGCGAGGTGGCCAGCAGACCAATGGCACAGTGAGCGATCTCGTTGCCGTCGATGCGTATCTGGTAGCTTTCCTTTACCGAGATGCCGTAGCCGGTGAGCTTGCGCATGTGCAGCATGTGGTTGTCGCGAATGCTCAGTTCGTCGGAGTAGATCACCGTTACCCCGTTGTAGTTTTCCTCGAAGGTGTTGCCGTGGATCTCGTTTTCCGGAGAGAACACCAGTTCCATGGAGATGCGGCTGTTGCGGATACGGTTGCCGATGATGCGGTTTTCCCGGGCGTTGGACAGCACCAGATCCCGGGAGCGGTCGATGTCGTTGTCCTGCACCAGGTTCTCATGGCTGTACCACAGGCGTATGCTGTCGCCGCGCAGGGTCACGTCGTCGCCCCGGGACTGGATATGGTTGCCAATGATGCGGTTGCCGTGGGCGTTGCTCAGATGGATGCCGAACAGGGTGTCGGTGATGGTGTTGTTTTCGATACGTGTGTCGTTGGCCTTCACCAGGATGCCGGCGTCCACGGTATCATGGGAATCCCCCGAGTTGTGGATGAACAGCCCCTTGACTTCGGCAAAGTCTGCCGTCACGGTGATTACCGTGCCGTCGCCGCCGCCGTTTACCCTCACTTTTCCCTTGCCATCCAGGATGATGCGCTTGTTTATGACCACGGGGCCGGCGTATTCCCCGGGAGGAGGTGTGAGGGTGCCCCCTTCCGGGGTCAGCTCCACGTACAACTGCAGGGGCGGCAGGGCCCATGCCGGGGGCAGGGTGGCCAGCAGCAATAGCAACAGCAGGAACTTGCTGGGATGCATGAATTCCCGAAAGGTTGTCAAAAACAGACAGCTTGCGGCAGCCTCCGCCGTGGCGCATTAATCCATGTCAATTGAGCGGTCTTGCGCCAATCGCTGCCCGCCGGAGGAGCCGGGACAAAAAACCCGGCACGGGGCCGGGTCTGGTGGGTGATGGAGATCAGCCGAAATTGGCCGCCACGAAGTCCCAGTTCACCACGTTGAAGAAGTCGGCGATGTACTGGGGACGCACGTTGCGCTTGTCGATGTAGTAGGCATGCTCCCAGACGTCGATGGTCAGCAGGGGCGTCTTGCCGTCACGCAAGGGATTGCCGGCGCCGGAAGTGTTGACGATCTCCAGGGAACCGTCGCTGTTCTTCACCAGCCAGGTCCAGCCGCAGCCGAAGTTGGTGGCGGCGGAGGTGGAGAACTTCTCCTTGAAGTCGGCAAAGGAGCCGAAGGCGCTGTTGATGGCATCGGCCAGGGCGCCGGAAGGCTCGCCGCCGCCATTGGGGCTCATGCAGTTGAAGTAGAAGGTATGGTTCCAGACCTGGGCGCCATTGTTGAAGATGCCACCTTCGGCCTTCATCACGATCTCTTCCAGGCTGGCATTCTCGAACTCGGTGCCGGGGATGAGATTGTTCAGGTTGGTGACATAGGTTGCGTGGTGCTTGTCGTGGTGGAACTCCAGGGTCTCGGCGGAGATATTGGGCTCCAGGGCGTCCTTGGCGTAGGGCAGGTCGGGCAGTGTATGTGTAGTCATGAATGTTCTCCTGATGTATTTGTTTTAGGTTCGGGCAATTTCGTTCCCAAAGACATGACCGAACAGATCGGTCATTCCCTAGTGAATTGCTTGGTTATTCCGGGCGACAAGGTTATTCCGAATCGCGCGGAAATGCAATATGACTTTGATTTGCCCGGACAGTGGCGGGATAATTGCGCATCATGCCCGATGAGCCGGATTTCCATTTCAGTCCCCTGGACCTCAGCCTGTTCGCCAGCCGCGTGGATGCCATCTGCGATGACATGGGCGTGGTGCTGCGCAACACGGCCTTCTCGCCCAATATCCGTGACCGCCTGGACTATTCCTGTGCCATCTTCGATGCCGCCGGAGAGCTCTGCGCCCAGGCGGCTCATATTCCCGTGCACCTGGGCAGCATGGCCTTTGCCATGCGCGGCATCGTGGGCCGCATGGAATGGCGGGAAGGGGACCAGGTGATACTCAATGACCCTTTCCTGGGGGGCACCCATCTGCCCGACGTGACGCTCATCGCCCCGGTTTTCGTGGATGAGGCGTTGCAGGGCTTCGTGGTGAACCGCGCCCATCACGCGGATATCGGTGCCCACGTTCCGGGTTCCATGCCGGTGTCTTCCACGCTGGAAGAAGAAGGCCTGGTCATCGAGCCTGTGCACCTGTTTCGGCAGGGCCGGCGGGTGGAGGACGTCTGGGCACGCATTCTGGGCGCCACCCGCAGCCCGCGTACCGCCGAGGGGGACATCAGCGCCCAGCTCAGCGCCAACCGCACCGGCATGGCGCGCCTGCGGGCCTTCATCACGGAGCAGGGAAGGCAACACTACCAGCAGGGGCTGGCCGCCCTGAATGACTATGGCCGGCGCATGGCCCGCTCCGCCCTGGCGAAGATTCCGCCGGGAGAATACTGTTTCGAGGACTGCCTGGACGATGACGGCCAGGGACAGGAAAACATTCCGCTGAAGGTCTGCGTGCGCGTGGATGAACAGGGCGTGCACGTGGATTTCACCGGCACCGCCGACCAGGTGCGGGGTAATGTGAACTGCCCCCTGTCCGTGGCCGCGGCCGGGGTTTACTACGTGTTCCGCTGTCTCATGCCGCCTGGCACGCCCGCCTGCGCCGGTGTTTTCCGGGATATCAGCCTCCATGCGCCGGAAGGCTGTCTGCTCAATGCCCGATATCCGGCTGCCGTGGCGGCGGGTAACGTGGAAACCAGCACCCGGGTGGTGGATCTGGTCATGGGCGCCCTGGCGCAGGCTGTCCCGGAACGGGTGGCGGCGGCCAGCCATGGCAGCATGAACAACCTGGCCATGGGTTCTGCCCGTTCCGGCGCCGGCTGGGACTATTACGAAACCATGGGTGGCGGTATGGGGGCCGGCGCTCACGGGGGTGGCTTGAGTGCCGTGCAGACCCACATGACCAACACTTTGAACACGCCGGTGGAAGTGCTGGAACAGCAGTATCCGCTGCGTGTGCGCCGCTATGCCATTCGTCGCGGTTCCGGTGGCCGGGGGCGGCGTGATGGCGGGAATGGTCTGGTGCGGGAATTCGAGTTTCTTGATGAGGCGGAAGTTTCCCTGCTCACGGAGCGCCGGCGTCACCGGCCCTGGGGGTTGGCGGGGGGAGAGGCCGGTCAGACGGGGCGGAACCTGCTCAATGGTGAAGACCTGCCCGGCAAGTGCCATCGTCACGTGAAACCGGGTGATGTACTGCGCATCGAGACCCCCGGCGGTGGTGGTTATGGACGCCCGTGGGAGCGGCGCCGTGCGCTGTAAACCGAGCTGGCCACCAGGCCCTTCGCGGCGCATAGCGCGCTTCTGCATGGAGAATAACTGAAATGTGCGGCATCTGTGGTGAACTGCGTTTCGATGGTCAATCGGCGGATCTGGCGGCCATCGGCCGCATGACGGAACGCCTGCGCCCCCGGGGGCCGGACCATGGCGGCGGTTATTCGGACGGGGAACTGGGCTTCGGCCACCGGCGCCTGTCCATCATCGACCTGTCTGAAAAATCCAATCAGCCCCTGGTGGATCAGGAACTGGGCCTGGCCCTGGTGTTCAATGGCACCATCTACAACTACCGGGAACTGCGCCGGGACTTGCAGCAGCGGGGTTATCATTTCTTCTCCGACGGCGATTCCGAGGTCATTCTAAAAGCCTGGCGCGAATGGGGCGAGGACTGTCCCCGGCACCTGCACGGCATGTTCGCCTTCGCGGTCTGGGATATGCGGGAAAAAACCCTGTTTCTGGCCCGGGACCGTTTCGGCATCAAGCCCTGCTACTGGAGCCGGGATGGCCGGCGCTTCCGCTTTGCCTCCAGCCTGCCGGCTCTGCTGGCGGGTGGGGGAGTGGATGTGTCCCTGGATGCGGCCGCCCTGCATTTTCAGTTCACCCTGCATGGGGTGGTGCCCGCGCCGCGCACCATTCTCAGAGGTGTGCGCAAGCTGGAACCGGCAACCTGGATGAAGCTCCATGCCGATGGCCGGGAACAGCGGGGTCGTTACTGGGAGCTGGATGCCACCCGGCCCGAGAAATCCCTGAGTGAGGAAGAATGGGTGGAGGCCACCCATGAGCGCCTGCGCGCCGCCGTGGCCAAACGCAACGATATTGCCGACGTGCCGGTGGGGGTGCTGCTGTCCGGCGGTCTGGATTCCAGCCTGCTGGTGGCCCTGCTGGCAGAGCTGGGCAAGAGTGATCTGCACACCTACAGCATCGGTTTCGAGGACCAGCCCGAGGAGTCCGGCAACGAGTTCGAATATTCCGATCTGGTGGTGGAACGTTACCAGCCCCGCCATCACAAGATGCTGGTGCCAAACGATCAGGTGCTGGCCCGCCTGCCCGAGGCCGTGGACGCCATGGCCGAGCCCATGTTCGGCCAGGACGCCGTGGCCTTCTATCTGCTTTCGGAGCAGGTGTCCAGGAGCATCAAGGTGGTGCAGTCCGGCCAGGGGGCGGATGAGGTCTTCGGCGGCTATTTCTGGTTTCAGAAGATCATGGAGGATAACCGGGGTGACTGCGCCGACCGCCTGCGGCGGTATTATTTCGACCGGGATCACGAGGAATATCTGAACATGGTGCGGGATGGTTTCCGGGTGGGCGATGTCACCGGCGACTACATCCGCGAGGAGCTGAACGCAGCGGGCGCCGACCAGTGCATCGATGCCGTGCTGCGCCTGGATGCCACCACCCTCATCGTGGACGACCCGGTGAAAAGAGTGGACAACATGACCATGGCCTGGGGCCTGGAAGCCCGGGTGCCTTTCCTGGACCATGAACTGGTGGAACTGGCCGCCCGCTGCCCGCCGGACATCAAGTTCCGGTCCGGCGGCAAGCACCTGCTCAAGCGCGTGGCCCGGGGCATTGTGCCCGATGCCGTCATCGACCGGCCCAAGGGCTATTTCCCCATGCCGGCCCTGAAGTACGTGCGTGGCGAATTCCTGGAATTCATGCGTGATATCCTGGATTCCCGAGCCTGCCGGGAGCGGGGTTTGTACCGGCGCAAGTACGTGGAGCGGCTGCTGTCGGCGCCGGAAATGCACCACACCCGCATCCAGGGCAGCAAGCTCTGGCAACTGGCCCTGCTGGAGTTCTGGCTCCAGCGGCATGTGGATGGAAAACAGCCCGCATGAAGCGAGAGCCCAATGCGGGAAGGATGGAGGCATTGAACCATGCCGGTACAGCTTGATTCCCGGGAGAATATCGGGTTGGTCAGGCGCGGGCGGGGGAGTAGAATGGCTTCTTGAAATCGAGGAACGGGGCGCCCATGTCCCCTGTTCCGGAAAACCGAACAGAGTGAGAGCCGAACCATGGATCCATTGGAAAGAATCAAAGAGCAGGTGGAGAGCAATCCCATCATCATCTACATGAAGGGCACGCCCCAGTTCCCCCAGTGCGGTTTTTCCTCCCGCGCGGCGGCGGCCCTGCAGGACTGCGGCGAAAAGTTCGCCTACGTGAACGTGCTGGCGGATCCCGAGATCTTCGAGAACCTGCCGAAGTTTGCCGACTGGCCGACCTTTCCCCAGGTGTACATCGACGGGGAGTTGATAGGCGGTTGTGATATCACCCTGGAGATGCACGCCAGTGGCGACCTGCAGAAAATGGTCAAGGAAGCCGCGAAGAAGTGGCCCGCCGAGGAGCCATCCGGGGACTGAGCCTGGAATGTTTCAGGAAAAGGCGGGTTCTCCCGCCTTTTCTTTTGCCTACATGGGATGTAGCAGCAGCGCCCTCGCCACGATCCATCGGCCCGGGGGCGGGCCTCCTACGGGGGATGTAGGAGGGTTGCCCCGCCGCGACACCCGCACAAGGACGTGCGGCGCGAAGCGGAGGCATGGGGAAACCGCGTTTTCCGATGCCGATGAGGAAACGGGCAGGGAAAGCCCGTTTCCGGACCAAAGGAGCAGCGGCGCCCTCGCCGCGACCAATCGGCCCGGGGGCGGGCCTCCTACGGGAGCTGTAGGAGCGGCGCCCTCGCCGCGACCCTCGCACAAGGACGTGCGGCGCGAAGCGGAGGCAGCGGGAAACCGCGTTTTCCGATGCTGATGAGGAAACGGGCAGGGAAAGCCCGGTTCCGGT
>CAZWRE010000108.1:0-2583 GCA_964636335.1 uncultured Sedimenticola sp. | reverse complement strand
CGTTTCCAGTCCATGTACAACGACAAGCGGTACGACTTCCTGCTGCGCCCGAAAAAACGCACCAAATCCGAACACCTGGAAGACCTGATGCGGGATTTTGTCGGACTGGGAGAGGAAAAGCGCCAGATAACCGTTATCGATCTCAGCTCCATTCCTTCCGACGTGCGGCCCATGGTCTCATCCCAGATCGCGCGCCTGGCCTACGAGTTCAATTACTGGAATCCGAGGCGCCGGGAATTCCCCATACTTCTGGTCTGCGAAGAGGCACACCAGTATCTGCCCAAGGAGGGAGACGCTGCCCTGGCCGCAACGAGGAAGGCCATGGAGCGCATCGCCAAGGAAGGCCGGAAATACGGCGTGGCCCTGTGTGTCATCAGCCAGCGTCCCACGGAATTGTCTGAAACCGTGCTGGCCCAGTGTTCGAACTACATGTGCCTGCGCATCTCCAACCCGGACGACCAGGCCTATGTGCGCGGCCTGATGCCGGAAGGCGAAGCCGACATGGCGGAAACCCTGGCATCCCTCAGTCGGGGCGAAGTACTGGCCGTGGGCGATGCCACCCCCCTGCCCACCCGTTTCCAGGTGGATCCACCCAACCCGCCACCGGCCAGCTCCGACGTTCCCCTGTCCAAGAGCTGGCGCACGGGACCGGACGACCTGGACGTGGCGGACATCGTGCAGCACTGGTGGCAGCAAAAGCGCTGATCCAACCTTCAATCAGGATACTGAAAAGGGCTGCTATCAGTATCCCGCCAAACCTTTTGGCAGAAATTCCTGCCAGGCGGTAAAATTCCGCTTTTGCTGAAACATGTTTCTGGTTGGTGACCGATGAGCGCAAGCATTCTTGATGGCAAGGCCATTGCCGCGGACCTGCGATCCCGCATAGCCGGGGAAGTACAGGCACTGGTCAGCGGCGGGCATCGCCCCCCGGGGCTGGCCGTCATCCTGGTGGGAGACGATCCCGCCTCCCAGGTCTACGTGCGCAACAAGCAGAAGGCCTGCGAGGAAGTGGGATTCCTGTCCGAGCTCATCCGCCTGGATGCCGCTGTTTCCCAGGATGAGCTGTTGTCCCTCATCGATGAACTGAACCGGCGGGAAGAAATTGACGGCATCCTCGTCCAGCTTCCCCTGCCGGAACAGATCGACGAGGAAACCGTCATCGAGCGCATTCTGCCCACCAAGGACGTGGACGGTTTTCATCCCTACAACGTGGGCCGGCTGGTGTTGCGCATGCCCCTGCTGCGTCCCTGCACCCCCAAGGGCATCATGACCATGCTGGAACGCACCGGGGTGGATCTGGCGGGCAAGGACGCGGTGATCATCGGCCAGTCCAATATCGTTGGCCGCCCCATGGCCCTGGAACTGCTTATGGCCCGCTGTACCATCACCGTCTGCCACAGCAGAACAAAGGATCTCCAGGACAAGATCCGCGCCGCGGACATCATCGTCGCCGCCGTGGGCCGTCCCAACTTCGTCCAGGGGGAGTGGATCAAGCCCGGCGCCGTGGTCATCGACGTGGGCATCAACCGCTTGGACAACGGCAAGCTCTGTGGTGACGTGGATTTCGAAGCAGCAAGGGAAGTAGCAGGCTGGATCACCCCCGTGCCTGGCGGTGTCGGCCCCATGACCATCGCCACCCTGCTGGAAAACACCCTGCAGGCCGCCCAGTTGCACAACGACTGACACCGCTCCGAAATATTCTCTTTTCCGTTACAGCATTCGGCAGATTTCCATGGCTCAATACATCTTTACCATGAATCGCGTCAGCAAGACCGTGCCGCCCAAGCGGCAGATCCTGCGTGACATCTCCCTGTCCTTCTTTCCCGGCGCCAAGATCGGCGTACTCGGCCTCAACGGCGCGGGCAAATCCACATTGCTGCGCATCATGGCCGGCATCGACAAGGATTTCGACGGCGAGGCCCGCCCCCAGCCCGGTATCCGCGTGGGATACCTGCCCCAGGAGCCCCAACTGGACGAAAGCAAGGATGTGCGCGGCAACATCGAGGAAGCCCTGGGGGAAGTCAAGGAGGCCATGGAAGAGCTGGAAAAGGTCTATGCCGCCTATGCCGAGCCGGACGCAGACTTCGATGCCCTGGCCAAGCGTCAGGCGGAGCTGGAGAACATCGTTCAGGCCGCCGACGGCCACCAGATGGAACGCCAGCTGGAGATAGCCGCCGATGCCCTGCGCCTGCCCCCCTGGGATGCCGATGTAAGCAAACTCTCCGGGGGCGAGCGACGCCGCGTGGCCCTGTGCAAGCTGCTGTTGTCCAAGCCCGACATGCTGCTGCTGGACGAGCCCACCAACCACCTGGACGCCGAATCCATTGCCTGGCTGGAACGCTTCCTGCATGAATACAAGGGCACGGTGGTGGCGGTGACCCACGACCGTTATTTCCTGGACAACGTGGCTGGCTGGATCCTTGAACTGGATCGTGGCCACGGCATTCCCTGGGAAGGCAACTACTCTTCCTGGCTGGAGCAGAAAGAGGCCCGCCTGGAGCAGGAAGCCAAGGCGGAAGCCGCCCGCATCAAGGCCATGAAGAAGGAGCTGGAATGGGTGCGTTCCAATCCCAAGGGCCGCCA
>CAZWRE010000107.1:0-10102 GCA_964636335.1 uncultured Sedimenticola sp. | reverse complement strand
GGCGATATGTTCCGGTGTGGAGCCACAGCAGCCGCCGACGATGTTGATGAAGCCGGATTGCGCCCATTCACCCACTTCCGCTGCCATCTGCTCGGGGGTCATGTCGTATTCGCCAAATTCGTTGGGCAGCCCCGCGTTGGGATGGGCGGAGACGAAGGTTTCCGATACCCGGGACAACTCTTCCACATACTGGCGCAGCAGGTCCGGCCCCAGGGCGCAGTTCAGGCCGATGGACAGGGGTTTGGCGTGGCGCAGGCTGTTGTAGAAGGCCTCGGTGACCTGGCCGGACAGGGTGCGGCCGGACTGGTCGGTGATGGTGCCGGAGATCATGATGGGCAGCGCGGCGCCGCTTTCCCGGAATACGTCCTGCACGGCGAAGATGGCGGCCTTGGCGTTGAGGGTGTCGAAGATGGTCTCGATGAGAATGATGTCCGCTCCGCCTTCCATCAGTCCCCGGGTGGCTTCGCGGTAGTCCGCCGCCAGTTCCTCGAAGCGGATGGCCCGGTGCCCGGGGTCGTTCACGTCGGGAGAGATGGACAGGGTCTTGCTGGTGGGGCCCAGCACGCCGGCTACGAAGCGGGGCTTGTCGGCGGTGCTGAACTTGTCCGCCGCTTCCCGCGCCAGGCGCGCCGCCGCGACATTGATTTCATGCACCAGGTCTTCCATGCCGTAGTCGGCCATGGAGGCGCGGGTGGCGTTGAAACTGTTGGTCTCGAGGATGTCCGCCCCCGCTTCCAGATACTGCTCGTGGATGCCGCGGATGATCTGCGGCTGGGTGAGGCAGAGCAGGTCGTTGTTGCCCTTCAGATCGGTAGGCCAGTCGCTGAAGCGCTCGCCCCGGTAGTCTTCCTCCGTCAGCTTGTGGCGCTGGATCATGGTACCCATGGCGCCATCCAGGAGCAGGATGCGCTGTCGCAGAAGGGATTGGAGGGAGTCTTGGTTCACGGGACTGGCGGAAGCTGTGGTCAAACGATAATTATATCAGGGTTTGGAAGGCTTCCATGCTTTCCCCGTCCCGCGGGAAAAGCCCGCTGGGGTTTTCCGGTTGAGGCCTGTGCGGGTAATTGCGGTATGATGCGGGCTTTCCCGGAACTCGTATCATGCCGATGAAACATCCTGTTATCAGAAACTGTCTTTTTCTGCCGATGCTGGGCGTAGGGCTGTCGGCCTGTTCGCCTCATCCCGGCGCCGGAAACTGGGCGGCGGCGGAAGAAAATGAATGGGGTATTCCGGGGATCACGCTTTCCTACGAAGGCCGGGGCCTGTTCACCAGCCGCCGCCCCGCCGCCACCTGGCACTGCTTCTGGGGCGGCACGGACAGGCATTCAGCCAGGATGGACTGCACTCCGTCCACGGATACGGAGCAGGAAGAACAGTTCGTCTTCCAGGTGGACGAAGATGGAACCGGGCGGCTCATCCGGCAGGGAGAGGTGCTGGGAACATTCAGGCGGGTGGCGGGCAAGCCCGAGATTCCCTGAATTCTCTTGGAACAGTCTGAAAAAGCTGTCCCGGGTTTTTTCAGACGCGCCAGGCGAAAATTCGATTTCCGCCTGGCTCCGCGCCCTACTTCATGTACTCCTCTAGCTTCTTCACCAGCTGCCCCGGCGTGATGCCGTGGGCAAACTTGGTGATGAAGCGTCCGTCCGGCGCCATCAGGTACAGACTGGCGGTGTGGTCGATGAGGTATTTTTCCGGGTGGGCGGGGTCGTCCACCACCTTTTCCACGGTGACGTTGAATTCCTTGATGAGGCGCCGGGTCATGGCTTCGGTGCCGCGCAGGCCGATGAGATTCTTGCCGAAATAGTTCACGTAGTCCGCCATCACTTTCTGCGTATCCCGCTGGGGGTCCACGGTAATGAAATAGGGCTGGATGCGTTTCGCCTCGGGGTCGAACTTCTTGAGGGCGGTCATCATCACGCTCAGCGAGGTGGGGCAGACATCCGGGCAATAGGTGTAGCCGAAGTAGATGAGCTGGTACTTGCCCTTCATGTCGTCCTCGGTGACCATGTTGCCGTTGTGGTCGGTGAGCAGGAAGCGGCCGCCGATGCGGCCGGTGTCCGCGCCGGACGCTGTCCCGGCTTCCTGCTTCTTCGCCTCGTCCAGGGCCGCGGCGGTCTTGCTCACGCAGGCCTTGATGAGGCTGGTATTGTGCTCCATGACGTCCAGGTAGAGGCCTTCACCCGGCTCCAGGGTGCTGCCGAAGCTGTCCAGCTCCACGTGGTTGATGTCCACGCCGCTGACCAGCAGGTCCAGGGCGGGCATCTTCATGCCGGCTTCCGTGAGCAGGCAGGCATACCAGCCGTTCTGCAGCTTCTGCCGCTCCCTGAGCAGCGTTTCCGCGCTCACGGGAACATCGGGAGAAGGTGACAGCACACCCCCCAGCTTGAGGGCATAGGCCTGCTCGAAGTACTGCTGGGTGTCGTAGTAGGCCAGCACCACGCCGCCCTTGAGGCCGCGATAACCGTATTCCAGGCGGCGATCCAGTTCCGCCAGTTTCTCGAACAGGGCGTCGCGGTTGCGCTTGTACAGGTGCGCGCGGCTGTAGTCCATATCCATGAGCAACTTGGTCAGGGTATCGATGAGCATCAGGGCGTTGCGGCTGTCCAGCCAGAAGTAGGGGTCGCGGTCCGTGTCGTTCCAGCGGGACGGCAGGATCTTCAGATCCGGGCTGTCCAGCAGGGTGAGCACCGGCGCGTCTTCGGGCAGCGCCTTCAGCACAGGCAGCAGGTTCTTCTCCAGTTCCGGGCCAACCCAGATCACCAGGTCTGCGTCCCGGATATGTTGTTCCTGTTCCTTGCTGGGCGACCAGCCATAGGGTATCTCCCCCTTGCCAATGAGCAGCTCGGGGGGGCGCACACCCTTCATCAGACTGGCCAGAAGTGAGTGCACGGGCTTGATGCTCACGACGACATGCAGCTCCTTTTCAGCGGCGGGCGACACGGAAGCGCCAAGCAGCAGGAGTGCGGAAACGAACAGGGAAAAACCGGGAAAAAACTTTCTCATGGCAAACCTTTGGGGCCGGCACCGATGCCGGCCAATCGTCATTTGGGGGTGAAAATTCTGGCCAGCTCGTCTCCCGCCTTGCCTACATCGTTGGCGAAGGCGGCGGGAGACGGACAGGCGGCTCCGGACTGGATGGCTTCCTTGAAGGAAACGTCCGTCTTTTCCTCGAACACCTGTCCCAGCTCTCTGCGTTTGGGCAGGTTGTCGATGAGTATCTGCTTGATGCGTTTGACCTGGTCGAAATACCGGCAGTTCAGGGCAATGCCGTTCAGGCGCCCGAGTTCCGCCACTGCCGCCAGTTCGGTGTTGTCCGGCGTGTCGGCATGGGATGTCACGGGCATTGCCGCCAGCAGGGCAAGGAGAAGGATGAAAATCTTCATGTTCTCGTCTTCGATGAATGGCCAGTAATGCCGCGAAGTATACCCTGTCGGCCGGGTGCGGGGATTGACATAAGACATTTTGCCCGAAGCCGCCTCACAGCAGCCTGCGCATCTGCTCCAGGCCAAATGACAGCAGCAGCCGGGCGGTTTCCTCACTGGTGTGATAACCGGAGCGCCTGGTGGTTCGCTGGCGCAGCACCAGAACCTCCACGCCGCCCTGCCTGCGGTATTCCGCCACCAGGTTCTCGGGCGGCCGGACGCGGGCCCGAAAGTGTTTGAGGCCCAGCCCCGGCCGGGCCACCAGCACCACGTAGAAATAGGGGTAGGATTTTCCCTGCACGTTGTTGATGACCACCTGTCCGTACAGGCCGAGAAATTCCTCCGGCGCGTCCGGCGGCTCGATCTTCACCTTGATGTCTTCCGGCAGCCTGGCCTCGCCCTTGAGCAGCATGAGCACCTCGGTTCGCAGCCCCCGGGCCTCTGGCTTCACCTCGTCCAGCACCTTCTCCAGCACTTCCGCCTTGACCAGCATTCCCGGCAGGCGCAGGATGCGCCGGGTGCCGGTGAACCAGTGGGGCAGGAAGAGAATGGCCATGTCCACGGGAATCACCTTCAGATCCGTGTAGGAGGAATGGGTGTCGAACACGGCATACAGGCCGAACAGGGCCAGGCAGAGCAGCAGGAAGGTGGTCAGCCCCAGTCCGTTGGTGATGTCGATGAAGCTGCGGTCCCAGCGGCGGATCTTCCGGTCGAAATCCTTCAGCTCCAACAGGCGGTCGCGTTCCACCTTCTGCCACTGGCTGGAGGGGTCGAAACCCGCGAATTCCACGCGATTGTCATAGCCCCTGACGAGCAGCAGGGCGTTGCCGGCGATGAGGGGAATCACCCCGGAGAATATCTCTCCCGAATACCACTGGAGCAGGAAGCCCAGGGTGATGAGCCCGAAGGCGATGAGCATGCGCCTGCTGTAGGCCATGTCCCGCCACAGCCAGAAGATCACGGCATCCCGGGGGTTGGCGATGTCCTGGGCCGTGGTATTCATGATTCGTCCTCTCCGGCATGGACGTAACCCCGGGCCTCGGCCCTGTCGAAACCGTTGCGCGCTTCCAGTTCCCCGAAGCCCAGCTCCCGCCAGTACAGGGGGCAGGCGCCGTTGCAGATGTCGAACTGGCTGCATTCCCGGCACCGGGGATGGGCCAGGGCCTTGTCCCGGTAGCCCCTGGCCTTGTCGCTGTTCCACACCTTCACCAGGTCGTTGTCCAGCAGGCTGCCCACCTCGTCGTCGTAGGATGCGCAGGGAATAACCGAACCGTTGGGCGCCACGGAGATCAGGCCATCACAGGCGCTGCAGCCATGGTTGCCCAGGCCGGCGGGAATGGGGTTGAACATGCACATGGGTGTGGGGGAATACCAGAGGAATTCCACGTCATGGGCTTTGCTCTGTTCCTGAATCTTTTCCAGCCAGCCGCCGATCTCGCTGTAACGCACGATGAGGTCGGGGTGAACCACGGCGCTGCCCGTGGGCACCAGCAGGTTCATGCTGAAACGCTCGTTGTCCAGCACCTCGCGCACGAAGCGCGGCATGTCCGGCATTTGGTGGACGTTCATGCGGTTGATGGTGCTGTTGGTATGCACGCGTATGCCCACGCTCTTCAGGTGCCCCACGGCGGCCACGGTCCGGTCGAAGGAAGACTGTCCCCGGGTGACCAGGTTGTGAATCTCCGCGCTGGTGCCTTCCAGGCTCACCTGGGCCGAATCCAGCCCGGCATCGGCAAGACGTTGCGCCAGTTCTCCGTTGATGCGCGTGCCGTTGGTGATGAGATTCACGCGCATGCCCAGTTCCCTGGCATGGGCAATCAGCTCGGGCAGCCGCTTGTGCAGGGTGGGTTCGCCGCCGGTGAAGCTCACGGATGGCACCCTGCCTTCATGCCAGAGCTTGTCCAGCACGGTTTTGATCTCGGCCACGCTCATGACCTTTTCGTCGTTCACCGGCTGGGTGGTGCAGTTGCAGCCGGCGTAACAGAATACGCAGCGCAGGTTGCACTTGTAGGTGATGGCCACCTCGGAAAGAATGGGCAGGTCGGAGAAGTGCCGGCTGAACACCTCGACCTCCACCCCGGGATGCGCCGAGTCCGCGGTGACATGGCCTTCCAGGAAACCACGCACCCCGTGCAGGAACAGGGCCACCTGCTCCAGCTTGCCACGGTCGCCTCCCAGTCCCTTCACCAGGCCCGCGACCTTGCCGCCGTCGAGGAGGAACTTGAGGATCTGCGCGCCCTGGGCGTTGAGCTTCTGGGCCTGGTTGGGACGCTTGATGAGGATGTTGTCCTCGGTGCGTACGAAGATATAGGGGCCGACATTGCGGATGAACTCGTCCACCCAGGACAGGTCGGGTTGTTCGGCGGGAGGCGTTGCCGTCAAGCCGCCGGGGAAGGCTCCACGGCGTTCCTGCCAATTGGCGACAGCTCTTGCCACCCAGGTCGAAAACCGGTTCATCAGTGTGATCCTCCGCTCACGCAGGCCGAATGGCAGGCGCTGTGACAGGCGGAATGGCAGGCCGAGTGACAGGCGCTGTGGCAGGCGGAATGACAGGCATCGTGGCAGACGTTGAGCTCCATGGCGATATCCGTGTCCAGGGGGCCGTGGATGATGTGATCCACGGTGACCGGCATGTCTGTGGCGTAGCGGGCCGGATCGTCCTGGTGGTTCCAGCGCTGATGGTAGTAGGGGTGGCGGTTGTGATACCAGAAGTACCAGTCGTTGGCCTCCGATCTCTGGGCCGTGGCGCCGGCGGCGGCTGTTTTCAGGTATTCGCTCACCTGGCGGCGGTACCAGTTCTGTGTGGCCTCGATGTCCGCATCCCAGGCCTTGAGCTGGACGTTCTGCACCGCCGTGTTCATCAGTTCCTCCAGCTCTTCCTGGGACAGCTCGCCGTCATCGCTCAGGGCGTTGTAGAACATGCGTTCGTACTCGTCCAGCTCATTCAGGTCGGGCCGATTCAGCACTTTCACCCGCAGGGGCGACTCGGACAGTATCTCCACGAAGCCCTCCAGCACCATGGAATTGAGCATGGCCGAAACGATGAGCTTGAAGGGAATCTCCAGGTAGAAGGCCGCTTCAAGGGGCGTGAGATCCTTGCAGATCTTTCCCGGCTTGCGGAACTCGGAAAGAATCAGCTTGGGCGGCGTCCAGTCCAGGTTCTCCCAGCGAACGTCGTTCAGCCCTTCCCTGGCCTTGAGCATGGAGCGTTGCTTGCCCCTGACCACCCCGAAGAAGGCGCCGATGACGGCCAGCCCCAGCATGAGCAGCAGAGGGCTGTTCCCCCGCCTGTTGTCCTCACGGGACAGAGCGGGTTTCATGGCGGCGGGAGCGGCCGCCAGGTGGAACCAGTCCGCCGGCATGTAGAACTGCACCCGCATGTGGAAACGGTTGCCGGGATCATTCTTGTGAAATACCAGCAGCAGGCGGTTGTCCGGCCCGCGCTGGTAGTCAATGAGGTATTTCTCGTTTACCCAGGGCTCGGTCAGGATCAGGCGCTCCGTATCCACCACGCCGCGGGGGCTCACCTGTTCATCCGGCAGGTGGTAGGGGGTGAGGATCTTCAGGGTGTAGTGATCCTGGTTGGCGGCCTCGTCCCACTGCACGGGCGCCCAGTTGAAGAACACCAGCTCCCGGCCGTCTTCCGCCGTGGTGGGGCCGAGGTAACCCGCGCGGTGGAAATCGGTGCGGAAGGGCAGGTTGAAGGTGACGGTCTGCCCCTTGGGCACACCCTGGCCGTCCGCCAGCAGGATGTCCCACCTGCCGCCGCCGAGGTTGCGGATGTCCAGCCGGTAGCTGTTGCCCCGGCTGTCCACGGCCCCGGCCTGATCCACGGCCATGCCGACCGTCAGCTTGCCGTTGCCCTGGAAGTAGAAGCCGTGCAGCTCGCCGGAAGTCACCTGCCACCGCACCTGGTAGCGCACCACGGCGCTGCCGTCGGCCTTCAGATCCACCGTGGTTTCCACGAATTTGATCTGGCCCTTGCCGGCCAGGGCGGTCAGGGGCAGGAGCAACAGGAGCAAGAGCAGTCTTTTCAAGGCTTTCTCCGGTGAGCGCGGCTGGGATGATTCTGGCAGGAAAGGCGCGCGTGTTCCAGAGGCTTTGCCCCGGGTGTCCCGCTGTCACCACGGGAATTCAAGAAACCGCCCTGGTGCTGTATCCTTACAGGATTGTCTCCGACATTTTGTCCAACCCCGATGGAAGCAAGCTACGATCCGAAAACCGTGGAAGCGGAAGCCCAGGCGTTCTGGGAAGAAAACCAGTCCTTCAGAGCCGTGGAAGATCCCGCCCGGGAGAAGTTCTACTGCCTGTCCATGTTCCCCTATCCCAGCGGCAAGCTGCACATGGGGCATGTGCGCAACTACACCCTGGGCGACGTGGTGGCCCGCTATCAGCGCATGCTGGGCAAGAACGTGCTCCAGCCCATAGGCTGGGATGCCTTCGGCCTGCCGGCGGAGAATGCCGCCATCAAGAATCACACCGCTCCGGCGAAATGGACCTACCAGAACATCGCCAACATGAAGGTCCAGCTCAAGGCCCTGGGGTTTGGTTATGACTGGGAGCGGGAGCTGGCCACCTGCCAGCCGGACTACTACAAGTGGGAACAGTGGATGTTCACCCGCCTCATGGAGAAGGGACTGGCCTACCGCAAGACCGCCACGGTGAACTGGGATCCCGTGGATCAGACCGTGCTGGCCAACGAGCAGGTCATCGACGGCCGCGGCTGGCGCTCCGGCGCCCTGGTGGAAAAGCGCGACATCGAGCAATGGTTCCTGAAGATCACCGATTATGCCCAGGAGCTGCTGGACGATCTGGACAAACTCGATGGCTGGCCCGAGCAGGTGGTCACCATGCAGCGCAACTGGATCGGCCGCTCCGAGGGCGTGCAGATGAGTTTCGACATCGAGGGCTGGGACGAGCGCCTGGAGATCTTCACCACCCGGCCGGACACCCTCATGGGCGTCACCTACGTGGCGGTGGCGGCGGAGCATCCCCTGGCCCTGCAGATTGCGAAATCCAATCCTGAACTGGAAGCCTTCATCGAGGAATGCCGCCAGGGGGGCGTGTCCGAGGCGGAGATAGAGACCATGGAGAAGAAGGGCTTCCCCCTTGGGGTGAATGCCCTGCATCCCGTCTCCGGCGAGGCCGTGCCCGTGTATGCCGCCAACTTCGTGCTCATGAGCTATGGCACCGGCGCGGTCATGGCCGTGCCGGCCCACGACCAGCGGGACTGGGAGTTCGCCGAGAAATACGGCATTCCCAAGAAGCAGGTGGTGTTCCCCGCCGACGGCTCCGAGGCGGGCATTGCCGAAGCCGCGTACACGGAAAAGGGCGTGCTGGCCAACTCCGCGCCTTTTGATGGTTTGACCTCCGAGGCGGCCTTCGACGCCATTGCCGCCTGGCTGGAAGAACATGAAAAGGGCGGCAGGCGGGTCAACTTCCGCCTGCGTGACTGGGGCGTGAGCCGCCAGCGCTACTGGGGCTGTCCCATTCCCGTCATCTACGACAGCAAGGGCAGGGCCCGCCCGGCGGAGGAATTCCCCGTGGAGCTGCCGGAAGACGTGATCGTGGACGGCTCCGGCTCGCCCCTGAAGAAGATGCCCGAGTTCCACGATCTGGGTAACGGCGAGCGGCGCGAGACGGACACCTTCGACACCTTCATGGAATCGAGCTGGTACTACGCCCGCTATTGCTGCCCGGACAACGACCAGGCCATGCTGGACGAGCGCGCCCATTACTGGCTGCCCGTGGACCAGTACATCGGTGGCGTGGAGCATGCCGTGCTGCACCTGCTCTACGCGCGCTTCTACAACAAGCTGCTGCGTGACGAGGGCCTGGTAAACTGCGACGAGCCTTTCACCCGCCTGCTCACCCAGGGCATGGTGCTGGCGGACGTCTATTACCGGGAAAAGGAAGACGGCTCGAAGGAATGGTTCAACCCCGCCGACGTGGAGATCGAGCGGGATGAAAAGGGCCGGGTGCTGCGCGCCGTGCTCAAGTCCGATGGTCTGCCCGTGGAACACGGGGGCGTGGAGAAGATGTCCAAGTCCAAGAACAACGGCGTGGATCCCCAGCTCCTCATCGACCGATACGGCGCGGACACGGCACGCCTGTACACCATGTTCACCGCGCCGCCGGACCAGTCCCTGGAATGGTCCGACGAGGGCGTGGAAGGGGCTTACCGTTTCCTGCGCCGCCTGTGGAACCTGGCCCATGACCGGGCGGAGAGCATCCGCGCCGCCGGAGACGTGGACGCCGGCCTGGACGAGACCTCGCGGGACGCCCGCCGGGAGATCCACGGCGCCCTGAAGAAGGCCCTGTTCGACTATGAGCGCCAGCAGTTCAACACCGTGGTCTCCGCCTGCATGAGCATGGTGAACATCCTCAACAAGCTGGACGATGCCGCCGTGCTGCGCGAGGGCCTGGGCATCGTTCTGCGCCTGCTGGCGCCCATCGCCCCCCATATCAGCCACAAGCTGTGGCGGGAGCTGGACTACGGCGAGGATGTGCTCCAGGCCGGCATGCCCGAGGTGGACGAAGACGCCTTGCGCCGGGACAGCATCGAATACGTGGTGCAGGTGAACGGCAAGGTGAGAGGCAAGGTGAGCGTGCCTGCCGACGCGGACAAGGCCGCCGTGGAACAGGCCGCCCTGGAGAACGAGAACGCCAGGCGCTTCATC
>CAZWRE010000106.1:0-5686 GCA_964636335.1 uncultured Sedimenticola sp. | reverse complement strand
CACAAGGACGTGGTCATCGACCTGGTCTGCTACCGCCGACAGGGACACAACGAGGCCGACGAACCCGCCGTCACCCAGCCTCTCATGTACCAGAAGATCCGCATGCACCCCACCACCCGCACCCTGTACGCGGAGCGCCTGTTGGCGGAGGGCGTAATCACGCCGGAACAGGCGGAGCACATGATCGAGCACTACCGTTCGGAACTGGACAAGGGCGAAATCGTCAGCCGTCCGGTGCTGTGCGAGATCGACAACCCCTACCGGGTGAACTGGCATCCCTATCAGCACGTGCCCTGGGACCACCCCACCGACACAAGCATTTCCCGGAACGATATTCAGCGCCTGTACGAAAGGCTGCTGGATTTCCCTGAAGGCTTCAAGCTGCATCCAAGGGTACAGCGCATCATGGAAGACAGGGCACGCATGATGCGCGGCGAGCAGCTCAGCGACTGGGGCTTCGCCGAAAACCTGGCCTACGCCAGCCTGGTGGACCAGGGCGTACCCGTGCGCATGTCCGGCCAGGACTGCCGCCGGGGCACCTTCTTTCACCGCCATGCCATGATCGCGGATCAGGAGAGCGGCGAGCAGTACATCCCCCTGGCCCATCTCAACCCCGGCAAGGCGGATTTCGACATCATCGATTCCCTGCTCTCCGAGGAAGCCGTACTTGCCTTCGAGTACGGCTACGCCACGGCGGAGCCCGATACCCTGACCATCTGGGAGGCCCAGTTCGGCGACTTCGCCAACGGCGCCCAGGTTGTCATCGACCAGTTCATCACCTCCGCCGGCGCCAAGTGGGGCCTGCTCTGCGGTCTGGTCATGCTTCTGCCCCATGGCTACGAGGGACAGGGGCCGGAGCATTCCTCGGCACGCATCGAGCGTTACATGCAGCTATGCGCCGAACAGAATATCCAGGTATGTATTCCCAGCACCCCGGCGCAGATGTTTCACCTGCTGCGCCGCCAGGCCCTGCGTCCCTACCGGCGTCCCCTGGTGGTGATGACACCCAAGAGCCTGCTGCGGCATCCGCTCGCGACTTCGCCCCTGGACGCCTACACGGAAGGGAGCTTCCACACGGTCATCGACGAGATCGATCCCCTGGACAGGAAAAAGATCAGCCAGGTCATCATGTGCAGCGGCAAGATCTACTACGAGCTGCTGGAAGCCCGCCGGGCGCGGGGCCTGGAGCACATCGCCCTGGTGCGCATCGAGCAGCTCTATCCATTCCCCCGGGCCGACTTCGACGCCATGGTGGCGGGCTATCCCAATGCCTGGAGCTTCGTCTGGTGCCAGGAAGAGCCCCAGAACCAGGGCGCATGGGATCAGATCAAGCACCGCTTCTCGCGCATCGTCAAGGGCGGCAAGCAGGTGTTCTACGTGGGCCGCCGCGCCGCCGCGGCGCCAGCCACCGGCTACTACCCGGTACACGTGGAGGAACAGAACAAGATCATCGATGACGCCCTGAACGGGCATTTCGATCCGGAAATCAACCAGAGAATGATATGAGTACAGAGATCCGCGTCCCCACCCTGCCCGAGTCCGTTACCGACGCCACCGTGCTGAGCTGGCACAAGCAGCCCGGCGATCCCGTGCGCCGGGACGAGAACCTTCTCGACCTGGAAACCGACAAGGTGGTGCTGGAAGTGCCCTCCCCCGTGGACGGCGTGCTCACGGAACAGCGCGCCAGGGAAGGCGACCTGGTGGAAGCCGATGACATCCTGGCTGTCATCGAGCCGGGCAAGGCGGCAGCGCCCGCCCCGACGCGGACGGTGGCCGACACCCACCAGGGGGAACCGGAACCGGCCACTTCCGGAAACGAACCCGTGCTCACCCCTGCCGTGCGGCGCCTGGTGAAGGAACTCAAGCTCGACCCCACCCAGATAACCGGCACCGGCAAGGACGGGCGCATTCTCAAGTCCGACGTCATGGCCTACCTGGACAAACAGACTTCCAACAAGGATCCGGACGCGGAAACCGTGGCCAGCATGGTCGGCGACACGCTCCTGCCCAGCACTCCGTCACAGGCGGAACAGCGGGTACCCATGAGCCGCCTGCGCGCCCGCATCGCCGAACGCCTGGTGGAAGCCCAGCAGACCGCCGCCATCCTCACCACCTTCAACGAAGTCAACCTGCAGGCAGTGAGCGAGCTGCGGACACAGTACCGTGAGCGATTCGAACAGGAACATGGCGTACGCCTGGGCTTCATGTCCTTTTTCGTCAAGGCCACGGTGGACGCCCTGAAGAAATATCCCCTGCTCAACGCCAGCGTGGACGGCACGGACATCATCTACCACGGTTACTACGACATCGGCATTGCCGTGGGCTCGCCCCGGGGCCTGGTGGTGCCTATCCTGCGCAACGCCGACCGGCTTTCCTTCGCCGACATCGAAAAAACCATCCGTCAGTTCGGCCAGAAAGCGAAGGAAGGCAGCCTCAGCTACGAGGAACTGAGTGGCGGCACCTTCACCATATCCAACGGCGGGGTGTATGGCTCCATGCTCTCCACCCCCATACTCAACCCGCCCCAGAGCGGCATCCTGGGCATGCACAACATCATCCAGCGCCCCGTGGCGGAAGACGGCGAGGTGGTGATCCGCCCCATGATGTACCTGGCCCTGTCCTACGATCACCGCATCGTGGACGGCAAGGACGCGGTACAATTCCTGGTCACCATCAAGCAGAACCTTGAAGATCCGGCGCGGCTGTTGCTGGATGTTTAACGCAAAAGGAGTAATGCCATTCGAGTTTGCTGTGGGGCGCACACGGCTTTGCCCAACCTGCCTGTCCGGCCTTTGTGGTGTAGCTTGGGCAAAGGCCGCGGGCCGTGCCCAACAGCCCCTCCAGCCGGACAATCCGGAGAACAGAACATGACCACCATCCACCAGGACGATTTCGTCCAGAGCGTGCGGGACGCCCTGCAATTCATCTCCTGTTACCACCCCCTGGATTTCATCCAGGCCGTGGGCCGCGCCTGGGAGAAAGAGCAATCCCCGGCGGCCAGGGACGCCCTGGCGCAGATCCTGGTCAACTCACGCATGAGCGCCGAGGGCCACCGCCCTGTCTGCCAGGATACAGGCATGGTCGTGGCTTTCATCGACATCGGCATGGAAGTGCGCTGGAACAGCCGCCTGAGCTTGCAGGAAATGGTCGATGAAGGCGTGCGCCAGGCCTACAAGGACCCGGACAATACCCTGCGGGCCTCCATGGTGTCCCCACCTTGGGGAGCGCGCCGCAATACCGGGGACAACACACCCGCCGTCGTGCACACCCGCATGGTCCCTGGAAACAGCCTGCGCATCGCGCTGGCCGCCAAGGGCGGCGGCTCGGAAAACAAGGCAAGGTTCACCGTGCTCAACCCCAGCGACAGCCTGGTGGACTGGGTGCTGGACACCCTGCCCGGCATGGGCGCGGGCTGGTGCCCTCCCGGTATGCTGGGCCTGGGTCTGGGCGGCAGCGCGGAAAAGGCCATGCTGCTGGCCAAGGAAGCCCTCATGGAGCCCGTGGACATTCAGGAACTCATGGAAAGAGGCCCCGCCACCCCGTTGGAAGAACTGCGCCTGGAACTCTACGAAAAGGTCAATGCCCTGGGCATAGGCGCCCAGGGGCTGGGTGGCCTGACCACCGTGGTGGACGTGAAGATCCGGGACTATCCCACCCACGCGGCTTCCCTCCCCGTGGCCCTGATTCCCAACTGCGCCGCCACCCGCCACATCGAGTTCGAGCTGGACGGCAGCGGCCCGGCGGAATTCACCCCGCCCGCCCTGTCGGACTACCCGGACATACAGTGGCAGCCCGGCGCGGACGCCATTCCCGTGAACCTGGACAGCGTCACGCCGGAGGAGGTGGCGGGCTGGAAGCCCGGTGACCGCCTGCTGCTCTCCGGTCGCATGCTCACCGGACGGGACGCCGCCCATCGCCGCATCCAGGAAATGCTGGCACGGGGTGAGAAGCCGCCCGTGGACTTCCACGGCCGCTTCATCTACTACGTGGGCCCCGTGGATCCGGTGAAGGACGAAGTGGTCGGCCCCGCCGGCCCCACCACCGCCACGCGCATGGACAAGTTCACGGAAATGATGCTGGGGGAACTGGGGCTCATGGGCATGATCGGCAAGGCCGAGCGCGGACCTGCCGCCATTGAATCCATCCGCCGCCACCAGGCCGCCTATCTCATGGCCGTGGGCGGCGCCGCCTACCTGGTATCCAGGGCCATACGCAAGGCCCGGGTGGTGGCCTTCGAGGATCTGGGCATGGAGGCCATCTACGAGTTCGAGGTGGAAGACATGCCCGTGGTGGTCGCCGTGGACAGCCGCGGTGAATCCGTACACCAGACAGGCCCGGCGGAATGGCGGCTGAAGATCGAAGACATAGGCGGAATGCAATGAAAAGGCAGGTGCTCGGAGGACTGCTGACGCTCGCACTGCCCCTGGCGCAGGCAGGCGAGGTGGAGGTGGTGGAGGCCAAGACGGCGGAAAATGCCGACGGCAGTTGGCGCTTTCAGGTCACCCTGAAACACACCGATGAAGGCTGGGAGCACTACGCGGATCGCTGGGAGATCCTGGACGAGAACGGCAAGATTCTCGCCACCCGGGTACTGGCCCACCCGCACGTGAACGAACAGCCCTTCACCCGCGGCCTGTCCTCGGTGAAGATCCCCGCCGACACCCGCTCCCTGACCATCCGGGGACATGACAAGGTACATGGTTACGGGGGAAAGGAGCTGAAGCTGGCGTGGCCGCCGGAGTGATCACGACGGCAGGATGCACATGAACAAGTTGCGAGACAAACTGGATACCCTCCTGACCGTGACGGTTGCCACGGCTCCCCTGGTTCTTTTTTCCATGGGTTGCCTTTCGGATGATCCCAGGCGGTTCTTCAACAACCTTCTCGCCATCCCTTTTATGGTCATCATGGCAGCGCTGCCCGTAGCCGTACTGGGCCTGATTTTCGGCATGTTGAGAAAATGAAGCGCCCGAGCCAGACGCCTCCAGACCCGACAAAAACCAAAAAACCCTGTAACACATCGAGGTTACAGGGTTTTTATCGAATGGCGGAGAGACTGGGATTCGAACCCAGGAAGGGCGTTAACCCTTGCCGGTTTTCAAGACCGGTGCATTCAACCGCTCTGCCATCTCTCCGGGGAGGCAAAGGATACCGGATTTGCCGGTAAAAACAAGACTGGATTACCCGATGGCCCTGCTCCTTCATGGGGCAGATGGGATAGAATTCCCCCGTTTTCCCAACCTTCGTCAGGCCCCGCCATGCATTTGCATTTACCCCATGATCTGAGCATCCAGAATTTTCTGGACGACTACTGGCAGAAAAAACCGCTGCTGCTGCGCAATGCCGTCCGTGACTATCCTTTCGCGCTCTCTCCAGAAGAACTGGCGGGACTTTCCTGCGAGGAAGAAGTGGAATCCCGCCTGGTGCTGCGCCACGGTGAACAGGACTGGGAGCTGCGCCACGGGCCTTTCGATGAACAGGTCTTTGCCGAACTGCCGGAACGGGACTGGACCCTGCTGGTGCAGGACGTGGACAAGTATCTGCCCGAAGTGGCGGAACTGCTGCGGGCCTTCCACTTTCTCCCATCCTGGCGCTTCGACGACATCATGATCAGCTATGCCACCCCCGGCGGCTCCGTGGGCCCCCACACGGATACCTACGATGTGTTTCTCATCCAGGCCAGGGG
>CAZWRE010000105.1:0-5472 GCA_964636335.1 uncultured Sedimenticola sp. | reverse complement strand
GAAACTCACGACAAATGCCGGATCCAGGGCGGTAAACAGCGGGGGTTCATTGCTCCTTTTCTTTTTCTTCTTCTTTCTGGCGGCGGGTTCGTCGGCTTCTTCCATGCCCACGTCAGCCTCCGCCGCCACATCTCCCTTCATCACCAGGAAATACCAGGCGGCGCCACCGCCCCCCCCGAGAACCAGTATTCCCACGAGCAGAATGACTATGAGCTTGAGCTTTGAGGATTTCTTGCCTTTTCCCTCGACATCCAGATCCAGATCTTCTTTTTTCGCCATGACCAGTCCTTCCTGAAAAAAACAGTTGCACAAACTACGATGCAGGACTCATGCCAGATTCGTCATTTCAACGAAAACGATATTCACGCCAGAGGGGAATTGCTGAAAACTACACCGCGCCACGAACATCGAGAGGGGCGCCGGAACAACCTGAACAAGGTAATTTATTGATAATATTTAGTTTTTATATTTGACGGGAAATCATCATCCCGGCAATGGAAGCTGCGTGGCCGCCTCTCCCAGGTGAAACAGACCGGGGCAGGCCCGGAATGAATCGGCATACGGTGGATTTTTGTCACGGATGATGTCGGTTCCTTGACAGCCGCCCCCTGTTCCGTGCCCGTTTCCCGGCGTTTGTCGCCCCCTTGCCAAACAGGCTCAGATAAGGAAAACCCGCTCATTCCGACTGGCGGACATGCATGTCCCGCCGGTCGCGGGTGTCATACGTAGTAATCCAGCAACTGGTTGTCGTCCTTTCCCTTCCGGGACTGCACGCCATTGTCCATGGAGCCACCCTGCTCGCCTTCATCACCACCGCCAAACAGGTTTCCCGGGGAAAACTCGCCACCCTGTGCCTCACGTTCCTGTCCCCTGGCGGTATCCTGCCCGCCCACGTCCACGTTACCGAGATTGATACCACTGCCAGAAAACATTTCCCTCAGTCGGGGCAGACTGGCTTCCACGGCTTCCCTGACCACGGCATGTTGGCTGGAGAAGGCAATATTCGTCGAATCCCCTTCCACCTGCAGCTTGATGTCTATGCTTCCCAGGTTGGACGGGTTCAGCTTGATATGGAGTTGTCGAAGCTGACCCTGGCCGGCCTGCAATACCTGCCTGGTCAGGCTCTGTTCCCAGGCCGCATGTCCCAGGGGAACGCTTATCTCGGTCTGCCGCGGCAATACACCCGCCGTGCCTGTGCCCGGCATGGCGGTTCCCTGCACAGGAGACTGCCTGGTTCCCGTCATAGCGAGGCTCCCCTCCCCGTCTTCAAACACCTGGGCAGAGAGCGAAGAATCCAGCCGTTTGTCGGTGTTCGATGACCTCGCTCCCGCGAGAACCACGGATTCCGCCAGGGTCTTCTCCGGCATCTGGAGCTGGAATGACGGATTGCCGGGCATCATCGCGCTTCCATCCTTGCCCCTGAGCATGACTTCGGCTTTTCCATCACCTGTCCGGCGAAGCTGCAAATGGCTGACAGCAGCCTGGACGGCGCCAACCGACTGGAGGGCGGTGGCAGGCCGGGAGGATGGCTCGGCGGTCGGCCGAGCCGGGCCGGCGTCCACGACCGGGGCGGCACCATCCCGTTTGGCCTTGAATATCTCGGTGCTCCGCCCCTTAAGATTATTGCGCGCAGGTAGCGGGCTGTCTTCCCGGCTGTTGCCCGAATGGATCTCGGGCGGGACGGGATTTCCCGCCATTTGCAGGCGTATCTCCTTCCTGTCCGTCACGGGGAACAATCCTGTGTTCCCACCTGCTTCTCCCGCGGGGGGGTCCTGGTGTGAAACGTTGGGGAAGTTTCCGGGAATTCGAGACGATGAAGCTTCACCTTGCATCCCGGCCTCCCGCCAAACCGATGCGGGCCCGTCAGCAGTCAGGCGGTGGCTGCCCGGCATCCGCGGGCGATCATGCGACACTACAGGGAGGGTGTCCGGGAACAACACATTCCGCCTCTCGGGCAACACGGCATCTTCCACGGAACCCGGGGCCGAAGAGCGGGACAACGGCTGATTCAGGCTTTCAGCCCGGACGACAAGCTGTTCCGGAATTGCTTCTTCCATGGCCGGCTTCATTGAGCCCTCAACAGACAACAGGCTTGCCCGCACCCTGCTGGTTTCCGATAGGGCACCTGGAAGAGCAGTCTGGTGCTCACCGGCTTGGAAGCGTGGGGAATCCGCGGTGAACGGACTGAACATCCCGGCGAGCGATTCTTCCGGCATGGTATCGGTTTCCCCGTCCCCCCGGAAAGGAAGCATGCCGAAACCCGCATAATCAGCGGGAATCTCCATTTCCTCCATGGCCCTATCCGAAGAAACCGGCAAGAGCTTGCCGGCAGGCGGCAAGACTACCGGCAGTTCACTTTCGGACAAGCCGCTTGTCCCATTTCCGCTCATGGCATTCCGGAACACATTTACAAATCCTTCCGCCCCTTGAGCGTTCGAAAGTTTTTCTCCGGAAAACAGCAGCTTGCATTCAAGCGCCCCATCAGCGGAGCTGAGACCGCCCTCTACGGAAAATGACGCGCCAAGTCCAAAAAATGAAAAATCCATCCACATGCCCCACGACCGGTGATTGTGCCTATTCATCAATAAAGCAATATCGATGCCAATCCCGGCAAACATATTCTTGTTAAGGAAGCACGTCCTGCCGCCGATAGCATTCCAGGGCAGCAGCATTTCCTTCTGGTCATCAAGCCCCTTGAACAAATCATGAACGCGCAGCCGCAGGCACAGATCCATGGACAATAATCTTCTTCTGAACAACGGGAAGAAACAGGCTTCAACAGGGAGTACAGCAACCGTCTTGCTGGTCGAGGACAACAAGGTGAGTCAGCAGATAGCGGAAGTCATGCTGAAAGCCTTGGGGTGCAGCGTGGATCTTGCCTGCAATGGGGAAGAAGGCGTGCTGGCCTATTCCCGCGCGCATTACGATCTGATACTCATGGACTGCCACATGCCGGGCACCGATGGCCTGGAAGCCACGGCAAGAATTCGCGAAATGGAGCAGGCCACGGGCACGACACCGATTCCCATCATCGCGCTCACCGCCTCGGATGAAAACCGAATCCGGGACAAATGCCTTGCCGCGGGCATGGACGACTTTCTCAACAAGCCACTGAAAAAGCAGTGCCTGGAAAGAAAACTCGCGCATTGGCTACAGGTACGGGAAAGCGGCCTCCTCTCCTTCCAGGGTCACAACGGGGAGACCAGGCGCGCCAGCACGGAGATACTCGACGGCCGAGCCATTGAGCGCTTGCGCGAGCTTGAACAGGAAACGGGAAGCAACATCCTGGCCCGAACCATCACGCATTTCCTGCAACAGGCCCCCAAGGACATGAACGCCATCCGGGATGCCTTGAAAAGCAGGGATCGCAAACGACTTGGTTTTCTGGCGCACAACCTGAAGTATTACAGCGCCACGCTGGGCGCCAGCGAGCTGACAGAGCAGTGCCGGTTACTGGAAAAGGTTTCACAGGAAGGCCGCTGGCAGGAACTGGTAGAGCTGGCCAGGGACATGGACAACAGCCTGACGCCGGTAATGGGCGCGCTCAGGGAAGTCCTTGAAAAGCAATCCGACCCGGGCAGAAAATCCATCTCAAGCCCAATATCCTCTTCCCGGGAAACATTGCTGCTGGTGGATGACGATCCGGTTTTCCGTCAGACCACCAAGGAGGCGCTGGTGACCGCGGGTTACGAGGTGCTGGAGGCCAGCCAGGGCACCGAAGCACTTGCCCTGGCGCTGCGGCACCAGCCGGATCTGCTTCTGCTGGATGCGGTGATGGAAAACATGGATGGCTTTGAAGTCTGCATGCGTCTGCTCAGGTTCCCCTCCCTGTCCGACACGCCGGTGATCATGGTTACCGGCCTGGACGACAACGAGTCGGTGGAAAAGGCCTACGGGGCGGGGGCATCGGGTTTCATCATCAAGCCTGTCAACTACCCCCTGTTGCTGCAGCACATCCGCTTTCAGTTGCGAGCCAGCCAGAATGCCAAGAAGCTGAAGGAAAACCAGGAAAAACTCCTGAGCGCGCAGCGCTTGGCCGGACTTGGCTACTGGCGATGGGACTCCCGCACCGACAACCTGGAGATCTCCGAGAACCTGGCGGCCATGCTTGATCTTCCGGCCGAAGAACAGCAATACTCTCTTGATCGCTACCTGGCACATGTGCACAGGGAAGACCGCGACTACCTGAGAAGCGCCATAATTGCGACCACCGCCGGGGATACCATGGAACCCTTCAACTACCGGCTGGTGGTAAAAGGCCGTTCAGTCATCACGGTGCATCAGGAGCTGGGCATGGCGCCCAACTCCAGCCAGGTACTGCTGGGCACCGTCCAGGACATCACCCAGAAGCAGGCCACGGAGAGGAGAATGCATCAGCTAACCTATTCCGATGAACTCACCGGTTTGGCCAGCCGAACCTGCTTCTACGAATACATGACGAATACCATTCATGCCGCCCAGGAGCAGAACCGGAAATTCGCCCTGCTCTGCCTCGATCTGGACGGGTTCAAGGACATCAACGACAGCCTGGGGCACGATATCGGTGACAAGCTGCTCAAGGCCGTTGCCCAACGCCTCCGATCGGTCGTGAGGGACTCTGATTTCATTGCCCGCATCAGCGGGGACGAGTTCTTCATCCTGGTGAACCAGGTATCCGAAAAGAACGACGCCTCGGAGGTTGCGAGTCGCAGCCTGAGAGCCATCAATCGTCCGGTGAAGCTTCCTTCAGGAGAACTGCGCCCCAGGTGCAGCATAGGCATCGCCCGCTACCCGGAAGACGGCCGCGACCTGCACAGCCTGCTCAAGGCCGCAGACAGTGCCATGTATGCGGCCAAGAAGCAGGGCAAGCACAGGTACGTGTTTTACGAAAAGTCCCATACCCGGGAAGCGGAAAAAAGGCTGCGCATGGAACAGGATCTTCGACAGGCCCTGGAACTGGATCAACTGACCCTGCACTACCAGCCCCAGATCAATCTCAAGAGCGGAAAGATGGTTGGCGTGGAAGCGCTCATTCGCTGGCAGCATCCGGAAAGAGGGCTGGTTCCACCGGGCCAGTTCATCGACCTTGCGGAACAGATCGGCCTGATCCGCGCCATTGGTGAATGGGTACTGAGAACCGCCTGCTCACAGGTGGCAAGCTGGAAGGGAAAGGGGCTGCCGGAACTGCGCATTGCCGTCAACATATCACCGCTTCATTTCAATGACCCCTCATTGTTGCACACAGTGGAAACCGTTCTGGCGGAATCGGGGCTGTCTCCCAGCAGCCTGGAACTGGAAATCACCGAAAACGTGGTACAGACCACCGAGAACAATATCGGCATTTTTCAGCAACTGCGTGATCTGGGTGTCAGAATCAGCATCGACGACTTCGGAACGGGTTACTCGTCACTTTCATCACTGAAATCCCTGCCCATCGACTGCCTGAAAATCGACAGGGTGTTCATTTCCAATATGTTTGAAGATGCAAGTTCA
>CAZWRE010000104.1:0-21176 GCA_964636335.1 uncultured Sedimenticola sp. | reverse complement strand
CCCGACGTGCTGGATCCGGCCCTGCTGCGTCCCGGCCGGTTTGACCGGCAGGTGGTCGTGCCCCTGCCGGATGTGCGGGGCCGCGAGCAGATTCTCAAGGTGCACATGCGCAAGGTGCCTCTGGATGATGATGTGAAACCGGCGTTGATCGCCCGGGGCACCCCCGGCTTTTCCGGTGCGGATCTGGCCAACCTGGTGAACGAGGCGGCGCTCATGGCCGCGCGGCAGAACAGCCGCAGCGTGAACATGGGGCATTTCGAGGCGGCCAAGGACAAGATCATGATGGGCGCGGAGCGGCGCTCCATGGTGATGAAGGACGAAGAGAAGAAACAGACTGCCTATCACGAGGCCGGTCACGCCATTGTTGGTCTGCTGGTGCCTTCCCATGATCCCGTGTACAAGGTGAGTATCATTCCCCGGGGCCGGGCCCTGGGGGTGACCATGTTCCTGCCGGAAGAGGATCGTTACAGTCAGAGCCGTGAGCTGCTGGAAAGCCAGATTTCCAGTCTTTACGGCGGCCGCATCGCCGAGGAGCTGATCTTTGGCGACGAACATGTCACCACCGGCGCCTCCAATGACATCAAGCGCGCCACGGAGATTGCCCGCAACATGGTGACTCGCTGGGGGCTGTCCGAGCGCCTTGGCCCCCTGGCTTATGGCGAGGAGGAAGAAGAAGTCTTCCTGGGCCGCTCCGTGACCCAGCACAAGAACGTCTCGGATGAGACCGCTCATATCATTGACGAGGAAATCCGCAACATCATCGACCGCAACTATGACCGGGCCCGTCGCCTGCTCAAGGAGAACATGGACAAACTGCATGCCATGGCCGAGGCGCTGGTAAAGTACGAGACCATCGACCAGCAGCAGATCGAGGACATCATGGCGGGGCGGACGCCGCGTCCGCCGCAGGGCTGGGACGACGATTCTTCCGCCAGTTCCGGAGGTAATGTCGTTTCTTCGGATGACGTGGCTTCCGGGAAAAAAAAGGATGATCCCCTCATCGACCCGGATCCCGCTGGGCAGCATTGATGTGGTTGAGCGCAACCGTCGTGGCGGGCAAGAATCCCGCGCCAGGAGCGCGTTTGCGTCGGGGCAAGGGCTGGTATCTGCCCGGGCCTCGATCCGCCCGATGTTTGGTGGCTGGCGGCTGGGGAACAATGCGTGGTCGGCATTGGCCGTTGGCCGAAAAAATCTTCGGCGTATCGGGGCGGCGAAATACAGTTTGTCCCTGCTATCCGAGATGACGGTTTTCCGTCGGGAGAAGAAATTGCTGAATTGCCTGCATTCCGTGTTCGTCCTCCTGTTGGCAGTGGGGTTGTCGTCAACAGCTGTTCCTGCCAAGGCAGCGGTAGGTGATACCTTCCGGGTCAGCGTCAGTTCTTCTGGCGTGCCGGCAATGGGTGACAGCGACTTCATCTCCCTTTCCTCCAATGGGCGTGTTATCACATTTGCTTCCTCGGCTTCCAATCTGGTCCCCGGAGACAGTAACCTGATTGGTGATGTGTTCGTGCACGACCTTCGGGGTGCCATCACAACACGTGTAAGCGTCGCCTCTGACGGCACCGAAGGAAATGGCCTGAGTGAGAGGCCCTCGCTTTCCGCAAAGGGGCGATTCGTGGCCTTTGCGTCGGAAGCCAGCAACCTGGTCGATGGCGATACCAATGGCTATTGGGATATCTTTGTCAGGGATCGTTTGCTGGGCCTTACCACTCGTGTAAGTGTGTCCAGCCAGGGAACACAGTCTAATGGTTCCAGTGATTCACCCGCGATATCCGGAGATGGAAGATTGGTGGTTTTCTATTCCGAAGCCAGCAATCTTGTTGATGGTGATACGAATGGTGTCGCTGATGTATTTGTGCATGATCGACAGACAGGAACCACCACCAGGGTCAGCGTGGATTCCTTGGGGCAGCAGGCGAATGCAGCCAGTGACATGCCCGCGATATCGGCGGATGGCAGGTACGTGGCCTTCTCTTCCCTGGCTGACAATCTCGTTTCCGGTGACACAAATATCACCAGGGATATATTCCTGCACAATATGGAAACCGCCGAAACCCTCAGAGCCAGCCTTGATGAAGGAGGCGCAGAAGGAACGGGCTCAAATGAATATCCTTCTCTTTCCGGTGATGGGCGTATTGTGGCCTTTACGTCATATGCCAGCCTGGTGGCAACAGATACCAACAACATGCCGGATATCTATGTAAGGGATATTCTGTTGGGCCAGACTTTTCTTGTCAGTGTTGACAGTTCGGGAAACCAGGCTGACGTGGGGAGTAGTGAATCGGGTGTCTCTGAAGATGGACGTTACGTGGTATTCACTTCTTTTGCCACGAACCTTGTGCCGGGAGACACTAACTACAATCCAGATATTTTTGTTCATGACCGTGACACGGGCAGTACAGTGCGTGTCAGCGTAAGTTCTGCGGGTGATGAAGCAGACAATGGCGCCAGCAGTCCGGCAATCAGTGCGGATGGTCGCTTCGTGGCTTTCCGCTCGGATTCGGCAACCCTCGTTATTGGTGGAACAGGGGAGTGGAAAGATGTGTATGAGCACCAGCATCTTCCATACATGTTCAAGGACGTTCCCGTCGTCTACTGGGCCTATGACGAAATACAGCTTCTTGGGGCAAGCGGCCTGACAGCCGGGTGTGATAGTGAAAACTACTGCCCGGATGAACCCGTGACACGCGCGCAGATGTCCATCTTCCTTGAACGGGGAATGAAGACCAGCAGTTTTGTTCCTCCTGGGGCATCGGGCACCGTATTTGATGATGTTCCGGTGGATTACTGGGCGGCATCATGGATCGAGCAGCTTTCCGCGGATGGTATCACCGGCGGTTGTGATGCCAGCAATTATTGTCCGGACAATAATGTGACCCGGGCCGAGATGTCCATTTTCCTGTTGCGTTCCCGCCATGGAGCGGATTATGTTCCTCCGCCGGCAAGCGGCACCCTGTTTACCGATATACCACAAGGATACTGGGCGGCAGACTGGGTTGAGCAACTGGTTGCCGAGGGCATATCCACGGGCTGTGGCGCGGGAAAATTCTGCCCGGACAGTCAACTGAGCCGCGCGGAAATGGCGGTTTTCCTGGTAAGGACATTCAGTCTTTGAGCTGGAGGTCCGGCGGGAGCCGGGGGCGATTGATCGCCGCTGTGCCGATTTCGGCATCGGGGAACAATGTCTTTCGGTACGGCTTCTTGTGTACAATCCCTGTTTTCGGTGCGTAGAGGATTTTCCAGGTGACGGTGCTGGACTGCAATGGGAGACCCCTTGCCCTTGGTTCCCCGGTGGTCATGGGCATCCTCAATGTTACGCCGGATTCCTTCTCGGACGGCGGGCGTTTTCTGGACAGGGATGCGGCTGTTTCCAGGGCAATAGCCATGCAGCAGGCTGGTGCGGCCATTATCGACATAGGCGGGGAATCCACCCGTCCCGGGGCCGTCCCGGTATCCGCGGACGAGGAAGCGGAACGCGTGGTGCCGGTAATCGAGGCATTGCATGCGGAGCTGGACATCCCCCTGTCCGTTGATACCAGCAAGCCCGAAGTCATGGTGGAAGCCGTCAGGGCCGGCGCGGGGATGATCAACGACGTGAATGCCCTGCGTGCCGACGGTGCTGTCCAGGTCGCCGCGGAACTCGGGGTGCCCCTGTGCCTGATGCACATGCAAGGTGAGCCGCGTACCATGCAGGAGGCTCCCGCCTATACAGACGTGGTGGCGGAAGTGAAGGCATTTCTGCTCAAACGGCTGGCATGTTGCCGGGAGGCGGGAATAGCAGAGCATACGGTCCTGGTGGATCCGGGATTTGGTTTCGGCAAGACCCTGGAGCATAATCTGACCCTCTTGCGCGATCTGCGTCAGTTCGCGGATATGGGGGCCGGGGTTCTGGTTGGTATTTCCCGCAAGTCCATGCTGGGCGCGCTTACCGGACGGGAAGCCCATGAAAGGCTGGCGGCGAGCATCACCGCTGCCGCCCTGGCGGTGGAACGGGGCGCAATCGTGGTGCGGGTTCACGATGTGGCGGAAACGGTGGATGCCTTGTCCATCGTCAATGCAGTAACAGGGAGCGACAGATGACAAGAAGAAAGTACTTTGGCACGGACGGAATCCGGGGAAAGGTCGGGGAGGGAAAGATCAACCCGGAATTCGTGCTCAAGCTGGGCTGGGCCGCCGGCCGGGTACTGGGTAACGGCAACCCGGGAAAGGTGCTCATCGGCAAGGATACGCGAATTTCCGGCTACATGTTCGAATCCGCCCTGGAAGCGGGCCTGGTGGCCGCCGGCATGGACATTCTCATGCTGGGTCCCATGCCCACGCCGGGCATTGCCTATCTCACCCGCACCCTGCACGCCTCCACGGGTATTGTCATCAGCGCATCACATAATCCCTACTATGACAATGGCATCAAGTTTTTCTCTGCTTCCGGGGCCAAGCTTCCCGACGAGGTGGAACTGGCCATAGAGGCTGAGATCGACCGCCCCCTGGTCACCGTGGATCCGGCCCGCCTGGGCAAGGTCATGCGGGTTGAAGATGCGGCAGGCCGCTATATCGAATTCTGCAAGAGCACGGTTCCCCATCATCTTGACCTGTCTTCCCTGAAGATCGTGGTGGATTGTGCCAATGGCGCCACCTACCACATCGCCCCCCATGTCCTTGAGGAACTGGGTGCCCGGGTAACGGTCATAGGCGCGGATCCCGATGGTTTCAACATCAACAGCAAGGTGGGCTCCACCAATCCCGAAGCCCTGCAGCAGGCTGTGCTGCAGGAGCAGGCGGATGTGGGCATAGCGCTGGATGGCGATGGCGACCGCCTCATCATGGTGGATCATACCGGGGCCACGGTGGATGGTGATGGCATCCTCTACATCATCGCCCGGTCGCGCATGGCGCACCCCGATGGCCTGAAGGGGCCCGTGGTGGGGACGACCATGAGCAATCTGGGGCTGGAATTGGCGCTGCGGGAGTTGGGCGTGGATCTGGTGCGCACGGATGTGGGTGACCGTTATATCCTGGCCCAGCTCGATGCCAACAACTGGACCCTGGGTGGTGAGCCATCGGGACATATCATTTGCCGGGACCGTACCACAACGGGCGACGGCATTGTTGCCGCCCTGCAGGTGCTGGCGGCCATGGTGCTCAGTGGCTCCAACCTGCGTGACCTGAGTATGGGTATGCAACGCATGCCCCAGACCCTGATCAACGTGGACCTGGGAAAGGCTTTGCCGGCAGATGTCATGAAGAACCAGGCCGTTCTGGATTCCGTAACCGCTGCCGAGAAGACCCTGGGGGAGGATGGCAGGGTATTGTTGCGGCCATCCGGTACTGAACCCCTGATCCGGGTGATGGTGGAGGGCAGGGAAGCCACCCTGGTGACCCAGCTTGCCGGCGAGATCGCGGCAGTGGTGGAGTCCGTTACCGCGGCCTGAGCAGGCTGAAGCAGAAACGCACGCCATCCTCGTCGGGCAGGTTCTCTGCCCGGGTGTCTCCCTCGTGGAATTCCGCAATGAGCCTGACCAGGTACAAACCCAGCCCAAGGTGGGGCCGTTTCTGGCCGTCGCCGCGTATGGAGATCATGGACTGGAACAGATCCATGTCTTCCGGCAGGGAAGGCCCCCGGTTGTGTACGCAGATCCAGACGGTTTCGTCGGTTTCGCGAGCGGACAGGGTGATGGTCGTTCCCGGGTGATGGAAGTCCACGGCATTGTCCATGAGCTTTTCCAGGGCCTGATAGACAAGCTCGGGCGCCCCGCGGACGGTCAGTCCGGCGCAATCGCGCAGACGGAACGCCACGTCCGGGTGAATGGCCCTGTAGTTCTTCATGCTGGCCTCCAGAAGTTCACACAGGTTGAAGCGGCGCACCTCCACCTGTTCCAGGGCCTTTTCCAGGCGGGTGGCCTCCTGTAGCTGACGCAGGATCAGCTCCAGCCTGTCCACGCCTTTCAGGGCACGCTGCAGGTAGGCCTGTTTTTCTTCGGCGTCGTTCACCTCGGCGCTGTTTTCCAGGGAATTGCGGATGATGGCCAGGGGTGTGCGGAATTCGTGGGACAGGCGGGAGGCCATGGCCTGCAGGTAGCGGTTGTATTCCTGCAGGCGGTCCAGGACGTTGGCGAAACCCCTGCCCAGGTCGGCAATCTCGTCTCCCGCGGAAGGGGGAGTGACCTGCCCGATGATGCGCCCGTCGGCGGCCACTGCTTCTTCCATCTGGCGGTGCAGGCGGCGGATGCGGCGGGTGAGCAGGCTGGCAAAGCCCAGCAGGGCGACGGAGACCAGGGCGAACAGGATGAAAGTGATGAGCAGCAGGCGCTGCATGGCCTGGTTCTGCAGGGAGAGGATATTGTCCGTGGTCTGTTCCACAAGTACCGCTCCCCCCACCTGACCGGCAATTTCGATAGGCACAGCGGTAGCCAATACCAGGGTTTCACTGCCTGGCAGCTGGTAGCGCCGGGTGGCGGCCCTGCCGGACAGGGCGGAAGCCACCGGCTCCATGGCCAGGCGCACGGCCTGCGCCGGGACGGCTTGGTGGTCGTCGCTGCGGTGTTTCAGCACCAGGTTGAGCAGCTTTCGGATGACCCAGGGTACGGAACTTTCACCACCGGGGATGTCTGTTTCCAGGGCGCCGGCGCTGGCCAGCACCCAACCCTGGCTGTCCAGTACGCGCAGGCGGCTGTGCGGCAGCAGATTGTTTTCCAACAGGGCCTGCAACCTGCTGGATGGCTGTACCAGTGCCATGACCCCCGATTTGTCCCGCGGGTTTCCCCAGTCGAGACGCTTTCCTTCGGGCTCGTTCAGGATGCGAACCGCCAGCCCGCCACCGGACAGCTCCGCGGGAAAGCGCAGTTCCAGGTTATAGCCGTCAGGGGTTTCTTCCCAGGCGCCTGCCAGGCGTCCGTCCACGGGGCCGGGTTGCTCGTCGTTGAGGCGGTGGGCGCTGATGTTTCCCGGCGCCCGGGGCGCAATCAGCCAGTTGCGCCCCAGGCCGTTGCCGTCGAGAAGCAAGAGCTCCACCTGGTCGGAACCGCCGTACTCGATGACCGGGCCGCTGAAGTAGTCCGGACTGTGATCCGCGACCCGCAGCAACAGGTAGTGGTAGCGAGGGCTGGTTCGCAGCAGCAAGCTGGCCTTCAGCGGCGTGTCGCCGATGGTCTGTGCCAGGGAGAGGAGAGGCTGCCAGTCCTCGGCATAGCCGTCCAGTATTACCGGCTGGCCCAGGGGGTGAGCGTACAGGCCCTGTTCCGGGTGCGGCAACGGGGGCAGGGCGCCGCTGTCACGCGCCATGGAAGCCAGGGCGCGGCTGGTGGTCTCCAGGTTCCGTGCCTGGGCCTGGCGCAGAAAGATTTCCATTTCCTGGATGAATCGGTAGCCGGCCCAGGGAATGGCCAGCAGGCTCAAGGAAACCAGCAGCAGCTTGAAGCGGATGCCGAAGCGCCGTTTCATCCGCTGGCGGACTCCTTCCAGCGGTAGCCGATGCCGTACACGGACTCGATGTGGTCGAAGCCGGGGTCCACGTCCAGGAAACGGGCACGCATGCGGCGCACGTGTGAGGTGATGGTTCCTGGCTCCACCACGATATTGGCGGCCTGCATGAGTTGTTCACGGGATTTCACGTGACCGGGGTGCCGGGCCAGGGCGTGCAGCATCCACAGCTCGGTGACCGTCAGCTCCACCGGCTGGTCTTTCCAGCGGGCGCTGAGGCGGTCCATGTCCAGGGTCAGTTCCCCCTGTACCAGCCGGTTGTTTCCTGAATTGCCGCTCATGGCTTCCACGCGGCGGAAGAGGGCGGCCACCCGGGCGCTCAGGTGGGGCAGGCTGATGTCCTTGGTGAGGTAGTCGTCCGCTCCCAGGCGCAGGCCGGAAACCATGTCGATGTCGCTGTCACGGGCGCTGAGAAAGATGATGGGCAGTACCGGCGACAGGTTGCGCAGTTCCCGGCACAGTTCGAAACCGCCGTCGAATTCATCTCCCAGGCCGATGTCCAGAATGGCCAGGTCCGGCAGCCGTTCGGCAAAACCGGTCAGCGCCTCATGGCGGCTGGCATAGGTATGTACTTCATATCCCTGGCGCTGGAACAGCTCCGCGTAATTGGCGCGGATGTCCTCCTCGTCCTCGACAATGGCGATAACGCGTGGCATTGCTACAGGAGGGCGGGGTGAACCACCTCGCCCCTGTCCACGTTCACCGCCGAACGGAGTACGGGGTCTTCCCGCCAGTCGTTCCTTGCCAGGCGCAGCACCCAGGGCGTGAGGCTGGCGGAAAGGGCGGAAGAGGAGGTCTTTGGCACGGCGCCGGGAATGTTGGTGACGCAGAAATGGGAGACGCCGCATTCGCTGTACAGGGGTGCTTCCCAGGTGGTGGGACGGGTGGTTTCCACGCAGCCGCCCTGATCCACGGCGATGTCCACGATGACGCTTCCAGGCCGCATGTTGCACACCTGTTCCCGGCTCACCACCCGGGGCGCCCTGGCGCCGGGAATCAGCACCGCGCCAATGAGCAGGTCGGCATCGGTGACGGCCTTGTCCATGGCTTCCCGGTAGGGGTAGAGGGCGGTGACATTGTTGCCCAGGGCCATCATGGCCTCCAGCTTCGCTGGTTGCTTGTCGAATACCGTGACATCGGCACCCATGCCGGCTGCCAGATGCGCGGCATTTCCCCCGGCATTGCCGCCACCGATGATCACCACCCGTCCCCGACGGGTGCCGGGCAGGCCGCCCAGCATCAGCCCCTTGCCGCCTGCCGGGGCGTGCAGGTAATGGGTGCCGGCCTGGATGGCGATGCGCCCCGCCACGTTGCTCATGGGAGCCAGTATGGGCAGGCCATGATCTTCGATGGTTTCGAAGGCGATAGCCGTCAGGCCGATGGTGCACAGGCGCTCCGTCAGCTCCGGCAGGGCGGCCAGGTGGAGGAAGCTGAACAGCAGGTGGTGGCGTTGCAGCAGTTCCAGTTCTGGCCCCACGGGCTCCTTCACCTTGAGTATCATCTCCCCCTTTTCATATACCGCCGCGGCGTCCGGCAGGATCCGCACGCCGCCGTTTTCGTAGCGACTGTCGGCATAGCCGCTGGCTTCGCCAGCGCCTGCCTGCAGGAACACTTCGTGACCGGCATGCACCAGTTCCGCGGCGGCATCGGGTACCAGGGCCACGCGGCCTTCCTGTGGCTTGATTTCTTTGGGTATGGCGATTCTCATGTTAGGATTTGTCCCATTCGAAAATACACCGAAGTATAACCTTTCAAGGAGTTTTCCTGTGAGTGATACCAGACACTGCCCCCTGCTGATTCTCGGCTCCGGCCCCGCCGGTTACACGGCGGCCATCTATGCCGCCCGCGCCAACCTCAACCCCGTGCTCATCACCGGCATGGAGCAGGGTGGTCAGCTCATGACCACCACGGACGTGGACAACTGGCCCGGCGACAATAACGGCGTGCAGGGACCGGATCTCATGGAGCGCATGAAGCAGCATGCGGAGCGCTTCGACACGGAGATCGTCTTCGATCATATTCACACGGCGGATCTCCGGAATCGTCCATTCACCCTCACCGGCGATGCCGGCACCTACACCTGTGACGCCCTGATCATCTGCACCGGCGCTTCCGCCCGTTATCTGGGGCTGCCTTCCGAGGAGAAGTTCAAGGGCAAGGGCGTGTCCGCCTGCGCCACCTGCGACGGTTTCTTTTATCGTGGTCAGAAGGTGGCGGTCATTGGCGGTGGCAACACGGCCGTGGAGGAAGCCCTGTACCTGTCCAATATCGCCGCCGAAGTCATCCTGGTGCATCGCCGTGACGAGCTGCGCGCGGAGAAGATCCTGCAGAAGCAGATTCTGGAAAAGGCGGAAAACGGCAATATCACCATCATGTGGGATACCACCCTGGATGAAGTGCTGTGTGACGACAGCGGCGTCACCGGCATGCGCGTGAAGAACGTCAAGGACGGCTCCACGCAGGATATCGAGTTGCAGGGTGTGTTCATCGCCATCGGTCATTCGCCCAATACCAGCCTGTTCGAGGGCCAGTTGGAGATGAACAATGGCTATCTCAAGGTGAAGAGCGGCACCGAGGGCAATGCCACGGCCACTTCAATCGAAGGCGTATATGCCGCCGGTGATGTGGCGGACCATGTCTATCAGCAGGCGGTGACTTCCGCCGCGAGCGGCTGCATGGCTGCCCTGGATGCGGAAAAGTACCTGGACGCCCTGGAGAAATAGCGCTTGCTGTTCCTGCTGGACGGCACTTCTCCCCAGGAACCCTTTCCCGATCCGGAAATGGCGGAGACGGACCCCGACGGCCTGTTGGCCGTCGGCGGGGACTTGTCTCCCGAGCGAGTCGTCCAGGCCTATCGACAAGGGATCTTTCCCTGGTATGACGAATCCCAGCCCATTCTCTGGTGGAGCCCGGATCCCCGCATGGTGCTCTATCCCGGTGAGCTGCACGTCAGCCGCAGCTTGCGCAAGCTGTTACGCCAGGAGCGCTTTTCCATCACTTTCGATCAGGCTTTCGACCAGGTGATACGCGCCTGTGCCGCGCCGCGGAACGGCGTGGCGGCTACCTGGTTGACGGCGGAGATGATAAAGACCTGGGAAAGTCTGCACGAACAGGGCATTGCCCATTCCGTGGAGGCCTGGCGGAGTGACAGGCTGGTTGGAGGCCTCTACGGCAATGTTCTCGGGGGGGTATTCTTTGGTGAATCCATGTTTGCCCGGGAATCCAATGCTTCCAAGGTGGCTTTCGTATGTCTGACCAGGAGTATCGAACAGGCCGGCTTCGGGCTCGTGGATTGCCAGGTCTACACGGAACACCTGGCTTCCCTTGGCGCACGCCTGATTCCTCGCAGCCGGTTTCTCCACAGTCTGAGGGAGCTGCTGAATCAGCCCGTGCGGTTTCCGTCGGATGCCATATGCGCCTGAACCTCGGTCTTACCCCGGAACATTCGTGCAGTTACCTTCCCGGCAGGAAATCGCGCTCTCTTGTGGTGGTGGATGAGGAATTGCTGAATCCGATGACCTATGATGCCCTGTTGCAACAGGGTTACCGCCGCAGTGGCGATCACGTGTACCGGCCCTGGTGTGATTCCTGCCGTTCCTGCAACGCGATGCGCATCCCGGTGGAAGGCTTCAGGCCGGATCGCGGCCAGCGCCGTTGCATGAAGCGCAACAGGGATCTGCGCCTGGAGTGGAAGCCCGCGGAACTGACCGATGAGCAGTATCGGCTGTATCTCGAATACCAGAAAGGGAGGCATGCCGGCGGCGCCATGGCACGGAGCAGTCAGGAAGAGACCAGGAGATTTCTCCTCGCCGGCTGGAACAACGTTCAGTTGCTGGAAATGCGCCTCGACGGTGAACTGGTGGCGGTGGCCTATGCCGATGTCATGCCTCGCAGCCTGTCTGCCGTGTACACCTTCTTTCGGCCGGATCTGGCCCGGCGCTCTCTTGGCACCTTCGCCATCCTGGAACAGATTGGCCTCGCTGCCCGGGAAGGAAAAAACTGGCTTTACCTCGGTTACTGGATTCCCGAGTGCCGCAAGATGTCCTACAAGTCCCGTTTCCGGCCCCACGAAATTCGCCGGCCCATGGCGGATTTCCGTGATGAATGCTGGGAATTGGTGGAAAAAGAAGGTTCCGCCGGCAACAGGAGTTGACAATTTTCCGGTACATGCCTAACATGCCCGCTCTTCACGGAGCGTAGCGCAGCTTGGTAGCGCACCACAATGGGGTTGTGGGGGTCGGAGGTTCGAATCCTCTCGCTCCGACCAGAAGCATCGGGGGTGGTCATTGACCACCCCTTTTTTCTTGCCATAATCAATCACAAATCCTATCCTCGTGGTTCAATGGCAAACCTGTCGCCCACCAGGGACAATCAATGAGAACGACCATGGCAGCAGAAGGCGCGAAAGAAGCCGTGCCAGCCCCTCCAATAGATGTTGTGAAGGAAGTGGGTCAGCTGATGGAACCGGGATATGCGGCCCGCCTGCTGGAGATGGGCAAGGAATTCCTGATCCAGTATGGTCCCAGGGTGCTTGCCGCCATTGCCATCCTGATCATCGGCAGGATGCTGGCCAGGTGGTTGAGGCGGATCGTGGTGCGGCTCATGAACAAGGCGGACGTGGATCCCATGGTGACGGGCTTCGCCGCCAGCATGGTCTATATCGGCCTGATGGTGTTCGTGGTCATGGCGGCTCTCGGGCAGGTGGGAATCCAGACCACTTCCTTCCTGGCCATTCTGGGTGCTGCCGGCCTGGCCATCGGTCTGGCGCTGCAGGGCTCCCTGGCCAATTTTGCCGCCGGGTTTCTTCTCATCATCTTCCGTCCCTTCAAAGTGGGCGATGTCATCGAGGCAGCCGGTGTGACCGGCAAGGTGGATGTCATCCAGATATTCACCACAACCCTGAGAACGCCTGACAACAAGACCATCATCGTGCCCAACGCCAAACTGGGCAATGACAACATCATCAATTATTCCACCCAGAAGACAAGGCGCGTGGATCTGGTGGTGGGCGTGTCCTATGACGCGGACCTGAAGGAAACCCGCGCCATTCTCCAGGATATCGTCAACAGTGATGAACGCGTGCTCAAGGACCCCGAGCCGCAGATCGTGGTGGGGGAACTGGCGGACAGCAGTGTGAATTTCTTCATACGGGTGTGGGTGAATTCCGCGGATTACTGGAACGTGTTTTTCGATGCCAATGAGAAGGTCAAGCTGCGTCTGGACGAGGCCGGTATCGGTATTCCCTACCCACAGCGGGATGTGCATCTGTACCAACACAAACCGGATGATTGAGGCGGTTGCGTCATGCCGGGCATATCTTCCGGTGTCAACGCGTCTGTCCGGTCTTCAGGTTGATTCCCGGGCCGCGTTGGGGGCGATAAGACGAAGAAAGGCGGATGGATTATCTGTGAACCGATGAGTGATGGCATGAAAATCTTTTCCAGGCGTTTTCTGATACCGATCTTGCTGTTTTCCCTTGTTCTGCCGGGCTGTTCTTCCATTGGCCGGATAGAGAATCCACCGGTAAGCAAGTTGCCACAGGGGGCAGAACGTTACAGCGCTTCCCATCATGACCGCCGGTATCCCACGGGTGAAACACTGATGATTCTGGCCTTTTCCGGCGGCGGCACCCGGGCGGCCGCCATGTCATACGGTGTGCTGGAAGAATTGCGGGATACCCCCATACAGATAAACGGACAGAAAAAGCGCTTGCTTGATGAAGTGGATCGTATCAGTTCCGTTTCCGGCGGCAGTTTTACCTCCGCCTATTACGGATTGTTCGGGGATCGCATCTTCGAGGATTTCCGGGACGTGTTTCTGTACAAGGATGTCCAGGGAGAGCTGACGGATCTGGTGCTTGGCTTTTTCGATATGCTGCGCAGGCTGTTTTCCACGGAAAGCCGCACCGAACTGGCCATACGCTATTATGATGAGCATATCTTCAGGGGCAAGACTTTTGCCGATCTTCTGGAATCGCCCGGACCATTCATATTGATAAATGCTTCGGACCTGAATTCCCGAAGCCAGTTCATTTTCATCCAGCCGCAGTTTGATTTTCTCTGCTCCGACATTTCCGGCTTCAAGGTGGCCAGGGCTGTGGCGGCTTCTTCGGCGGTTCCCGTGGTGTTCGCCCCCATTTTGTTGAAACGCCATGATGATTGTCACATGACGAAACCCCGGTGGCTGGAGGAGGCGGAAAACACGGCCAGGGAGACCGATGACCAACGTCTGCGTGAAGCGGTGAACGGGTTGAATTTCTACCTGGATCCGGACAATCCTCCTTATGCCACCCTGGTGGATGGAGGCATCACCGACAATCTGGGGCTGCGCACCATATTGCGCAGCGTGGGGTTGTCGGGTGGCGTGGCCAGGATGTACGAGCGCGCCAAAGGGCATGCCGAGCCCCTGAAGCGTATCGTGGTCATCGTGGTCAATGCTTCCGTTACCTCCGTAACCGGCATCGGCAAGACGAACAAGCTGCCGTCCATCAGCGACACGTTGACGGCGGTGACGGATATGCAGCTGCATTTGTACAACACGGAAACCAACGCCCTGTTGAAGGAAGAGCTCATGGAATGGGCGGATATCCTGTCCGACAGAAGTGGTGGCAAGGTGGATGCCTATTTTATTGATATTGATGCCACGGATATCCGGAACGAGGAGGAAAGAATCTATTTCAACAAGATACCTACCAGTTTTTCCCTGCAGCGGGAGCAGGCGGACAGGCTGGTTTCCCTGGCCAGGCGCATGCTGCGTGACAACCCGGAATACCAGCGCTTGCTGCGTGACATGGGGGTGAGGCGGTAAATGCCATGCGCTTTCCGTTCGATTGAGCCATGGCATCCCGTGCGCTGATGATATCCCTGTTTTTTCTCTTGTTTCAGTTGGCCGGGCTGGTCAGTTCCATTCATGCCATTCTCAATACCCGTACCGCCCAGGGCGCCATTGCCTGGGTGGTGAGCCTCAACACCTTGCCCGTGGTGGCCGTGCCCGCGTACTGGGTGTTCGGGCGCAGCAAGTTCGTGGGTTACGTGAACGCCATGAAGGACAGCATCCTGGACATGGCCGGAGACAGGGAGAAGGCCCATGAGGCCTTTGCTCCCTACATCATTCATGAACCGGACGATTTTCCGGAGTACCGGGCCATTCGCACCCTGTCCCGCTCACCGTTCATGCGCGGCAACCGGGTGGAATTGCTGATCGACGGCGAACAGACCTATGACAGTATCGAGGCCGGCATACGGCGGGCGCGGGATTATGTTCTGTTCCAGTTCTATATCCTGCGTGCCGACGAAAGCGGTAACCGTTTCAAGAAATTGCTCGTGGACAAGGCGGCTCAGGGGGTACGGGTACATGTGCTCTACGATGAACTGGGAAGCGGTAACCTGCCGGAAGCCTGGCTGGAGGATTTTCGCGTGGCGGGGATTCGTATTATCCCTTTCAATACCACCCAGGGAGACTGGAACCGTTTCCAGATCAATTTTCGCAATCACCGCAAGATTGTGGTGGTGGATGGCCGCGAGACCTGGATTGGCGGCCTGAATATCGGGGATGAATACCTGGGCAGGGATACCCGGCTCAGTCCCTGGCGGGACACGCACCTGCACGTCCAGGGGCCGGTTTCCCTGGTGGCGCAGTCCATTTTCTGGTCGGACTGGTACTGGGCCGACAAGACCTTGTTGAAACACCTTGACTGGCAGCCGGAACTGGCGCCCGGCCTGCGGCCGGGAGAGGGCATGGATATGTTGATACTGGGCTCGGGGCCGGCGGATGAGCTGGAAACGGCCAGCCTGTTTTTTACCACGGCATTGAATTCAGCCAGGAAGCGTATCTGGATAGCTACTCCCTATTTCATTCCCGATGCGGCTACCACGGTAGCCCTGGAACTGGCCTTGCTTAGGGGCGTGGATGTGCGCATCATTACGCCGCGCGTCAATGACAACTGGTTTGTGCGTCATGCCGCCAATGTCTATTTGAGCAGTCTGGCGGGCATGGGGGCCAGGATCTACTATTATGAAAAGGGGTTCATGCACCAGAAAACCATTCTGCTCGATGATGGCATTTCGCTGATTGGCACGGTGAATTTCGATAATCGCTCTTTTCGCCTGAATTTCGAAGTGACTGGCGCTGTTGCCGACAGGGAGTTTGCCTCCAGGGTCGAGCAGATGTTGCTCCGGGATCTGGAAAACTCCACGGAACTGTCGGGTTATGACCTGGCCGGGGAAGGCTTCTGGGAACGCCTGAAGGCCAGGGGAAGCGCGCTGTTGTCCCCGGTTCTGTAAAGGCCGGCAGAAAAGATGATGCGCCACCTTTCCGTCCTGCTCGCCAACCTCTCGATCCTGCTTCTTCTGTCGGCCTGTGCCGTTTTGCCGGAGAACGTGGACAGGCCGGTATCACACGCCTATGCCGATGGCGACCGGACCTTGCTGGGAAGGGCCTGGCGGGACGCGCCGGAGAGAAAACCCGGGGAGTCCGCTTTTCTGCTGCTGGACAACGGTCTCGATGCCTTCGTCGCCCGGGCCGAGCTGGCGCGGCTGGCCGAGCACAGCATCGATACCCAGTACTACATGATCCATGGGGATCACGTGGGTACCCTGTTCGTCCATGAGTTGTGGAAAGCGGCCGAAAGAGGTGTTCGGGTGCGTATTTTGCTGGATGACATCGACGAGGGGAGGCGGGATCTGGATATCGCCCGTTTCGATGCCCATCCCAATATCGAGGTGCGCATATTCAACCCCTTTGGCCGCAATGTCGGACGTATCTGGCAGTACGTGACGGGATTCGGCAGACAGACCCGCCGGGCGCATAACAAGTCGTTCACCGTAGACGGCCAGGCCACCATTCTTGGGGGCAGGAACATCGGTGATGAGTACTTCAGCCGTGATCCCGAGCTGGAGTTCCAGGATCTGGATGTCCTGGGCCTCGGCCCCGTGGCCCAGGCTGTGTCCCGTTCTTTTGACAGCTACTGGAACAGTGAGCTGAGCTATCCCATTTCCGTGTTGGTGGATGAGGCTCAGGATGAAGGTGATCTGGCCGGCTTCAGCGAAGCGCTGGAGAGAAAGTATGCGCAAATGAGTGATTCCGCCTATTTGCATCGGTTGAAGAATTCAACCCTGGCCCGGGATATAGCCACTCACCGGGTTCGCTGGGATTGGGCCCTGGCAAAGGTCGTTGCCGATCCGCCGGAGAAGCTGCTGCATGTGGTGGGTGACGCACGGTATCAGATGCTCCGGGAAATCAGGCCCTACCTGGCTGGTGCCCACCAGGAAGTGATCATTCTGTCGCCCTACTTCGTTCCGGGGAAGGCAGGAGTGGCGTTTCTGCGCGAGCTGCGGGAGAAAGGTGTCGAGATAAAGATACTGACTAATTCTCTGGCATCCACGGATGTGAGCATTGTTCATGCCGGATACGTTCGTTACCGCAAGGCCCTGCTCAGGGCAGGGGTGGACCTGCGTGAACTGAACAAGCTGACCATGGCGGACGAGCGCAAGGCCCTGAAGCAGGAGCGTATCGGTGGTTCCAAGTCCAGCCTGCATGCCAAGGCCTTCGTGGTGGACAGGAAAATCCTGTTTATCGGCTCCATGAACCTCGATCCGCGCTCGGTCAGCCAGAACACGGAAATCGGCGTGCTGATACAGTCACCCGCGCTGGCTGGACGGATTGCCTCGGAATATGACCGCCAGATAGACTCGGCCGCCTTTCGCCTGGAATTGAAGAAGACGCCTTCCGGGGCTGAACAGTTGCTGTGGCACGGCTATGTAGGCGGCAGGCCGGTGACTTTCCGCAAGGAGCCCATGACCAGCTTCTGGCGGCGCCTGGGTATCGGCCTCATGCGCTGGCTGCCCATCGAATCCCAGATTTGAGGAAGTCCGAAAAGTGGAGCTCAGGGCTGGTTGTCTGTTTTCTTCCATGCCCGTCGCAGGGCGCTGGCCATGCTCCCCTGGGGCTGGTTTCCTGGCTTCTTTCCTGTTGGCCTGTTTCCGCGCTTTCCCGTGGGTGACGGGGCTGCGTTGGCCTGCCGGGGATCGTCATCGAGACGCATGCTAAGGGAGATGCGTTTTCGCTGGGCATCCACGGCCATGACCTTGACCTTGATGACCTCACCCGTCTTGACCACATCCCGGGGATGTTTCACGAAGCGGTCGGAAATGGCAGAGATGTGTACCAGCCCGTCCTGATGCACGCCAATGTCCACGAAAGCGCCAAAATCCGCCACGTTGCTCACCACGCCTTCCAGAATCATCCCGGGTTCCAGGTCCGTGATCTTTTCCACGCCTTCGCTGAAACTGGCGGTCTTGAATTCCGGACGGGGATCCCGTCCCGGCTTTTCCAGCTCCGCCAGGATGTCGTGTACCGTGGGCAAGCCGAAACGCTCGTCCATGTAGTCCCGGGGATTCAGCTTGCGCAGGAAAGCCGTGTCACCGATGAGATCCTTCACTTTCCTGCCATTGCGCCGGGCGATGCGCTCGGCCACTTCATAGGCTTCCGGGTGGACGGCGGAGCTGTCCAGGGGATTGTCCGCCCCGGGAATGCGCAGAAAGCCGGCGGCCTGTTCATAGGTCCTGGCTCCCAGCCTGGGAACCTTCAGCAGTTCCTTGCGGCTGTGGTAGGGGCCGTTCTCGTTGCGGAAGGCCACGATGTTGTCCGCCACGGTCCTGTTCAGGCCGGAAACCTGCTCCAGCAGGGCGGGGGAGGCGGTATTCACATCCACCCCCACGGCGTTGACGCAGTCTTCCACCACGGCGTTCAGGGCGCGGGCCAGGCGGTTCTGGTTCACGTCATGCTGGTACTGGCCCACGCCGATGGACTTGGGGTCGATCTTCACCAGTTCCGCCAGAGGATCCTGCAGGCGTCGGGCGATGGACACGGCGCCGCGCAGGGAAACGTCCAGGTCCGGCAGTTCCGCACTGGCCAGTTCCGAGGCGGAATATACCGAGGCGCCGGCTTCGCTCACCACCAGTTGGCGCAGTCCCAGTTCGGGGTGGCGCCGGGCCAGTTCCCTGACCAGCTTTTCCGTTTCCCGGGAGGCGGTGCCATTGCCGATGCTCACCAGGGAAATGCCGTGCTCGCGAGCCAGTTTTGCCAGGCGTGCAATGGATTCGTCCCACTGGTTGCGGGGCGGATGGGGATAGATGGTATCCGTGGCCAGCACCTTGCCCGTGGCATCGATGAGGGCCACCTTCACGCCGGTGCGTATGCCGGGGTCCAGCCCCATGATGGCATGAAAGCCCGCCGGGGCCGCCAGCAGCAGATCCTTGAGATTGGCGGCGAATACATCAATGGCGGCTTCCTCGGCCATTTCCCGCAGGCGCATCTTCAGGTCCAGATCCAGGCGGGTGAAAATCTTGATCTTCCAGGTCCAGCGCACCACCTGGGCCAGCCAGTCGTCCGCCGGGCGGCCGGCATGACGGATACCGAAACGGGCGGCAATGCGGGATTCCGCCGGTGAAGGCGCGGGGCTGTCTTCGTCCACCACCAGCTCCAGGGAAAGCAGCCCCAGGCTCTGTCCGCGAAACAGGGCCAGGGCGCGATGGGAAGGGATCTTCTTCAGGGGTTCTTCGTACTCGAAATAGTCGCGGAATTTCTCCGCCTCCTGCTCCTTGCCGGTCATGACCCGGCTGCGTAGCAGGCCCTGGTTCCAAAGGTATTCTCTCAACCCGCCCTGCAGTTCCGCATCTTCGGCGAATCGTTCCATGAGTATCTGCCTGGCGCCGTCCAGGGCGGCGGTGACATCCGCCACGCCCTTGTCGGGGTTCAGATACGCCTTGGCTGCCTCCTCGGGGTTCTGGTCCGGGTTTTCCAGCAGCGCTGATGCCAGAGGCTCCAGACCGGCTTCCCTCGCAATCCGGGCCTTGGTGCGACGTTTGGGCTTGTAGGGCAGATAGAGGTCTTCCAGGCGTGCCTTGGTATCTGCTTCCCGCAGGGCCTGTTCCAGTTCCGCTGTCATCTTGTCCTGTTCCTCAATGGACTTGATGATGGTTGCCCGCCGTTCTTCCAGTTCACGCAGATAGACCAGGCGTTCCTCCAGCTGGCGCAGTTGGGCATCGTCCAGTCCCTGGGTGGCTTCCTTGCGATAGCGGGCGATGAAGGGCACTGTTGCGCCTTCGTCCAGCAGATCTATCGCAGCGGCCACCTGGTGAGGCAGCACGCCAAGTTCTTCGGCAATACGTTTCTGGATGTTCACTACAGGCCTCGAACAGAAAAAAGGCCCGCATCCATGGAAGATGCAAGCCTTTTCTTGAAGATGGCTCCGCCAGCTGGGCTCGAACCAGCGACAAACGGATTAACAGTCCGTTGCTCTACCAACTGAGCTATGGCGGAATAGTTGAGGCGCGTATGTTAATAGGGAGCGCCAGTCAGGTCAATAGCCGATAGGGACTTTTTCAGGTCTGGTGGGCCAGTCCCCGCAGCACCATGTCCGTATGGCTGACGATGCCGATGACCTTGCGGTTTTCCACCACGGGCGCACGGCTGATGCCGAAGCGTTCGAACAGCCGTGCGCAATAGCGGATATCCATTTCGGGATCGATGGAGATTACCGGTTTGCTCATGATCTCGTAGATGTTCACTCGGTCGGGAGAACGATCCAGGGCCAGCACCTCGCGGGAAATATCGGACAGCATGACCATGCCATACTCATCGTCATGCCCGCGCTTGTCCACGATCAGGGATTTGGTTTCCACGTGTTGCATCTGCTGCAGGGCTTCGGCAACCGTGGCCATGCCGTTGACCATGTCGAAATGCGTCTTCATCACTTCCCGTACCCGTATGAGCTTGCGGTCTTTCATCAGACTTCCTCCTTTACTTTTTCCTTCAGGACGTTAAGTTGCTGGCTGATGCCAACGGCGTCTTCCACGTCCAGTTGAAAGGCGATGCCGGTGCCGGGCCTGGCTTCGAATTCACCCATTTCGGCAATGGTTTCCAGGATGTCCCGTGCCATGTGTTCTTCCACCAGGAACATGAGCACGTCCCGCTGGGTCCCCAGGGACAGGCCGAAGAAGGTCTTGCTGCTTTTCAGGCCTTCTCCCCGGGCGTTGTTGATGATGGTGGCGCCGGTGGCGCCGGCTTCCCGCGCGGCCTTCATTACCGCGTCGGTCATGTGGTCCTCGACAAAGGCAACGATGAGTTTGAAATGCATGTCAGTTCTCCTGAGAGAGGGAAGATGTTCTGCGCGTCCGCCACTGGGCTATCTGGGCGTGGGCCAGGACAGTCATCATCGGGAACAGGCTGGCGAAGGCGATGAGGCCGAAGCCGTCGATGAGGGCGCTGCGGCCCGGTATGTTGTGGGCCAGGCCCAGGCCCAGAGCGGCTACCAGGGGCACGGTGACCGTGGACGTGGTGACGCCGCCGGAATCGTAGGCCAGGGCAATGATCATGCGTGGCGCGAAAACAGTCTGCGCCACCACGATGGCGTAGCCGCCGATGATGAACCAGTGCAGGGGATAACCGGTGATGATGCGCCAGGTGCCCAGCACCAGTCCGAGGGCCACGCCCAGGGCCACGGCGGTGCGCAGGCTCCAGATGCCGATGGCCCCGCCGGACACCTCGTTGGCCTTGATGGCCACGGCCAGCAGGGCGGGCTCGGCCACGGTGGTGGAAAAACCCACCGCGAAAGCAAAGATGTACACCCAATAGTAGTCGGACCAGTGAATATCTTCCGGGTGGGCAATGCCCAGGAATTCAGGGTTGGTGAGCTGTGC
>CAZWRE010000103.1:0-5612 GCA_964636335.1 uncultured Sedimenticola sp. | reverse complement strand
TTTCCAGATTGCTGGTTTCTGCCTGGCTGATATGGGTTTCGCTCATCGTCTTTTTCCTCTCATTTTACGATATCAAGTGGTTGATTGGGTTTGCCATACATCAATCTAAAGATCATAAATGCCGCTTCCATCGGGCTTGTGCCTGTTCCCATCTGGCCAGGGCTTCCTCGAACCACGAGGCCCGCGTTACTTCCAGGGGTGTACTGCGGCATGCCGGGCAGACGGAGAAAAAACCCTGGCCCGGCAGCAACGCATCGTTCCTGGGCATGAGGGTCTTTTTCCAGCCGCATTGCGAACAGCGGTAGGTTGAAGGTTTTGGCGGTATCGGCATGTCTTTCTCCTTCATGTTGCCGCAGCTTGTCTTTCGTTGATGTTGACGCTAGGATAGCAGCCATGGCGACATTATTGGCGTAGCAAGACAACAAGGGCGACAGTATATGACGGGCTCATCCAAAACCAATTCCGTACCCACAATGCTGCGACTGATCAAGTTGATGCAACTTATTCCCCGGCAGCAGGCCGGTTTCAAACGGCGCATCGGTACGGCGGAGCTGGAAGATAAACTGCGGAAGATGGGCTTCAATATTTCCCGGCGAACCTTGCAGCGTGATCTGAAAAATCTTGAACAGGCCTTCCCCGCATTGCGCAATGATGGGCATCGGGAAGCGCTGGGGTGGTATTGGGAAGAAGACACGATTGTGGAACATATTCCCGCCATGGATTACACCCTGGCGTTTTCGTTCAAGCTGCTGGACAAACTGCTGACGCCCAGCGTGCCCGCCATCACCGAGAGGCTGAAACCCTATGTCGCGGCGGCAAACAGCATATTGCCTCGCGCCTGGAAACATGGCAGTGAACAGGTGGTCGTCATTTCCCGCAGCATGCCTTTGCAGCCGGTGGTGCCTGATCCCACCGTTATCGACGCGGTATTCCAGGCGCTGGCGACGCGCAGGCGTTTTCGCGCCCGTTACCGGCGCCGGGACGGCGAGGTCGCCGAATATGTGCTCAATCCGCTTGGGCTGGTGCTCCGGCACGAAGTGGCTTACCTGGTCGCCACCGCGTGGGATTATGATGACCCCCGTCATTATGCCTTGCACCGTTTCGACAAGGAGAGCATGGACATACTGACCGAGGATGCGCGCATGCCGGAGGGATTCGATCTTGGCGATTATGTGCGCCGGGGCGGCTTTCAATATCTGCGAAGCCAGAAACCCCTGCGGCTGGTATTACGCATGGATGCCGACACGGCTGTTCATCTTGCGGAAACGCCACTGGCCGATGATCAGACCATGAGCTCGCCGGACAAATCAAATGAGGTGCGTATCCGGGCCACCGTCGCCGACACGGAACAATTGCGCTGGTGGATACTCGGGCTGGGCGACAAGGTGAAGGTGGAATCCCCCAAGAAACTGCGCGAGGAAATCAGCGGCTTGCTCGAACGCAGTCTGGCGCGTTATGCCGACTGACAGCGTCACGCTGTCATTATTCGGCTCAAGCAGGCGCGGTTTCCATAAATGGCTCAAACAGCCTTTCCGTATCTACTCCAGCTATTGTGGAACAACCGCGAATTTCAGTGGAGGACGCGGTTTGAAGGCTTCATTGACCTTGCCGTGCATGCCGGAGTCATCCGGAATCTCCAGGGCCATGGTTCCGCTGCCACTGGAAAAATCCATCTGCCGCAAGTCCACCCAGATCAGGTTGGGTGAAAGCGTGGACTCGTAATAGTAGATCAGGTTCTTCTGATCGGCCAGAACGCGCCAGAGCGTGGTGGAAACATTGGGTTTCTGGGGGTCCGGCCGTCCGAAGGGGGAGGAGGCATTGCGCACGATGGACATGACGCTGGCAATGGCTTCCCGATAGTTGCCGGGCGCCGGCAGGTGGGCGTTGTAGAAGCTGGCCCGCACGAAGCGGTCGGCGGAGTTGCGGGTGCCGGGCAGAAACTTGTGGCCGCCTATCTCATCCCAGTAGGCGGTAAGCGCCAGTTGGCGGTCGAAGGTCGGCGAGTTGGCCATGACCTGGTATTCCCTGGAATGGTGAATCACCACCTCACCCCGAAGAAATTCGATGATCGCGGAATCCCCCGAGCTGTCGGACACGGAGACATGCATGGTGGGCAGGTGTTCACTGCCGGGAATGGGCACGGGAACAATCTGGATCGCCCCTTTTCGCAGGTAGTCCACGACTTCGGCCACAGTGGCGAAATTATCGAGAATAAACTGCAGATAGATGGATGAAGCCACCCCGGGAACCTGGGGGTCACGCTTGCCGTAATCAGTTTCGGTGAGATAGAGGAGGTTGGCGGCCAGGCCCTTTTCATTGAGACCATCCGCCGTGGCGCTCTGGTCGCCACCGGCTGTTTGCACCACCACCAGGCTCCCGTAGCGGGATGTCCACCTGGCCGGGTTGCGCGGGGTCAGCCCTTCCCGCACCAGCCCCCGGGGGAATTTCCACAGGGTGGTGGGATAACGCACATACCAGTCCATGCTGCGCCCCGTGACTACCAGCCCGTCGTCGAACGGGTGCAGAACCCGGGTGCAGGCAAGAATGGAAGCCGGGCTGACAGCCAGACCCATTGCCAGCACCAGCATCATGATGGAAGAAATCGGGTTTTTCATTGTTCCTGGCCTCCTGGCAGGGGTTCCTTGCTTTCCTGATGTTCCGGCATTTTCCATGACAATCACTGGATTGGAAATATGCCCCGGCATTCTTGCGAGATGCCCGGGCCGGGGAGAAAGTAACGAACGACCTCCCCCCGGCACCGGTCAATTCACCGGCTCGAAATCTCCCGGTTTCCAGCTCTTGTCGAACCAGGCTTCCAGGGGACCATAGAGCCGAAGCAGGACATTGTAGCCCTTGCCGGGCATGGTCTGTATCCAGTTGCTCTCATGGCCCCGGGGCGCCTTTGGCCCGAACCAGACCGTATAGGAGCCGTCCTCATTGGGTTTGAGGTCAGGGTTCAGGCTGTCCAGGCCGGCCAGGCGCTGATCCGTCTCCAGCATGGAGCGGGTCTGGTTGTCATACACCATGAAGGACCAGAAATTGTTGACCGGCACGGGTTTGGGCAGGGTGACCTTGTAGGTCTTGCCGCCATCCAGATAATGGCCTCCGGCATCATGAGCAGTAAGCAGATAGACGGAGCCGCTGCCTACCTTGGGCTTGGCCATGGCCGGAGTGATGCCGGTGGCGTAATAGTGGAACATGATACGGTCATCCAGCACCAGCTCGCCGTCGTTCATGAACTCGTGACTGCCTCCGGCAAAGGGCGAATACCACTGGCGGTCCGGGTAGAAATACACATCCCGGCCGCGCGGGCGGAACAGAATGGCCCGGGCCGTGGCGTTGGCCACTTTCGCGGCATCCACCAGAATCTTCTTCATGCGCGCATCCGGCTTGAAGGGCTTGCCCTTCTTGATGCCGATGGCGGCGAACAGGCCCACCAGCTCGGGATTGAAGGCATCCGCCGGTTCTTCCTGGATGACGGTGTTCAGCTCCTCGTAGATACCGAAATCATTGGCGTGAATGGTGTTGAAGCGCTTTCCGGAAAGGTTCACGAACTTCTGCTCGGGGGGATTGTCCCGCCGCGACCAGGGATAGACCCGCATCACCGATTTCACCGCCCGCACCGTGGCCTGGCGGTCCCCATCCTTGACAAAGGCGCGCATCAACAGCCAGTTGGAATAGGTGCGTGAGCGCACCACGAAATAGCCGCTATCGGGCAGCTCGCCCTCATAACCTGGCGGCACCAGCAGATACTTGCCTCCCTTGCCCTTGTCCGGGCCGGTCATGCCCACGTCGGTGACGAAACGGAAGTAGGCGTCGTCAATGGGCCCCAGCACCCCGGCCGGCGCTTCCATCACCACCGGCCCGTCACGCAGATCGAACATGGTGGTAACGTAGATGGTGGTGGAATTGGCGGACAGGAACAGGGAACGGGCGTCCATCAGATCCTCGAAGATGCCGATGTCATGAGGCATGACGCCCGCCTCCTTCAGGCCCTCGCGCATGGCCAGCACGGAAGCGGCGGGAATGGCGTGCAGAAAGGCGGTCATACCCCGGTTGAAATCCAGGTTGTCATACACCTTGCGCACCGTCTCCTCGTCCGGCATGCCGTCGAAGAAACGCAGGGTGCCCAACCGCTGGGTCTGCACCACATCCGGCGTGGTGATGGACTTGGGCACATCGGCCCAGTATTCAGGTTTTTGCTGAGCATGGGCGGCCACGCCCTGCAACAACAACATGGTGGAAAAAATCAGGTTTCTGTTCATGATGCTCCTTTCCTCTCGACCGGCGGGTGACAGTCCCAAAGACACGGGAGCCTGCAAATGCTCAAGGGCGCATCCCGTGCCGCGTGATTCGTCCAGATGATTGAATGTATCCTATCAGGCCAGGCCTGTCACGGCAGGCACGGGCCACGCGCCCAACGCGCGCGGCGCAATGAGTGTAAAATTCCCCCATGAAAATCCACCTCATTGCCGTTGGCGACAAGATGCCCCGCTGGGTGCGGGAAGGCTACGCGGAGTACGCGGGCCGCATGCCGCCGGAATGCAGCCTGCATCTGGTGGAGATCGGCGCCAGGCACCGGGGCAAGAATGCCGATATCGCCCGCATCACCCGGGACGAGGGCAGGATCATGCTCGATACCATTCCCCGCGGTAGCCGTATCATCGCCCTGGAGGTGAAGGGCCGGAGCTGGAGCACGGAGGATCTGGCCCGGCAGCTGGAGAACTGGATGGCTTCGGGGCAGGATGTATCCCTGCTGGTGGGCGGGCCGGAAGGACTGTCACCGGAATGCCGGGAAAGGGCGGACCAGCAGTGGTCCCTGTCGCCCCTCACCCTGCCTCACCCCCTGGTGCGGGTGGTGGTGGCGGAACAACTCTACCGGGCCTGGAGCATCCTGCGCAATCACCCTTACCATCGTGCTTGAACACAGGTGCCCGAGATGATTATCCTCGCATCCCAATCCCCCCGCAGGCGTCAATTACTGGATCAGATCGGCGTGGTTTATCATGCCGCGCCGGTATCGGTGGACGAAACAGCTTTTCATCAGGAAGCGCCTGAGGTCTTTGTCCGCCGGATCGCTCTGGACAAAGCCAGAGCCGCACAAAGGCAGTATCCAGCACATGCCATTCTTGCCGCGGACACCTGCATTGCCCTGGACGGCAAGCCTCTGGGAAAACCCCAGGACCAGGAACATGCCGTAGCCATGTTGTTGTCCCTGGCGGACAGGGATCATGAGGTGTTCACTGCGGTGACACTGATTGATGCCAGTGGCGAACACAGCCGCCTGAGCCGCAGCCGGGTAACCTTTCACACCATCACCGAAGCACAGGCCCGCCGCTACTGGGCCACGGGGGAACCCGCAGACAAGGCCGGCGGATATGCCATTCAGGGCCGGGGAGCCTTGTTTGTCAAACGGATCCACGGCAGCTATTCGGGCATCATGGGATTACCTTTGTTCGAAACCGGGCAATTACTGACGAAAGCAGGGCTTCTAACGGTGTAACATAGGATCATGAGCGAAGAAATCCTGATCAATGTCACCCCGCCGGAAACCCGGGTCGCCCTCATCGAGAACGGCATCGTGCAGGAGGTGCTGATCGAGCGCAGCTCCA
>CAZWRE010000102.1:0-63755 GCA_964636335.1 uncultured Sedimenticola sp. | reverse complement strand
GGATTTTGCTGATAAACTGTCCATCCCCCGGAATCGACAGAGTCGCGTTGTGGAGACTGTAAGGATGAAGGCAATCAGACATTGCTTGCCCAGGCTTGTTCCCCTGGTGCTCGTGCTGTTGTTATCTGCCTGCGCCAGCACTGGGGAGCAGCCGGAGCCGGATCCCTGGGAACCCTTCAATCGCTCCATGTACAGGTTCAACGAAAAGCTGGACGAGTACGTGGCCACGCCTCTGGCCAAGGGGTATCGCGCCATTACTCCGGATCCGGTGGATCGGGGAATCACCCGCTTTTTCGCCAATCTGGACGACGTGCAGGTGGCGCTGAACAACCTGCTTCAGGGCAAGCCTGGTCCGGCCTTTTCCGATGCCGGGCGGGTGGTGATCAATTCCACCATCGGCCTGCTGGGTTTTCTCGATCCGGCCAGTGACCTGGGCCTGGAGAAGCACGAGGAGGATTTCGGCCAGACTCTGGGCAAGTGGGGGTTTTCCACCGGCCCTTACCTCGTCCTGCCTGTCATTGGTCCCAGCAATGTCCGGGATGCCGTGGGCTTTGCGGGGGATTGGGTGGTCAATCCCATCTACCGGCGCATTGACAGCGCAACCATCAGCTGGAGCCTGTACGGGATACGTTATATTGACAGAAGGGCGGATCTTCTTGGCGCCAGCCGGGTGCTGGAGTCGGCCGCCATGGATCCCTACAGCTTTGTGAGAGAATCCTACCTGCAACGCCGGCGCCACCTTGTGTTCGACGGCAATCCACCGGAAGCTTCCGCCGACGATTTTTTTGTTGAATAATCCTATCGTCTTAAAAAGACTTATTGTGAAAAGCGATTGACTATATAAGCAAAAAAGCAAATACTAAAACTCAAGAAAGCCGAGTCGTACATTAGTAGCTTTCGCGGTGGAAACTGATCCGGACGTGGGATCTGTTCCGGGAGTTTCTCGAATCATGTTTCATCGAATAGGAGAGATTTCCATGAAAAAGATGATCAAAGTTGCTGCGGTAGCAGCTCTGGTAGCTGCTTCTGCTTCCGCATCCGCCTGGTGGGGCGGCCCTTGGGGTGACCGTGGTTGGCACAACAATGCCTGGGATGATGCCTGGGACGGCTGGGGTGATGGCTCTGGCGATTTCAGCTTCGGTTTCAGCGGTAGCGCCCGTGGTTCCGGCTATGGCCGCGGCTATGGTTACAACCGCTACTATGATTACTATGGCCCCTATGGTTATCCTCCCTATGGCTATGCTCCTTACGGCTATGCTCCTTACGCACCGCCCGCGCCCCCGGCTCCCGCCCAGCCCCAGGCGCCTGCACAGCCTGCCAAGTAATTCATAGCGCTTTGGCAAGAGAAGCCGCACCCCTCCCCGGGGCGCGGCTTTTTTATGTACAGGATGTACGGTATGCCGCGGGCGCAGGGATGCGCAGGAGCGGCGATCTCCATGGATGGAGTGGCAGAAAATTGCTCCTGCATTTTCTGCACTTCCGCCGTCCTTGGCGGTCGTATGCCGCGGGCGCGGGGCACTGAAATTGCTCCCAGCAATTCCAGCATTTCCTCCATCCATGGAGGTCATGCGCAGGAGCGGTGATTTCCAGGGATGTACGGTAAATGCCCCAGCGTCTTGGGGCTTTGGTCTGGTGCAATTCGCTGCGCTCATCGCACTCTACCTTCAGAGTCACTCGTGGTGTGGATGACAAACAGGAACCAGGCAGGGGTGATGCCATGCTTTGCGATGAAGCGAGCACCGTTCCGCTCGTTCAACACGGCTTTTCCCGCTTCTTTTGATGACAGGCTCCCGGTCTGCCGATCAGCAGGATATGGATTCTGCCCTATACTGAATTCAGAGAAGGCAACAAGAGGTGGCTGTTGCGAATAATCAATGCAAAGCGCTGTTTATAAGTGTAACAATATATTCAGAATAACAAATATTCGCCTGATGTAGATTCCACCTGATTGAGCAGCATTTATCCGGGGCGGAGCAAGGCAAGAGATTGGATCTTTTAACCTTGTATTCGGAAACGCGCGATGGATGCCTATAGTACAGCCAATGTATTGAACCGCATGCCCGTTTTCCATGGCCTCGATGCGGAGACCTTGTACCTGCTGTCCAGGGGAGCCAAGGAACTCGTGGTGAGCAAGGGTGAACGGGTGTTTCAGAAGGGAGATCGGGCCCATGGTTTCTATTTTGTTCTGGAAGGCAAATTCAAACTGGCCTTCATTTCTTCCCGGGGCACGGAAAAAGTGGTGGAGATCGTTCACCAGAACCAGAGCTTTGGCGAGTCCGTAATCCTGGCTGATGGCATCTGGCCCTATTATTCACAGGCGTTGATGGACAGCCGTCTTCTGCATGTGTCTTCCAACGCGTTCCTGGACGTGGTGAGTACCGAGCGCACCGTAGCCGACATGCTGTTGCGCAGTATGGCCCGTCGCCTGTCGCAGCTGTTTTCCGACATGGAGGCTTTCTGCCTGCTTACTTCCAGGGAAAGAGTGGTTGGCTATCTGCTGAGGGAAATCGAGCAGAAGCGGCAACGGGGTGACAATGACATGGTGGTGGAACTGCCGGATACCAAGGCAAACACGGCTTCCCTGCTGAACCTGACGCCGGAAACCTTCTCCCGGGTCATTCATACCCTGGAACGGGAGGAAATCATCTCTGTCTCCCGGCGCAAGGTGGTGGTGCGGGATCTGTCCCGCCTGCAACAGGGCGGGGGCTGCTGAATCCATATCCCCCGTTTGATTCGGGGCTTTTTCCCGAGGGGCGTGAGTATACATTAGCGCAGGCTAATATTATACTTTGCTGATAATTACCCTGTAAGCCGCCGCGGACTCGAATCATGCTGGATCCCCTTGAATACAACGACCAGGACCTGGGTGGGGTGGAGGTCAGGAATACCACCTGTTACATGTGTGCCTGTCGTTGCGGCATCCGCGTTACCCTGCGTGATGGCGAGGTGCGCCATATCGAGGGCAATCCGGAACATCCGCTCAACAAGGGTGTGATCTGCGCCAAGGGCGCCTCGGGCATCATGAAGCAGTATTCCCCCGCACGCCTGACCAAGCCCTTGTTGCGCCGTTCCGATGCCGAACGGGGCGAGTCGAAATTCGAGGAGATCTCCTGGGAAAAGGCCTTCGACATCATGGAAGAGCGCCTGGGACGCATTCGCAAGGAAGACCCGCGCAAGTTCGCCCTGTTTACCGGCCGCGACCAGATGCAGGCGCTTACCGGCATGTTCGCCAAGCAGTTTGGCACCCCAAACTATGCAGCCCACGGCGGTTTCTGTTCCGTGAACATGGCGGCGGGACTGATCTACACCATCGGTGGTTCCTTCTGGGAGTTCGGCGGGCCGGATCTGGAACGGGCCAAGCTGTTCATCATGATCGGTACGGCGGAAGACCATCATTCCAATCCCATGAAGGTGGAGTTGTCCAGGTTCAAGCGCCGGGGCGGACGTTTCATCTCCATCAATCCGATACGCACGGGTTATTCGGCCATTGCCGACGAGTGGGTGCCCATCAAGCCGGGCACCGATGGCGCCCTGCTGCTGGCCATCATCCGTGAGCTCATCCAGCAGGGCCTCTACGACCGGGAGTTTCTGGTGCAGTATTCCAATGCCGCGGAGCTGGTCATCGACGATCCTTCCCGGGATGACCATGGCCTGTTCAAGCGCGTGGAGATGCACATAGAGGAAGGCTGTTTCGATCCCGAGAACAAGCTGTGGTGGGACAGGGATCTGGACGTGGCCATGGGCACCCATACGCCCGGCTGTGATCCCTACCTGCTGGGTGAATTCGAGCTGGAGGATGGCACCAGGGTAAAGCCGGCCTTCCAGCTCCTCAAGGACCGGGTGCAGGACTATACCCCGGAATGGGCGGAAGGCATTACCGGCATTCCCGCTGATACCATACGCCGTCTGGCCCATGAAATGGGCGTCACCGCCCGGGACCAGAAGATCGAGCTGCCCATCCAGTGGACGGATTGCTGGGGCAATGACCATGACACGGTAAAGGGCAATCCCGTGGCCTTTCACGCCATGCGGGGGCTGGCGGCTCATTCCAACGGCTTTCACAGCATCCGTGCCCTGGGGATTCTCATGACCTTGCTGGGCACCATCGACCGGCCCGGCGGCTTCCGCCACAAGGCGCCTTTCCCGCGTCCCATTCCGCCCTGTCCCAAGCCGCCCAAGGGGCCTGATGATGTGCAGCCGGAGACGCCCCTGAACGGCATGCCCCTGGGCTGGCCCGCCGATCCCAACGACCTGTTCGTGGATGAGGATGGCGAGGCGGTGCGCCTGGACAAGGCCTTCTCCTGGGAGTATCCCCTGTCCGTGCATGGCCTGATGCACAACGCCATCACCAATGCCTGGCGCGGCGATCCGTACAAGATCGACACCCTGCTGCTGTTCATGGCCAACATGGCCTGGAATTCCTCCATGAACACCCGCAAGGTGCGCGACATGCTGGTGGACAAGGACGAGAACGGGGACTACAAGATTCCCTTCATCATTGTCGCCGACGCCTTCCAGTCCGAGACCGTGGCCTTTGCCGACCTGGTGCTGCCGGATACCACCTATCTGGAGCGTCACGACGCCATGTCCATGCTGGACCGGCCCATTTCGGAATATGATGGCCCGGTGGATTCCGTGCGCATTCCCGTGGTGCCGCCCCGGGGCGAGTGCAAGCCCTTCCAGGATGTGCTCATCGAGATGGGCAGCCGCCTGAAGCTGCCGGCCTTTGTGGACGAGGAGGGCAAGCGCAAGTTCCGCGACTATCCGGACTTTGTGGTCAACTTCGAGACCTCGCCCGGTTCCGGCATCGGCTTCCTCGCCGGCTGGCGGGGCAAGGGTGGCGAGAAGTTTCTCAAGGGCGAGCCCAACCCGCGTCAGTGGGAGATGTATGCCAAGAACAATTGCGTGTTCCACTACAAGCTGCCGCGTTCCTACCAGTACATGCGCAACTGGAACAAGGGCTACCTGGAATGGGCCCGGGCCCATGCCATGACCCGGTACGCCGAGCCCATCACCGTGCACCTGTATTCCGAGGTGCTGCAGAAGTTCCGCCTGGCGGCCCAGGGCAAGCGTTCCGGCAAGCAACCGCCGGAGCGTCTGCGCAAGCGCATCGAGACCTATTTCGATCCTCTTCCTTTCTATCATGAAACCCTGGAGTCGAAACTCGTCGATACCCAGACCTATCCCCTGAACGCCCTGACCCAGCGGCCCATGGCCATGTACCATTCCTGGGACAGTCAGAACGCCTGGCTGCGGCAGATTCATACCCACAACTACCTGTTCGTGAACCCGCACCTGGGCAAGGTCAACGGCTTTCATGATGGCGACTGGGTGTGGGTGGAGTCGCCCCATGGCAAGCTGCGTTGCATGGCGCGCTTCTCCAATGCCGTGGAGCCGGGCACCGTATGGACCTGGAACGCCATTGGCAAGGCGGCCGGCGCCTGGGGGCTGACACCAAGGGCCAATGAGTCCCAGAAAGGCTTTCTGCTGAACCATGTGATCTCGGAAGAGCTGCCGGCCTGCGAAGCCGGAGAGCACATGTCCAATTCGGATCCCGTCACCGGCCAGGCCGCCTGGTTCGATGTGCGGGTGCGGGTGTACAAGGCCAGCCCCGAGGAGCCGGAAATCAGCTCACCCCAGTTCGTTCCCCAGAAGCCAGTTCCCGGCCAGCAGGCGCGCCGGAGTCGCTGGCAGGCGTATTTCGCCGGCAAGTTCCGCAAGAAGGCAGGTATTTCCAAATGACACAACTGGCCCTGGTAATCGATCTCAATGTGTGCGTGGGCTGCCATGCCTGCGTGACCTCCTGCAAGGAATGGAACACCTCCGGCTGGGCGGGGCCGCTGACGGATCACCGCCCCTATGACAAGGATCCCACGGGCACTTTCTTCAACCGCGTGCAGACCTTCGAGGTGGGTGAGTTTCCGCGCACCGAGACCGTGCATTTTCCCAAGAGCTGCCTGCACTGCGAGGAGCCGCCCTGCGTGCCCGTTTGCCCCACTGGCGCCTCTTACAAGCGCGAGGACAATGGCGTGGTGCTGGTGGACTATGACAAGTGCATCGGCTGCAAGTATTGCTCCTGGGCCTGTCCCTACGGCATGCGGGAGCTGGACGAGCACCAGAAGGTGATGAAGAAATGCACCCTGTGCATCGACCGTATCGCCAACGACGCCCTGCCCGAGGCGGAGCGCAAGCCCGCCTGTGTGCTGGCCTGTCCCACCAGCGCGCGCCTGTTTGGCGACGTGCACGACCCCGATTCGGAAGTATCCATGGCCATACGCGAGCAGGGTGGTTATCAACTCATGCCCGAATGGGGAACCAAGCCGGCCAACCATTATCTGCCGCGGCGCAAGACCCGTATCCAGATCTTCGAGGACGAGCTGGAACGGGCGGACAACCCGTTGAAGAAGGAAGCTCCGCTCCCGGCAGCCGAAGGCGAAACCCTGGACGATGTCACCTTCTGATCAGGTTCTTACCCGGAGAATTTCATGCATCCCGCGTTTTCGGTCATTTTTCTCACCACCCTCATTGGAGTAGGGCAGGGCCTGTTTCTGGCCCTGGTCACCGGACAGGTGTATTCCCTGGCCAACCTGCTGCAGCCCCAGGATAGCGTGAGTTTCTACGCCATGGGGTCTGCCCTGAGCCTGGCCTTCCTGGTCGCCGGGCTGTTTGCCTCCTTCTTTCATCTGGGGCATCCCGAGCGGGCCTGGCGTTCAGCGGCAAGATGGCGTACTTCCTGGTTGTCCCGGGAAGTCATCGTACTGCCCGTGCTGATGCTGTTCATCGCCCTGTATGGCGTGGTGCATTACTTCGGGCTGACCCGGCCCCTGTTCGTCATCCGCGGAGTGATCTCGGTGGACGCCAGCCTCATCCTGGGCGTGTTGGGAGCCGTCGCCGCCTTTGCCCTGTATTTCTGCACCGCCATGATCTACGCCAGCATCAAGTTCATCGAGGAATGGCACAGTCCCCTGACATTGATCAACTTCACCCTGTTCGGCCTGGCTTCCGGCTTCATGCTGGCCGCCGCCTTTTCCGCCTGGAGCGGGGTGGACCTGGTGGGCTTTTTCGGCACCTGGGCTGTGATCTTCACCTTTTCCGCCGGCGTCAGCCGTTGGCTTTCCCTGCGGCGCAACCGGCACCTCGTGCACAAGAGCAGCCTGCAGACGGCCATCGGCATCCGCCACAACCGCATCGAGCAGAAATCCCAGGGATTCATGGGCGGTTCTTTCAACACCAGGGAATTCTTCCATGGCGCGTCTGGCGGCACCGTGCGTCTGGTGTATCTGTTTTTCCTGCTGGCGGTATTCGTACTGCCGGTATTGCTGCTCGGGGCTTCCTACTGGATGGCCTCTCCCTACCTGCCCTTGGCCGCCTTTCTGGTACAGTATCTGGGCCTGATGGCCGAGCGCTGGTATTTCTTTGCCGAGGCAAAGCATCCCCAGAACCTGTATTACCAGTCCATGGCCTGACAGGCCGGTTCACCCCGGAGCTCCGCGCGGCGCCAGGCCAGGCTCGGCGATATTTCCGGGGCGCCGGGGGAATTTTGTTAGGATGAAAGCTGTCTCATGAAGAAGGGCCCGGGGACAAGTCATGAGTTCGCATCGGGCACCTGTGGTGTCTGATGGCTTTGCCTTGTTTTCAAAGACCATGGGTAGAGTCGGTTTGGCCCAGACTTGATCAGAGGTTCCTGAGCAACCCGAGGATTCATGCGGGTTGGAAAGCACAGGATTTGTTGCCCGCTGTGTCCGGGTATCAACAACACAATATTCCAAGGAGTCATTGCCAATGAACACGAAGAAAATACGCGGAATCTTCATCGTACTGCTGTTGCTTGCCTTTCCCCTGAGCCAGGCCTGGGCAGACGAATGCCAGGACGCGGCGCAATTGTTCAGGAATGCCGGTGACAGCGCCAGGTTTTTCGACAACAGCTATGGCTATGCCATTTTTCCCAGCATCGGGAAGGGCGGCATCGGTGTGGGTGGCGCCTATGGCAAGGGCTGTGTCTATGCCCAGGGAAAACACGTGGGTAACGCGACCATGACCCAGGTCAGCATCGGTTTTCAGTTGGGCGGGGAGGCCTATACACAGATCATTTTCTTCCAGGACAAGCGGGCTTTCGAGGAATTCACCAGCGGCAATTTCGAGTTCAGTGCCAATGCCCATGCCGTGGCCATTACCGCCGGAGCATCCGCCAGTGCTTCCACCGCGGGTAATTCAGCCGGCATAAGCGGCGGCCAGCATGATGCCAAGACCATTGGCGCCAGTTACAACAAGGGCATGGCCACTTTTGTCATTGCCAAGGGAGGGTTGATGTATGAAGCCTCTCTTGCGGGGCAGAAATACAAGTACATGCCTCTCGGCAACTGAGCACAATGTGGAAGGCCTCCGTACAGCCTCGGCTGTAGGGGGAGGCCGTGTTCGGAAGCTCTCTGAATCATGAGAAAACTGATTCTTTTCCGCCATGGCAAATCCGACTGGGATGCCGATTTCCGCAGCGACCATGAGCGGCCACTGAACGGACGCGGCACCCGGGCGGCCCGCCTGATGGGAAAGCTGCTGGCGCGAACGGGTGAGCAGCCGACGCTGGTTGTTTCCTCCACGGCCACGCGCGCCACCACCACGGCGCAACTGGCCATGAAAGCGGGCGATTGGGATGCCGAATTCCGTCAGGACAGGGCGCTTTACGCGACTTCTCCTTCCGCCATGCTTGCCTATATACGGCGGCTTCCCGAAAATCATGGCAACATCATGCTGGTGGGGCACGAGCCCACCTGGTCGGGCCTGGTGTCCGCCTTCACGGGGGCAAATGCACGCATGCCCACGGCGGCAATGGCGTGTATGCGTTTCTCCGCCGGGCGTTGGGCTGACGTGAGGTTTGCCGGCGGTGAACTCCTGTGGTTGCTCAAACCCCGGTTGTTCGAACATTTTCCCCTGTGAACATCGGGGCACTGCCTGCCTGGGGCGGCGGGCCCCGGTTGTTACAATATCTGTTTTCTGTCTCCATTTTCTGGCCTTGCCCGTGAACAAACCCGAACTGCTTTCTCCCGCCGGCACCCTGCGTAACATGCGCTATGCCTTTGCCTATGGCGCCGATGCCGTGTACGCCGGCATGCCGCGCTACAGCCTGCGGGTGCGCAACAACGATTTTCTGCACGAGAACCTGGCGACTGGCATTGCCGAGGCCCATGCCCAGGGCAGGCAGTTCTTCGTGGCGGTAAATGTCATGCCCCATGGCGCCAAGCTGGGCACCTTCCTCGATGACATTCGCCCAGTTGTGGAAATGGGACCGGATGCCTTCATCATGGCCGATCCCGGCCTCATCATGCAGGTGCGCGAGACCTGGCCGGACCTGCCTGTGCATCTTTCCGTGCAGGCCAACACCATGAACGCCCTGAGCGTGAAGTTCTGGCAGCGACAAGGGCTGAGCCGGGTGATCCTGTCCCGGGAGCTCTCCCTGGACGAGATCGAGGAGATCCGCCAGGAATGCCCTGACATGGAGATCGAGGTATTCGTTCACGGCGCCCTGTGCATCGCCTATTCCGGGCGTTGTCTGCTGTCCGGTTATTTCAATCACCGTGATGCCAACCAGGGCACCTGCACCAATGCCTGCCGCTGGGAATACCGCATGAACGAAGCACCCGGCGTGACCGTGGCGGACATGGGGCGGCACCCGAAAGCCGACCAGGTCTACTACATCGAGGAGCCCAACCGGCCCGGCGAGTTCATGCCCATCGAGGAGGACGAGCACGGCACCTACATCATGAACTCACGGGATCTGCGCGCCGTGGAGCACGTGCAGCGCCTGGTGGAAATCGGCGTGGACTGCCTGAAGATAGAAGGGCGCACCAAGTCCCACTACTACACGGCGCAGACCACCCGGATCTATCGCCAGGCCATTGACGACGCCGTGGCCGGACGGCCCTTCGATGCCAGTCTCATGGGCGCCCTGGAGAGTCTCGCCAACCGTGGTTACACGGATGGTTTCTTCCAGCGCCACGAAACCCACGAGTTGCAGAACTACCGCCAGGGCGCCTCCATGGCCAGCCGTTCGCAGTTTGTGGGCGAGATCCTGGAACAGCAGGATGGCTGGGCGCTGGTGGAGGTGAAGAACAGGTTTTCCGTCGGAGACCGCATGGAGTTGATCAGCCCCCGGGGCAATTCCCGCTTCAGCCTGGAGACCATGACCGACAGGGAGGGCAATCCCCTGGAGGTTGCCCCGGGAAGCGGCTGGCAGGTGCGCATTCCCCTGCCGGAAAAGGCATCGGCGTTCTCCCTGCTTGCCCGGGAACTGGAATGATCGGGGAAACGCCTTTCGTCCATGATGTGGACTGGCTGCGCCTGAAGCAGGGGATGTTGGAGATTGCCGCTGCGGAAGTCATGAGCCGTTTCCATCATGTGAGGGCCACCCTGAAGCCTGATGGCAGCCTGGTCACCGAAGCGGACAATGCCATGCAGCAGGCCATGGAAAGCTTTCTTGGCGAATACTGGCCACAGTACGCCTTCCTGGGGGAGGAATCGACATGCCAGGTCCAGGACGAAGCCCTGCTGCGGAAGGGTGGATGCTGGATTCTTGATCCACTGGACGGCACCACAAACTTCAGTCACGGTTTTGAAATGTTCAGCGTTTCCCTGGCTTTGCTGGTGGGAGGTGAAGTGGTGCTGGGCCTGGTGCTGGATCCCCTGCGGGGTGAACTGTTCGCCGCGCGTCGGGGAAAGGGGGCTGAACGGGACGGTCTTCCCCTCCGGATCGGCACAGTGCCCGAATCGCTTGGCGCCTGCCTGGCGCTGGTGGACTTCAAGCGTTTGCCGGATGGACTGGCGGCATCCATGGCCGTGCATCCGCCCTATGCGTCCCAGCGCAACCTGGGTACCGTGGCCCTGGACTGGTGCTGGCTGGCCGCCGGGCGGGCGGACATCTACCTGCATGGCGGGCAGAAGCTCTGGGACTATGCGGCGGGGCATCTCATCTTCAGTGAAGCGGGAGGCGTGGCCTGTACCCTGGAAAGGGAACCCGTGCCGGTGCTGGATATTCGCCCTCGTTCCGCCGTGGCGGCAGGGAATGAAGGTCTGCTGGATGCCTGGCTGGAAGCCATAGAGAAAGCATCCTGAGCCGGGTGTGCCCCCGCGCCCGCCTGTTTCGCCCGTGGATTGTTGAATATCAAGGATATTCCCTCTCAGAAGACGTATAAAGTCCGTTGGATAACAGAAAATTCCACTGTTTCCACGCTGGAGGATGGAATCGTGATATCGCGGAATACCTTGAAGCTGTTTTGCAAAACCCTGCTGTGGAGTTGCCTGGCCTTGCCGGTGGGCGGGCTCATGGCGGATGAAAAACCGGAGCCCATTCCCACCGGCGGGGTGGAACTGGGTATTTCCGAGTACTCCGATATCGGCAATCGGGGCCAGGTGGACAATCCCGTAACCAAGCTGGACAAGGACAGACAGCGCAAGTTCACCACGGATCACACCAAGCTCAAGGAGCTGCAGGGGCCTTTCAACAGCGGCCCGGAAGTTACCCGCGCCTGCCTGGGCTGCCACAACACGGCCGGTCACCAGTTCGTGAAGAACAAGCACTGGACCTGGCGTTATACCCACCCCGTTACCGGCCAGAAACTGGGCAAGAGCGTGCTCATCAACAACTTCTGCACCAATGCCCGGGGCAACGAAGGCATGTGCGCCCAGTGTCATGCCGGTTACAACATGAAGGACAGCAACTACGATTTCACCAACGAGGAGAACATCGACTGCCTGGTCTGCCACGAATCCACCGGCACTTACTACAAGACGCCGCCTACCCGGGGCAACAAGGCCTGTTCCGTCATGTTCGAAGGCAAGAAACCCATCGACTGGGTGGAGGTGGCCCAGAACGTGCGCCTGCCGGCGCGCAGTAACTGCGGCACCTGCCATTTCTATGGGGGGGGCGGCGACAACGTCAAGCATGGCGACCTGTCCTCCGTGCTTTTCCATCCGCCCCGGGACGTGGATGTGCACATGTCCGAGGAGGGCGAGAACTTCGCCTGCATCATCTGCCACGTGGGCGAGGGGCATGAATGGGCCGGCAGCCGTTACAACATGATTGCGAAGGACGAGAAGGAACACGCGCGCCCCAAGCCGGGTCTGGAGCGGGAAACGGCTACCTGTGAGAGCTGCCATGGGGACCGGCCTCACCCCCTGAGCGTCAAGGGCCTGAAGCTCAACGACCACGTGGACCGGGTGGCCTGCGAGAGCTGCCACATCCCGGCCTTCGCCCGCGGAGGCGTGGCCACCAAGGTGGACTGGGACTGGACCACCGCCGGGCGCACCCGCAATGGAGAAGGCTACAAGGAGGAGGGCTACCAGCAGGGCAATGGCGAATGGCGCCATACCTACAAGTCCATCAAGGGCAGCTTCAAGTACGCGGAGAACGTGGTGCCCGTGTATCGCTGGTTCGATGGCGTGATGCGCTACACCACCATCGACACGGTATTCGACCCCGGCAAGCCGGTAAACATCAATTCCTTTGGCGGCGACGCCCGGGATCCGGACTCCCGCATCTGGCCCTTCAAGCGCATGCATACCAAGCAGCCCTACGACAAGGGCAACAACACCCTGGTTTACATGCACCTGTGGGGAGATGATGACGCGGCCTTCTGGGGAAATTACGACTTTGCCAAGGCGATAAAGGTGGGCATGGAGAAAAACGGCATTCCCTATAGTGGGGAATATGGTTTCGTGGATACCTATTCCTGGTGGCCCATCAATCACATGGTGGCGCCGAAAGAGAATGCCCTGGCCTGTGATGAATGCCATGCGAAACAGGGACGCCTGGCGGATGTGAAAGGTTTCTACATGCCGGGACGGGATGCTCCCCGCTGGCTGGACATGCTGGGCCTGGTGATGGTGGTGGGCTCCCTGGGCGGCGTGGCCGGGCATGGTTTGCTGCGCCTGCTGCTGGCTCGAAGGAGGAAAAACTGATGCCTGTACGCAGTGTAAAGATTTTCAGCGGTTTTGAGCGTTTCTGGCACTGGACCCAGATGGCCATCATTTTTCTGCTGCTGTTCACCGGCCTGCGCATTCATGGCGTGCATCCGCTGATGGAATTCGAGGATGCCGTGGAACTGCACACCTGGGGCGCCATCGGGCTCATGCTGTTGTGGGTGTTCGCCATCTTCTGGCACCTGACCACCGGTGCCTGGCGCCATTACCTGCCCACCCTGAATGGCTTGTGGCCGGTGATGCGTTACTATGCCTGGGACATCTTCCAGGGCAAGCCCCATCCCTACCGCAAGCATTTCTGGCGCAAGCACAATCCCTTGCAGGCCATGACCTACGCGGCGCTGAAACTCATGCTCTTTCCGGCCATCTGGGTCTCTGGCCTGGCCTACTTGTTCTACAACTACTGGCAGGGGGGCATCAGCAGTCCCTGGTTATACTGGGTGGCCAATATCCACGTGCTCAGCGCCTATGCCATCCTGAGCTTCGTCATCATCCATGTGTACATGCTTACCACCGGCGATTCCTTCCGCCACCATGTCATGCCCATGATCAACGGTTATGATGAAGTGGATCTGACGGATGCCGAACTGGCCTATCTGGAGCAGGATGAACCCAACCGTCTGAAATGAACCTCGGGCCGCCGCGCGGCGCCTCGGGCGTCACTTGTCGCGGGGCCGATGGACTGGCGGAAAACAGTTTGACGGAATATCCGGCTTCAGGCCGAAGTCCCGCAGGGACACATCCAGAGCGCACTGATCGCTGAGCATGTGCAGCAGGGGAGGGCGGGGGTCGTTTTCATGAACCCGCTCGCAGGCTTCCACGCATTGCATGCACTGGGTGCAGGTGAACATCTTGCGCTTGATGCTGCGGGGCTTGAGCCGCATGGGGCAGGCATGCTCACAGGACGCATCGCATTCAACACACTGGGCTGAGCGGGCGCGGTCGAAACCCACCACCAGGGCTTTCTTGTTACCCATCCACACCAGGCTCTGGGCCAGGCCTATGACACAGCCGAAGCGACAGAACAGATGGCGGGCAAAGGTAAATTCGATGATGAATAGCAGGGTTGCGACACCAATGAACAGGGCCTGATTGCGGGTCAGGCTGAGGTGAAACAGGTTATGGTAGATTTCCCTGGGCGGCAGCAGGTAGGTGATGAGCACCACCGCCCAGAGGAAGGAAAAGCCCAGGATGACCAGCACTGTCAGCCACCACCACTTGCGATTCACGGGAACGCATGTGCCGTCCGCTTGTTTTTCCGGCAGGGGTTCCCGGTCCCACAGGGACGGCTTCCCGGAGGCTCTGCGCATGAAATGATTGATGGTTTCCACCACGGAAAAATGGGGGCAGAGCCAGCCGCAATAAAGACGGCCCCACTTCCAGGAAATCCAGATTCCCAGGCCGACAACCAGCCCCAGCGGCAGAAAGAAACGCAATCCCATGTTCAGCGCCATGTCCATGGCGCTGATCTGGCCGCTGCGGAAGGCGTCTATGCCCAGGGTCCAGGGAAAGGTGAGAAAATAGAAATGGTTGCGTTCCAGGTCAAAACGGAACAGATCGAATACCGGCGCCAGGATGAACAGCAGAAAAAATCCGGTGCGCCAGGCCAACCGTTGTTTCTGTACAGTGTTCACTTGGGTCTCCAGGAGGTATGAAAAAATCTGCCGGGCGACAGTATCCCCCCTCCGCCAATGGCATTGGCCACCGGGAGGTGATTTGTTTGTGACATTTTTGTGACAAGCTATTCCTCCCGCAACAGCATGTAGCCCGTGCCCGACAAGGTTTTTATCTTCAGTTCCGGCAGCTTGTTGCGCAACCGGCGCACCAGGGAGCGCAAGGAGGAGTCGCCCACCACCACGTCCTGCCAGACGTGATCCTCGATGGCCTTGGCGGAAACCGGCTTGTTCATGCCCAGAGCGAGGATCTGCAGCAGCAGAAGTTCCTTGCGGCTCAACAGCACTGGCCGGCCGTTACGATAAAGGCTGAGAGGGGTTTGATCCAGATGGTATCCCATGCCCAGATCCAGCCCCTTGTCCGGGCGTATCAATTGCCGGTAGCGGTTCAGTTCCCGCTCCGTGTCCTGATGCCGGCGGTTGTTGCGGTAGGCCTGAATCAGGTTGCCGCAAGTGACCAGGAAAGGTTGCAGGGCGTCGGCCAGGGCCTTGTCATAACCGGGCTGGCGGTTGGCGATGCCCACCATGCCCAGTAGTTGGCCGCCGCCATAGAAAGGCAGGCCCATGAAGGTGTTCAGGGGGGGATGTCCACGGGGCAGGCCGCCACTGCGCGGATCCCGGGCGGGGTCGTTGGAAATCACCAGTTGGCCTGTTTTCAGCACACTGCCGTAGAGACTGTCCAGTTTCGAGAAAACCATGCCTTTTTGCCGGTTTTCCTCGTACAAGGCGCGGGTGTCGGCATTCCAGGCGATATTGGTGGTGGCATAGCATTTCACGTAAGGCTGATGCCGTTCGTCGTAAAACACTTCGCCAATGAAACCGTACTCGGAATCGGTGATGTCCAGCAGCGCCTCCAGCAGCCCGTTGAACAATACCTGGGGATTGGTCTCGCAGATATAGTGCGAGAGGACCGTGGTGATGGCCTCTAGCAGATCCTTTTCAGCGATGGGCGTGGTCACGAAGGGTCTTCCAGAATGGTGCAAACAATGCGCCGTTCCCGGCGCGGGCCGTCAAATTCGCAAAAGAAGATGTTCTGCCAGGTGGACAGGCCCAGCTTGCCGTCAATCAGGGGGATGGTCTCCGACGGGCCTACCAGGCCGGACTTGAGGTGGGAATCGCCGTTGCCGTCCTGCCGGTCGTGCAGCCACACGCCTTTGGGGATCATCTTGCGCAGCAGGTTCACCACGTCGGTCTGCACGCTGTCGTCCCAGTTCTCCTGGATCATGATGGCGCCGGTGGCTCCCTGGGCATAGACGTTCACCAGGCCGTTGCGTATGCCGCTGGCGGCAACCACGGCTTCCACCCTGGGGGTGATGTCCACCAGGACTTCCCGTTCACTGGTGCTGATGGTGATGATCTCGCGCATGCTTCAAGGCCCGCAGTTTTTCCATGAGGTTCCCATAATGGCTGCCTTGCCAGTAGATCTTGCCGCACTGGCCGCAGCGGAAGAAATCCCGGTAATATTTTCTGGTCAGAGGTTCCAGCTTATGCGCAATCGCTTCCTTGGCGATGACCTGGATCAAGCCGTTGCAGTTGGTGCAGCGGCGGAAGGGGTGGATGTGGTTCCACAGGGCAAGACGGTCCAGTATTTCCATGGCCTGCCTGTCGGGGTGGTCTGAACGGATCCAGTATCCTTCCCGGATTTCGCGGTGGAACAGCAGGCGCCGGTCCCGGGTGAGAATGATGCGGGATTCCTCGACCGAGATATCCACGATTTCCCTGTCGTCCAGGTCGTTGCGCCACAGGGTGTCGAAACCCAGCAGGCGCAACCAGCGGGCCAGTTTGCCCAGATTCACGTCCACAACGAAGCAGGGGGCCTCCCGCGGGGGCGCGGGAATCCGGGGGTGGACGTCCACCCGGTCTCCCGGCTGCAACTGGTAGCCGAAACCCGCCGGGACATCGTTGACCTGAATTTCGCCGACTTCCGAATGGGGCACGCCCAGGGCCTCCACGGGATCCTTGATGCCGGGGGCATCCCGGAACCGGTAGCTGACGATTCCATGGCGCTGTGACGGCAGCAGTAAATCGTTCAGGCAGCCATGGAATCGGAACTGGGCGACATGGGGCTTCATTGGAAGAAAACTACCATGATTCGGGTTATAATCCAGCCCTCGCAATTTCGGAGACCGCTCATGACTCGCAGCGCCAGCGTGGAGCGCAATACCCTGGAAACACGGATCAGCGTGAAGCTGGATCTGGATGGCCAGGGCACTGGCAAATTCGACACCGGAGTGCCTTTCCTGGAGCACATGCTCGATCAGGTGGCTCGTCACGGCCTCATCGACCTGGACATCACCGCGAAAGGTGATCTGCACATCGACGCCCATCACACGGTGGAAGATCTGGGTATTACCCTGGGCCAGGCCTTTGCCCAGGCCGTGGGTGACAAAAAGGGTATTCGCCGCTATGGCCATGCCTATGTGCCCCTGGACGAGGCCCTGTCGCGGGTGGTCATCGACCTTTCCGGCCGTCCCGGCCTGGAGATGCCCGTGGATTTCCGCCGTTCCATGATCGGGGAGTTCGACGTGGACCTGTTTCACGAGTTCTTCCAGGGCTTCGTGAACCATGCCCTGGTGACCCTGCACATCGACTGCATCCGTGGCGGCAATGCCCACCACATTGCCGAAACCATCTTCAAGGCCTTCGGCCGCGCCCTGCGCATGGCGCTGGAAGCTGATCCGCGCCAGGCCGGCGCCATACCATCCACCAAGGGCAGTCTGTGATGGGACAGAAGATCGCCGTGCTGGACTATGGCATGGGCAATTTGCGTTCCGTGTCCAAGGCCATCGAACACGTGGCCCCCGATGCCGAGGTGCGCGTCACCGATGATCACGAGTGGATCAAGCGGGCCGACCGGGTGGTCTTTCCCGGCCAGGGCGCGGCGCGGGACTGCATGGCGGCCATCGGTGAACACCATCTGAACCGTGAGGTGCGCGAGGCCATGGAGAGCAAGCCCTTCCTGGGTATCTGCATGGGATTACAGGTGCTGATGGAAGTCAGCGAGGAGAACGATGGCACCGAGCTGCTGGGTATCTTCCCTGGCAAGGTGCGGCGATTTGCCGCCGACATGCCCGGCGATGACGGTCTGCCCCTGAAGATTCCCCACATGGGCTGGAGCCGGGTGAACCAGAGCCGGCCGCATCCCTTGTGGGAGGGTATGGACGATGGTGCGCGCTTCTATTTTGTGCACAGTTACCATGTGGTGCCCGAGGACAGGGAACTGGTGGCGGCGACCACGGACTACGGCGTGGAATTCGTCAGCGCCATCAGCCGGGGGAATCTGTTCGCCGTGCAGTTCCACCCGGAGAAGAGCGCGGACGCCGGATTGCGGCTGCTTGAGAATTTCGTCAACTGGAACCCCGAAAATCTGTAGGGGCGGCGTTATATGCCGCTCCTGTATCAACGAACTGGAACAGACTTATGTTGCTTATTCCCGCCATCGACCTGAAAGACGGCCAGTGCGTGCGCCTCAAGCAGGGCCGCATGGAAGACGATACGGTATTTTCCGACCAGCCGGTGGACATGGCGGGCCGCTGGGTGGAGGCCGGTGCGCGCCGTCTGCACCTGGTGGATCTCAATGGCGCCTTTGCCGGCGAACCGGTGAATGGTGACGCCATTCGCGCTATCGCGGCGAAATATCCCGACCTGCCCATCCAGGTGGGCGGCGGTATCCGCGACGAGGCCACCATCGATGCCTACCTGAAGGCCGGGGTGAGCTACTGCATTATCGGCACCCAGGCGGTGAAGGAGCCGGAATTCGTCGCTCGCGCCTGTCAGACCTTTCCCGGCCATATCATCGTGGGCCTGGATGCAAGGGACGGTATGGTGGCCATCAACGGCTGGGCGGAGGTCACGGACCAGGAAGTCACACAACTGGCGAAGCAGTTCGAGAATGACGGTGTGTCCGCCATCGTGTACACGGACATCGGCCGCGACGGCATGATGACCGGCTGCAATGTGGAAGCCACCACGACACTGGCCAACGCCATCAACATCCCGGTCATCGCGTCCGGCGGCATCACCAACCTGCGGGACATCGAGGCCCTGTGCCAGGCGGACACCAGCAATATCATGGGCGCCATTACCGGCCGGGCCATCTACGAAGGCACCCTGGACTTCGCCGAAGGTCAGAAACTGGCCGACGAGCTGGGTTGCTGACATGGGCCTGGCCAAGCGCATCATTCCCTGCCTGGACGTGGACAATGGCCGCGTGGTCAAGGGTGTGCAGTTCGTGGACATCCGCGATGCCGGTGATCCCGTGGAAGTGGCCCGCCGCTACAACGAGGAAGGCGCCGACGAGATCACCTTCCTGGATATCACCGCCAGCTCCGACAATCGCGAGACCATCGTCCACGTTGTGGAACAGGTGGCCTCCGAGGTATTCATTCCCCTCACCGTGGGCGGCGGCATCCGCAAGGTGGAGGACGTGCGCCGTATGCTTCTTGCTGGGGCGGACAAGGTAGCCATCAACACCGCCGCCGTGTTCAATCCGGAGTTCGTCAAGGAGGCCGCGGACAGCATCGGCTCCCAGGCCATCGTGGTGGCCATCGACGCCAAGTCGGTGGGTGAAGGCAAGTGGGAAATCTTCACCCACGGCGGACGCAAGCCCACGGGCATAGACGCCATCGAGTGGGCGCGCAAGATGACCGACTATGGCGCCGGGGAGATCCTCCTCACCAGCATGGATCGGGACGGCACCAAGATCGGTTTCGACAACGAGCTTACCCGCGCCGTGGCCGAGGCCGTGACCATACCTGTCATTGCCTCCGGTGGCGTGGGCAACCTGCAACACCTGGTGGATGGCGTGAAGAAAGGCGGCGCGGATGCCGTGCTGGCGGCCTCCATCTTCCATTTTGCCGAGTACAGCATTGGCGAGGCCAAACGCTTCATGGCGGAACAGGGCGTGGAGGTGCGGCTGTGAGCGATACCCTGCAACAACTGGCGGAAGTGCTGGAGGAACGCAAGAATGCCTCGCCCGACACCTCCTACGTGGCCAGTCTGTATCACAAGGGGCTGGACGCCATTCTCAAGAAGATCGGCGAGGAGGCCACGGAAACCGTGATGGCGGCCAAGGATGGGGAAAAGGACAAAATCATTTATGAAACCGCGGACTTGTGGTTTCATACCCTGGTTTTGCTGGCCCAGCAGGGCCTGGGGCCGGATGACGTGCTGAAAGAACTGCGGCGGCGTTTTGGTCTTTCGGGGCTGGAAGAAAAGGCCAGCCGCAAGGCGGATTAGGTTATCATGCCCTGATTCCCAAGGGGCGGGAATGTATTCATTTCACCGGGCCGGGTGCCCGGCAAATCGAGAGTTTTGGAGTAGAGATTATGGGTTTAGGTGGAATCAGTATCTGGCAGCTGTTGATCGTGCTGGTCATCGTTCTGTTGTTGTTCGGCACCAAACGCCTGCGCAACATGGGCTCCGACCTGGGGACTGCCTTCAAGGGTTTCAAGAAGGCCGTGAGTGATGGCGAGAGCGAAAAGGACGAGAAGAAACTGGCGGATACTTCCAGGGAAGAAAACGTCATCGAGGGTGAGGCCACCCGGGAAAAGGACAAGACCGACGCCTGAATGGCGTGATCCTTCATGTTTGATGTCGGTTTCTTTGAACTGCTGCTGATCGCGGTGGTGGCCCTGCTGGTTATTGGTCCGGAGCGTCTGCCCAGGGTGGCGCGCACGGCGGGCCTGTGGATCGGCCGCGGCCGCCGCATGCTCTCCTCGGTGAAAGCCGATATAGAAAAGGAACTCAAGGCCGAGGAACTCAAGCGGGTGCTGGAAGAACAGGCAAAGTCCAGCGGCGTGCATGAAATCCTCGACGATACCCGCAGCGCCCTGAACGACGTCAAACAGGAAACCGAATCCGTGGTGAAGACCGCGGAGCAGGCGGCCCGGGACGAGACGGCGGTTTCCGAGCCCGTGACCAAAGCGGAAAAGATCGACGCCAAATGAGCAACGACGCCGCCACCGACATCGAACAGCCGTTCATGTCCCACCTGCTGGAGCTGCGCGACCGTCTGCTGCGCGCCGTGCTGGTGGTGCTGGTGGTGTTCCTGGCCCTGTTTCCCTTCGGCAATGACATCTATCATTTCATTGCCGAGCCCCTGATGGCGGTGATGCCGGAAGGCACTTCCATGATCGCCACCAAGGTGGCCTCTCCCTTCCTCACGCCCTTCAAGCTCAGCCTCATCGCTGCCGTGTTCGTGAGCATGCCCTACCTGCTTTACCAGCTCTGGGCCTTCATTGCTCCGGGCCTGTACCAGCACGAAAAGCGCATGGCCATGCCCCTGCTGGCTTCCAGCGTGGTGCTGTTCTACCTGGGGGCGGCCTTCGCCTACTTCGTGGTCTTTCCCCTGGTATTCAGATTCTTCACCAGCGTCACGCCGGAAGGCGTGGCGGTGATGACTGACATTTCAGAGTACCTGGACTTCGTTCTCACCCTGTTTTTCGCCTTCGGCCTGGCCTTCGAGATTCCCATCGCCACCATCCTGCTGGTATGGATGGGCATGACCTCGCCGGAAAAGCTGGCGGGCAAGCGGCCTTATGTCATCGTCGGTGCCTTCGTCATCGGCATGCTGCTCACGCCGCCGGATGTCATCTCCCAGACCCTCCTGGCCCTGCCCATGTGGGTGCTGTTCGAGGCCGGCATCATCTTCTCCCGTTTCTTCGTGCGTGAAAGGGAAGACGGCGGGGATGGGGACGAAGAAGAGCATTCCATAGCCAGGGCGCCGGCGGGCGCCAGCGTGGCCACGCCGCCGGTGCACACCCAGGCGGATGAACCGGAAGAGGAATTCAAGCCCCTCACAGAAGAGGAAATGGAAGCCGAGCTGGACCGTCTGGAAGCGGAGCTGGATGAGGAAGAGGCCAGCTGGCATGAAGAAGATTCTGAGGAAGCGCCCGAGCCGGAGGAAGCCGGCGACCCGGTGGACCGCAAGCTGGCGCGGGTGAACGAGTTGCGCGAGGCCATGGATTTCGATGCGGCCCGCAAGCTGCTGTATGAAGTGCTGGTGGAAGGTAACGAGAATCAGGTGCTGGTAGCGAAGAACATTCTCGCCCAGCTCGATGATGATTAGCAGGCTGTTGAAAAACAACCGTTTTTCAGCGGCCCGTATCCGTACAGGGATGTGTGGCCATTTCCAGGGGCTTTTTCGACATCCTGCCAGGGCTGTCTTCGTTTTCCTGCTGATGCTGGCGGCGCCTGCCGGAGCCCTGGAAAACCGCCTTGCCGACAATCCCTCTCCCTATCTCGCCATGCACGGCCAGGATCCAGTGGCCTGGCAGCCCTGGAACGCCGAAACCCTGGCCCTGGCAAAGAAGGAAGGCAAGCTGCTGTTCATTTCCTCCGGTTATTTTGCCTGTCACTGGTGCCATGTCATGCAGCGGGAAAGCTACAGCGATCCCGCCATCGCCGAAATCCTCAACACGTATTACATCCCGGTGAAAGTGGACCGGGAGCTGAATCCCGCCCTGGATGAGCACCTCATCGACTTCGTGCAACGTACCCAGGGCAGAGCGGGCTGGCCCCTGAACGTCTTTCTCACTCCCGAGGGGTATCCCGTGGTGGGCATGACCTATGTGCCGCCGGAGAAATTCCGCACCCTGCTGGAACGCCTGCGGAAGATGTGGCAGGCCGAGGGGCCCAGGGTAAGCCGCCTGGCAGGGAAGGCCCTGGAAGTGCTGGTGGAACAGCGCAGGGGGCAGACGAAAGAAAGCCAGGTGTCCCGTACCGAGCTGCAACGGAAGTTCCTTGGATCCGCCCTGGGTATTGCCGATGAGATGGCGGGCGGCTTCGGCCAGCAGAACCGTTTTCCCATGACGCCCCAGCTTTCCACCCTGCTGGAGATCCAGGCCCGGGAAGCGGATGAAACCCTGGGTCATTTCCTGCACCTGACCCTGGAGCAGATGGCTTCCCGGGGGCTGAGGGATCACCTGGGGGGCGGGTTCTTCCGTTACACCGTGGATCCCGACTGGAGCACGCCCCACTACGAAAAGATGCTTTATACCCAGGCGCTGCTGGCGGATCTGTATTTGCGGGCGGCCGAGGTCTTTTCCGAGCCGGCCTGGGCTGAAGTGGCCAGGGACACCCTGGAATTCACTCTGCGGGAGATGTGCGCGGGCGGGGATGCCTGTGTGGCCAGTTTCTCCGCCGTGGACGACAAGGGCGTGGAAGGCGGTTATTACCTCTGGAAGGAAGACGAGCTGAAAGAGCTGCTCCCGGGGGAACTGTGGGAACTGGCCCGGGAACACTGGCGGCTGAAGGATTTCGGCAGCAAACCCGAAGGTGTGCTGCCCATGGCGGGCAAGACGGCAGAAGAACTGGCGAAAGCCCGCAACATGCCCGTGGAGCAGGTTCGTGCCCGGTTGCGGCAGGCCCGGACCAGGTTGCTGCAGGCGCGCAACAAGCGCAGCCTGCCCGTGGATGACAAGCGCCTGGCGGGCTGGAACGGTCTGATGTTATCGGCCTTGTCTCGGGCGGCGCGGCAATTGCCGGCGCCGGATTTTCTGAACAGGGCCGAAAAGCTGCGAGACTACCTGGTCAAGCAGTTGTGGGATGGGCAACAGCTCCGCCGGGCCGTGCATCAGGGCCGGCCCGTGGGGCAGGCATCCCTGGCGGATTACGCCTACGTGGCCCGGGGCCTGAAACACTGGGCGAGAGCTTCCGGCCGCAAGGAAGATGGCAGGCTGGCCGATATGCTGCTGAAAGTCGCCTGGCGGAAATTCCGTACGGAGCAGGGTTGGCGCAGCAGTTCCGCGGCCCTGCTGCCGGGCATGCCGGCGGTTCAGGCCCAGGAAGACGGTGCCTTGCCGGCTGCATCCGCCATCATCATCGGCCTTTCCCTGGATTCGGAAAATGCGAAGCTGCGTGAGCAGGCGGAGAAGCTCGTCCCCGCGACCTGGCTGGCGGTGCAGGATAATCCCTTCTGGTATGCCAGCTCCGTGAACATGCTGTTGGCCAGGTCACCGGTTTCTCGGTAATCTGAACCCCGCGCGGGCGCCATCCACCAGGGGCAGGGTGCTTGCCGAGGGGGCAGGCGCCAGGGTTAACCCGAATATTTCACAAGAACGCTGAAAGCCAATCAGAACACCATGATTTGTATGATAAATGGTGCTATAGCGCCGCTATGCGGTTTTTTGAAAAATCCTGCATTCTCATGAAACATTCGGGTTAAGGCGGGGAAGCAGTCGATCCTCCTTGTCCGTCTTGCAGCGGCGAAAGCGCATGGGGAACAACCTGGGCTTGATCTGGCGCTTGAAATCGGCCTTCCATCTTTCAAAGGATTCCAGTTTCCGACCGCCATATACGGCTCTGTCCAGCTCCGCCATGAGCGCCTGGACCCGCCGGGGATTGGCGGCAGGGTGGCAGGCAATGATGCTTTTTCCAAGGTGTTGCAGATCGGCATGGCGCCGAATGTCCAGGTGCTTGGCGGCAAGAATCTGCAGCGCGGGCACCCAGGTCGAGGGGTCGTCTTCCTTTTCCACCGCGCGCAGGCAGTACCAGAGTTTCCAGGACACGGGCAGGTTGCGCCCGATCCAGGTGCGCAGGCGATGGAAATGCCGCCGGGGCGATATGCGCCTGCCGAAAGCCGCCAGGGGTTGGTAGAGTTCGCCCAGCAGCTTCCTGCTTTGCTCCGCGGCCCATGCCATGAGCGGATTCCGCCCCGTGCCGAACAGCACCTTGAACCAGGCGGCCAGCAGGAGCAGCAGAGCCAGCGCCAGGGGAATCCAGAACCACAGGCTGGCGCCTTCCGGCAGGCTGAATCCAGCGCGGTCGTCGCCGCCGGGCTTGGGTTCGCCCAGTACCTTCAACTGGCGGATGGGCAGGGTGGCCGTGGCGGCCTTGCCCGTGCGCAGGTTCCACCATTGCAGGGACAGGGTGGGCAGGTTCAGGGTGCCCCCCCAGCGGGGCACCAGAGTGAAGTGCTCTGTGCGGTTGCCCAGGAGATCCAGCCCGTCCGCGGAAATACTGCCGCTGGTGGTCACCTCGCCGGGATAGATGTAGAAATCGTCGCTGCGCAGTTGGGAGGCAATGCCCGGCAGTTGGGTGCCAACGGCGCCCACGGCGGAAGTGGTAATGGCCATTTCCAGGGGCTCACCAGCCTTCAGTCCCCGGGTTTCCGGTAGCCTGGCTTCCAGTCGCAGGTTGTAGAGCGGTAACCAGGGCCGCACCCCGGGCTGGGCCGGCTGCACGTACAGGGTCGTGCCGTGTTGGGCGGTAATGTTGAAATCGGCGCCATTGCTGTATTTGCCGGTTACCGTGACACCCGGCAGGTAGATTTCGCCTTCCTTGAGAGGAATCAGCAGATAGGTGTACTCGGTTACCAGGGTGGCCTGGCCCTGCTCGTTGTTGCTGTAGTTCACGGGTTTGCCGAGCTGGCGGAATACCACGTCTGTCGAGTCCGGTGGGCGGGGCGAGGCTTCCTTGAGATTTCCGCTGTTCTTTATGCGCACCCGGTAGATGAGGTTTTGCTGCACCACGGGGCGGCGTTCACTGACGCTGGTCTCTATGGTGGGAGCCGTCTGGGGGGATTGCTGGAGCGCGCTTGAACGGTAATTCCCCCGGGCCGGGCCGGGCGTGGAACGGTACTGGTACTGATATTGATAGTAGTACTGCCTGCCATGGTTACCCTGGGATGGTGGGGTGCCGGAGTAGCTGTTCTGCGGCGGTGGGCGGAACTGTGGCTGGCCGGGCCATGCGGGAGCCGGCGGGGTGGCGCCTGGTTGCGCGGCAGGCATCAGCCGCTGTGGATAGGGTGGGTAATAGCCGGGAGCGGAAAGCACCGTGCCGCAGACCAGCGCCCCCAGCAGGGCAGTGGCTGTGGTGGAAAGGAAACGCGGGAGTTTCGGATACGGCATTTCATTGATGGTAGTCTTACAGCCCCGGGGTATCAAGTGGCGCTGGCGGGCTGGTCCGGCCCGGCAGGGGTGTCATTATTCGAGATTGTGTATAATGCCGGGTTCACTGGAATGGCGATGTGGCGTCGTTCCGAGCGAAAGTGGCGGAATTGGTAGACGCGCTGGATTTAGGTTCCAGTGGGGCAACCCGTGGGAGTTCAAGTCTCCCCTTTCGCACCAGAATCGAGGTGGGCGCCTTGCGTGCGGGGTGCCCTTGTCATCAATACAGACAGACATACTGTCGGAGAAAGTTTCAAATGCAAGTATCTGTTGAATCGGGCGAAGGCCTGGTAAAACGTTTGCTGGTCAATCTGCCCGCGGACAAGGTTAATGAACTGGTGGACGCCAAGCTCAAGGAAGCGGCCCGCACCGTGAGAATGGACGGTTTCCGTCCCGGCAAGGTGCCTCTACGCATGGTGAAGCAGCGTTACGGTCAGCAGATTCGGCAGGATGTCTATGGGGAGTTGATCCAGTCCAGCTTCTACGAAGCGGCCACCCAGGAGAACCTGCGTCCCGTGGGCGAGCCCAGTATCGAGTTGCGTGAAGAAGAGGCCGAGGGTGGTCTGGCCTACACCGCCACTTTCGAAGTGATGCCGGAACTGGAGGTGGCCGACCTGTCCGCGCTGGAGATCAAGCGCCCTGTCACCGAGGTCACGGATGAAGACATCGACAGGATGATCGAAAAGCTGCGCGAGCAGCGCACCGAGTGGAATGATGTTGACCGAGCCGCTCAGGACGGAGACCGCGTGACCCTGGACTTCACCGGTATCATGGACGGTGAAGCCTTCGAAGGCGGCAGCGCCAACGATATTCCCCTGGTGCTGGGTTCCGGCACCATGATCCCCGGCTTCGAGGAAGGCCTCGTGGGCCTCAAGGCCGGGGACGAGAAGACCCTGGAACTGAAGTTCCCCGAAGACTACCGGGTAGAACACCTGGCTGGCAAGGATGTAAGCTTCGAAGTGAAGGTGAAGGCCGTGGCCGAGCCCAGATTGCCCGAAGTGGATGGGGCGTTCATCAAGGCGCTGGGCGTTGAAGAAGGCACGGAAGAGGCTTTGCGCAAGGAAATCCGCGAAAACATGGAGCGCGAGGTGCGCCAGAAGGTCAAGAGCCGTACCAAGGAAGCGGTCATGGACGCCCTGCTGGCAGCCAACGAGTTCGATGTGCCCGCCGCCATGGTTTCCCAGGAAGCCCAGGCGCTCAAGCAGCAGACCCAGCAGGAGATGGCCCAGGCGGGCCAGCAAAGCACCGTGGACCTGCCGGTCAGTGTCTTCGAGCCCCAGGCCGAGCGCCGGGTGAAGCTGGGACTGCTGGTGGGCGAGCTGATTCGCAGTAATGAAATGGAGGTGGACCAGACCCGGGTGGACGAGGCCATTGCCGAGCAGGCAGCGACCTTCGAGGATCCGGACGAGGTCATCAACTGGTACAAGGAGAATCCCCAGGCCCGTTCTTCCGTGGAAAACGTGGTGATGGAAGATCAGGTGGTGGATCTGATCCTGGAAAAGGCCAGGGTGGAGGACGAGCATCTGTCCTTCGATGAACTGCTGAACAACAACCAGGGCTGACATGGTTCTGCCGCCCTTCCAGTGGAGGGGCGGCTGTCCCGTCAGGCATAGAGAGGAATCATGCGCGACGACTACAAGAACAGTTTTTCCGATCCCATGAACCTGGGTCTGGTGCCCATGGTGGTGGAACAGACGGCGCGTGGCGAGCGGGCTTTCGACATCTATTCACGCCTGCTCAAGGAGCGCGTCATCTTTTGCGTGGGCCCGGTGGAAGATCACATGGCCAACCTCATCGTCGCGCAGCTTCTGTTTCTGGAGTCCGAGAACCCGGATAAGGATATTCACCTCTATATCAATTCTCCCGGTGGTTCCGTGACGGCCGGCATGGCCATCTACGACACCATGCAGTTCGTGCGTCCCGCCGTGAGCACCATGTGCATCGGTCAGGCGGCCAGCATGGGCGCCGTGCTGCTGGCGGGGGGCGCGAAGGGCAAGCGTTTCTGTCTGCCCAATTCCCGGGTGATGATTCACCAGCCGCTGGGCGGTTTCCAGGGACAGGCCTCGGATATCGAGATCCATGCCCGGGAGATTCTGCTCATTCGCGAGCGACTGAACCGGATCCTGGCTGAGCACACCGGCCAGTCACTGGAACGTATTGGCGAGGACACGGAACGGGACAACTTCATGAGCGCCGAGGAGTCCCGGGAATACGGGCTCGTGGACGAAGTGCTGGGTGCCCGTAACGGTGACAGCGGTCAAGACGGGGATTAGCGGTATTTTCCGAAACCCCGTGATGCCCATGGCGACACCTTCCGGAAACCGGCCATTCCGCGGGGAACTGGCCGGTTTTTGCGTTTTTCGGGAACATACACGCTAATTCCGGGGTTGCTATCCTTCGCTCATGGGATATCATTGAACATGAAATTCCCGGTGACAGGATAAGAGGTTTTCAGGAACAAGGCATGAGTGAGAATAACGACGGCAAAGGTGATGATGGCAAGCTGCTGTACTGCTCGTTCTGCGGCAAGAGCCAGCACGAAGTAAGAAAGCTGATTGCGGGTCCTTCCGTTTTCGTCTGCGATGAGTGTGTCGAGCTGTGCAACGACATCATCCGCGAGGAAATGGAGGAAAGTACCGATACACCGGATCGCAAGCTGCCCACTCCTCATGAAATCAAGGAAGGCCTGGACAACTATGTCATCGGCCAGGACCAGGCCAAGCGTGTGCTTTCCGTGGCGGTGTACAACCACTACAAGCGCATGGACGCCCCCACCGGCAAGGACGAGGTGGAGATCGCCAAATCCAACGTACTGCTCATTGGTCCCACCGGGTCGGGCAAGACCCTGTTGGCGGAAACCCTGGCGCGCATGCTGAATGTGCCTTTCACCATCGCCGATGCCACCACGCTCACCGAGGCGGGTTACGTGGGCGAGGATGTGGAGAACATCATCCAGAAGTTGCTGCAGAAATGCGACTACGACGTGGAGAAAGCCCAGACGGGCATCGTCTATATCGACGAGATCGACAAGATTTCCCGCAAGTCCGACAACCCGTCCATCACTCGTGACGTGTCCGGGGAAGGTGTGCAGCAGGCCCTGCTCAAGCTCATCGAGGGGACCATTGCTTCCATTCCACCCCAGGGTGGGCGCAAGCATCCCCAGCAGGAATTCCTGCAGGTGGACACCAGCAAGATCCTGTTCATCGTGGGTGGCGCCTTTGCTGGCCTGGACAAGGTCATACAGCGCCGTTCCGAGAAGGGTGGCATCGGTTTTTCCGCGGAGATACGCACCAAGGACCAGACCCGCAGCGTGGGCGAGCTCCTGCGTGACGTGGAGCCGGAAGATCTGGTGAGCTACGGGCTCATTCCCGAGTTCGTGGGGCGTCTGCCTGTGGTGGCCACCCTGGAAGAACTGGACGAAGATGCCCTGGTGCAGATTCTCACCCTGCCCAAGAACGCCCTGGTCAAGCAGTACCAGCGTCTGTTCGAGATGGAAGGCGCGGAACTGGAGATACGCGAGGATGCGTTGCGTGCCATTGCCCGCAAGGCCATGGCCAGGAAAACCGGCGCCCGCGGCCTGCGCACCATCCTGGAACACGTGCTGCTGGATATCATGTACGATCTGCCTTCCATGGAGAATGTCAGCAAGGTGGTGGTGGATCAGGCCGTTATCGAAGGCGAGACCTCGCCCTATATCATGTACGAAGGCGAAGCCGACGTGACGCGACCGCGAGCGGCATCGAGCACCGACTGATTATTAACCCATCAAACCGGTGATTGCGCCGGTTTGATCGTTTCTGGCACTTGAAAAACGGTGGCTTGCCCGCATGTGCTCAAAGGAGTATTCCACCCGTCCCCGAGTACAACCAGGTTCAAGGCAGCGCTTTCCATTGATGGCCTGCAGTTCTTCGAGAGGAAACCATTATGGGTCGAGAGAAAGGATCCAACGACATTCCTGAAATCAGCGCAATGATTCCCGTGCTGCCCCTGCGCGATGTGGTGGTCTATCCCCACATGGTGATTCCCCTGTTCGTGGGCCGGGAAAAATCCATCAAGGCCCTGGATGCCACCATGCAGGACAACAAGCAGATCCTGCTGGTCGCCCAGAAGAGCGCCGATGTGGATGATCCAGGAGCGGGCGATCTCTACGAGGTCGGCACTCTGGCAAGTATCCTGCAGTTGCTCAAGCTTCCTGATGGCACCGTCAAGGTGCTGGTGGAAGGCAGCAGCCGCAGCCGCATCAAGGAGATCATCGAGAAGGATGGTTACTACGTGGCCCGTGCCAGCAAGATGGAGGATGACATCGAGCTGCCGGAGCAGGAGATGGAAATCCTCATGCGCACGGCCACCAGCCTGTTCGAGCAGTACGTGAAGCTGAACAAGAAGGTGCCGCCGGAAGTGCTCACCTCCCTGGCCAGCATAGACGAGCCGGCGCGCCTGGCCGATACCTTGGCCGCCCACATGTCCCTCAAGCTGGACGAGAAGCAGCAGGTGCTGGAGATGCGGGGGGTGCGCGAGCGTCTGGAACATCTCATGGCTCTCATGGAAGGCGAGAATGATGTGCTGCAAATGGAAAAGCGCATTCGCGGCCGGGTCAAGAAACAGATGGAGAAGAACCAGCGCGAGTACTACCTCAACGAGCAGATGAAGGCCATCCAGAAGGAGCTCGGTGAGCTGGATGATGTGCCTAACGAGTTCGAGGAACTGGCGGAAAAGATCAAGAAGGCCGGTATGAGCAAGGAGGCGAAAGCCAAGGCCGAGGCCGAGCTGAACAAGCTCAAGCTCATGTCGCCCATGTCCGCCGAGGCCACGGTGGTGCGCAACTATATCGATGCTCTGGTGAGCGTGCCCTGGAAGAAACGCAGCCGGGTGCGCAACGACATCGCCAGGGCCGAAGCCGTGCTGGAAGCCGATCACTATGGTCTGGAGTAGGTCAAGGAACGCATCCTGGAATACCTGGCCGTGCAGCAGCGGGTGCGCAAGCTCAAGGGTCCCATTCTCTGCCTGGTCGGCCCCCCCGGTGTGGGCAAGACGTCCCTGGGACAGTCCATCGCCCGGGCCACCAACCGCAAGTTCGTGCGCATGGCCCTGGGCGGTGTGCGCGACGAGGCCGAGATCCGCGGGCACCGCCGCACCTACATTGGGGCCATGCCCGGCAAGATCATCCAGAACCTGACCAAGGTGGGCGTGCGCAATCCCCTGTTCCTGCTGGATGAGATCGACAAGATGGCCCAGGATTTCCGCGGTGATCCGGCCTCGGCCCTGCTGGAAGTGCTGGATCCCGAGCAGAATCACACCTTCCAGGATCACTACCTGGAAGTGGATTTCGATCTGTCCGAGATCATGTTCGTGGCCACGGCCAATTCCCTGAATGTGCCCGCCGCCCTGCTGGACCGCATGGAGGTCATTCGCCTTTCCGGTTATACGGAAGACGAGAAGGTGAATATCGCCGAGCGCTACCTGATACCCAAGCAGATGGAGAACAACGGCCTCAAGAAGGAGGAACTGGCCATCCGCGAGGCGGCAGTACGCGATATCGTGCGCTACTACACCCGCGAGGCGGGCGTGCGCAGCCTGGAGCGGGAAATCGCCAAGATCTGCCGCAAGGTGGTGAAGGAAATCCTGCTGGGGGATGTGAAGGGCAAGAAAGTTATTGTCACGCCCAGGAAACTGGAACACTATCTGGGCGTGCAGCGCTTCCGCTACGGCAAGGCCGAGGAGCGGGACCAGATCGGTCAGGTCACCGGCCTGGCCTGGACCGAGGTGGGTGGCGAGCTGCTGACCATAGAGGCGGCCATCATGCCCGGCAAGGGGCGGCTCACCTACACCGGCCAGCTGGGGGATGTGATGAAGGAATCCATACAGGCGGCCATGACCGTGGTGCGCAGCCGCGCCGACGTGCTGGGCCTGGACAAGGATTTCCATCAGGAATATGACATCCACGTGCATGTGCCCGAAGGCGCCACGCCCAAGGATGGCCCCAGTGCCGGCATCGGCATGTGCACTGCCCTGGTATCGGCGCTGACGCAGATTCCCGTGCGTGCCGATGTGGCCATGACCGGGGAAATCACTCTGCGGGGTGAGGTTCTGCCCATTGGCGGCCTCAAGGAAAAACTGCTGGCGGCGGCCCGGGGTGGCATCAAGACCGTGCTGATTCCCGAGGAGAACGAAAGGGATCTGAAGGAGATTCCGAAGAATATCACCAGTACACTGGATGTCCGTCCGGTGAAATGGATAGATGAAGTACTGGAGATTGCGTTGACCGAACAACCCACACCCAATGAAAATGCCAAGGAAACGGCAACGGTGTCTGGTGGAAAGTCCACCGCGGGCAAGAAGCCGCGGCGCAAGCGTCTGACCACCCACTGACCAGGCAACGGAAACGCCCCGTGGATGCGGCAGCCACCAGTATCGGTCGTGTCCACGGGGCGCTTCTTTTTCAGGGAATGCCGAACAGCACGTTTTTTATCGTCTGAACGCGTTTTTCCTTGACAGTTTTCATGCTGGCTTGGTATAAAACGCACGCTTTGCAGGAGCCTGGATATCTGGCGGTTTTTGTTGAAACTACAGGATATACGCCGTTCCGCATCATCATTCATATAATACGTTCCATAGGGGGCAAATCAGGATGAACAAGAAAGAGTTGGCTGAAGCCATGGCCGAAGCCGCGGGTATCTCGCAGAAGGACGCGGCGAAAGCCCTGGACGGCATGATCGCTGCTGTTACCAAGGCCCTGCAGGACGGTGACTCCGTATCCATCGTGGGCTTTGGCAGCTTCGTTGTTCGGGACCGCGCGGCACGCACCGGACGCAACCCCAAAACCGGTGAAGCCATCCAGATCAAAGCTTCAAAATCACCGGCATTTAAAGCTGGCAAAGCGCTGAAAGATGCAGTAAACTAGCGCGCCTCAATCGGGTGCTTAGCTCAGCTGGGAGAGCATCGCCCTTACAAGGCGAGGGTCGGGGGTTCGATCCCCTCAGCACCCACCAAGCAATTAGGAGTGGTAGTTCAGTTGGTTAGAATACCGGCCTGTCACGCCGGGGGTCGCGGGTTCGAGTCCCGTCCACTCCGCCATTATTGAACGAACGGGGTATCATTGCTGGTACCCCGTTTTTTTTGGTTTGAACTGGAAAGACAACTATCATGTTGCTGGCAATTAGAGAAAAGGCCCAAGGCTGGTTTGCCTGGCTAATCGTTGGATTCATAACCATTCCCTTCGCGTTGTGGGGCATCCAGAGTTACCTGGGTGTCAGCAGTGATCCCGTGGCCGTCAGTGTCGATGGCAAGGAGATCACGGAGCGCCAGATCGAGCAGCGCGTGCGCCAGTTCCGCGACCGGCTGCGCACCCAGCTGGGCAAGGCCTATCGGCCAGAGCTGTTTGATGACAAGGTGCTGCGCAAGCAGGTGATCGAGCAGATGATCAACGAGGCGGTGCTCTCGGAAACCGCGGATGACTGGAAACTGCGCATCAGTGACGACTTTGTGCGTCAGTATATCCAGTCCATTCCCAGCTTCCAGACCAACGGCAGGTTCAACGTCCAGGCCTACAATACCCTGATTCGAAACCAGGGCATGAGCCAGCGCGGCTTCGAGGAAGAAGTGCGTGGCGACCTGGTGATGGAACAGCTGAAGTACGGCATCTCCGGTTCGGCTTTTGCCACGGATCGGGAGGTCAATGACAGCATCCGTCTCAAGGATCAGGAGCGGGAACTGTCCTGGCTGCTGGTATCCGGCGGCAAGCTGGCCGGGGACTACCAGCCTTCGGACGATGAGATCAAGGCCTATTACGACGAGCACCAGAGCAAGTACATGGTGCCCGAGCGGGTCAAGCTGGAGTACCTGCTGCTGTCACCGGAAATTCTGGGCGCGGATCTGGAAGTTTCGGAAGAAGTGTTGCGGGATTACTATCGACAGCATCAGGATGAGTTCCATACGCCGGAAGAACGCAAGTTGCGGCATATCCTCATCCAGGTAGCAGAGGATGCCGATGCGGCCGTGGTGGATGAAGCCAGGGCCAAGGCGGAGGATCTGGAAGCGCGTCTGGCCCAGGGAGAGAAGTTCGAGGATCTGGCAAGGGAGTTTTCCGATGACCCGGGCTCCAGGGAGCAGGGCGGTGATCTGGGCTGGGTCAGTCCGGGGCTCATGGCCAAGGCCTTTGAGGAGGAAGCCTTCCGCCTGAAAAAGGGACAGACCAGCAAGCCCGTGCGCACGCCTTTCGGCTTCCACATCATCCAGGTAACCGATGTTCGCAATGCCGACCAGGGCGGTTTTGAAGCCCTGCGTGATGAAATCGAAACGGCCTGGCGTCGTGCCCAGGCGGAGCAGCTCTTGTTTGACAAGGCCGAGCAGCTAGCCGACCTGAGTTATGAGTCTCCTGACAGCCTGGTGCCCGCGGCGGAAGCCCTGGGCCTGGAGATCCAGCAGTCGGACTGGCTGGACAGGCGCGGCGGCAAGGGTGTTCTGGCTTCTCCCAAGGTTGTGGCCGCGGCTTTCAGTGACGACGTGCTCAGTGAGGGCAACAACAGCGAGCTGATCGAGCTGGAAGGTGACAATGTTCTGGTGCTGCGCGTCGTGGAACATGAAGCGGAACATCCCCAGGCTTTCGAACAGGTCAGGGAAAAAGTGGTGAGCGCCCTGAAACGTGAAAGGGCCAAGTCCCTGGCCAGGGAGAAGGGCGAGGCCATGCTGGCCGCATTGAAAGCCGGTGACAAGACGCTTCAGCAGATTGCCGCTGATGATGGCTGGGAGCTCAAGTCGGGCATCAAGGTCAAGCGCCAGTCCACCCTGCTTCCCCAGGCGGTAAGGGACAAGGCTTTTGGCCTGCCGCGGCCGGAAGAAGGAAAGCCGTCTTTCGGTGGCGCGGAGCTGGGCAATGGCGACTATGCCCTGCTGGCGGTCACGGGCGTGACCGATGGTGATCCGTCGAAACTGGATGATGCCGCACGCAAGGCGGCCAAGGCTGAAATGGCACGATCCAAGGGTGAACTGCAGTTCAACATCCTGGGCCGCTATCTGCGCGAAAGGGCTGATGTGGAAGTTTCCACCGCCAGTCAGTAGTCTCTTTAATCTGGCGTCTGATGGTCCCTGCCGGGAAAGATCCTGTCCGTCCGCCGCTGGCCATCCCTGGCCACGCCGGCGGATCAACTGGTGATGTGATACCCGGAATCCACGTACAGCACGTCTCCGGTAATCCCCGAAGCCAGATCCGAACACAGGAAAGCCGTGGCGTTTCCCACCTCGTCGATGGTCACATTGCGCCGTAGCGGCGTCTTCTTCTCGGCCTCGGCCAACATGGAGCGGAAGTTGTTGATGCCGGATGCGGCCAGGGTGCGTATGGGGCCTGCCGATACGGCATTGACGCGGATACCGTCCGGTCCCAGGGCATCCGCCAGGTAACGGGTGGTGGCCTCCAGGGCTGCCTTGGCAACACCCATGACATTGTAGCTTGGCACCACACGTATGGCTCCCAGGTAGCTCATGGTGACCAGGGATGCGTTGCGGCCCGTCATCATGGGTCTTGCCGCCTTGGCCAGGGCGGCGAAACTGTAGGCGCTGATATCATGGGCGGTGAGGAAACCTTCCCGGGTAACCGAATCCACGAAACTGCCTTCCAGCTGACCCCGGGGGGCAAAGCCGATGGAATGCACCAGGCCGTCCAGCCCGTCCCAGCGGTTTCCCAGCTCCATGAACAGGGCGCTGATGGAATCATCACTACTGACATCCAGGGGAAGACAGATGTCGGAACCGAATTCCCCGGCAAATTTTTCCACGCGCTCCCGCAGTTTGTCGTTCTGGTAGGTGAAAGCCAGTTCGGCCCCCTCGCGGTGCATGGCTCTGGCCACGCCATAGGCGATGGAACGGTTGCTGGCAATGCCGGTAACGAGAATCTTCTTGCTCTGGAGAAAACCCATTTTGTGCCTTTGTAATTTCTGTCGAATTGGATATTGTACACAAAGCCCGACGCTTTCTACTATTCAAGACTATGTCCGGGGTTGTTCAGGGCTTCCTTCAGTAGCGATGATTCTGCTTCAACCGGCGTAGTATGTGCATGAAATAGCATGACTTTTCTTCGCCAGCTTGTTTTAATGGCGGTACAGGGAGGTTTGGAGGCCGCAGTGGCCGCATGCCAGGGTGGTTTCTTCAATTCCTGTACAGAGCCTGTTGCTGTCGAATGATCATTGTTTTTGCTGTAGCAGCCGCGGTAACCGCCGGCCTGATAATCCTGGTCAACCCCCTGGCGCGTCGCATCGGGCTGGTTGACTGTCCCGGCGGGCGCAAGCAGCATCGTAAAGCGACGCCCCTGACCGGGGGGGTGGCCATATTCTGCGCCTTCATGCTGCTGGTGCTGACGCTGGACGTTCCCCTGGGCCAGTGGCGCTCCTTCTTTCTTGCCAGTGCACTCGTCTTCATCATTGGTCTGCTGGATGACTTCCAGGAAACACCGCCATCCACGCGTTTCATTGCCCAGGCAGGGGCCGCGCTCATCATCGTGCTCTGGGGCGGTGCCCGCCTGGAGCATCTCGGGTCTCTCGTTGGTGGCGGCATGGAAATTGGATTGGGCTGGCTGGCCGTACCCTTCAGTATCTTCTGCGTGGTGGGGGTCATCAATGCCACCAACATGATGGATGGGCTGGATGGTCTGTCCGGCGGGGTGCTGCTGCTCTTTTTCTCCGCCCTGCTGCTGGTTACGGTTCAGGGAGGGCGGTTCGAGGATGCCCTGATCCTTTCGGTGATCTGCGGCGTCCTGGCGGGCTTTCTGCTGTTGAATTTCCGTTTCCGCGAGTACCGGCCCGCCTCGGTCTTCCTGGGAGATGCGGGAGCGTTGTTTCTTGGCCTGGCCGCAGCCTGGTTCCTGGTGCGGCTTACCCAGGAGCCCGCTGCGCAGTTGCGTCCCATCACGGCTGTGTGGCTGTTCGGTCTGCCCATCATGGATACGGTGGCCATCATGGTGCGCCGGATCAGGCGCGGGCGTTCTCCCTTCGCCCCGGACCGGGAGCATTTCCACCACATCCTGCTGCTTGCCGGCTTTTCGGTGAGGACCACGGTGCTCATCATGCTGGGGGTCAGCCTGCTGCTCACGGTCATCGGACTTGGGGGGGAATGGTTGGGGGTTCCGGAATCTTATATGTTCTATGGATTCCTGCTGCTGTTCACGATGTATTTCCAGGGCATGAACCGCGCCTGGAAGCTGATGAAGACGCTGCGCGGGGTACGTGATCATCGCCAGGTGCGGGGCAGGGCGGGAGGTGGTGCCAGTGTATGATGTGCATTGCCACATGCTGCCGGGTGTGGATGACGGTGCCAGGACCCCGGAAATGGCCGTGGACATGGCGCGCATGGCCATTGCTGATGGCATCACCCATCTTGTCTGCACGCCGCATATCTACCCCGGACTATTCGAGAACGATGCCGTCGGCATAGCCAGTGCCCTGCAGACGTTCCGTAATCTGCTGGATGAGCAAGGGATTGCCCTGGAGCTGGGGTATGGGGCGGATATACAGGTAGTGCCGGAACTCCTGGGTGGCCTGCGGTCGGGAGCTTTCCCCACCATCAACGGGTCACGCTATTTTCTGTTCGAACCACCGCACCATGTGCCCCTGGTCAATTTTTCCCGTTTCATGGCGGATGCCCTGAGTGCCGGTTTCGTACCGGTGATTACGCATCCCGAACGGCTCAGTTGGCTGGAAGAACATTACGATGAGTTCATGTCGGTGGCGCGGGGAGGCGCCTGGCTGCAGATCACGGCGGGAAGTCTGACGGGCCGTTTTGGCAACGCTCCCAGGTACTGGGCGGAACGCATGCTCGACGAAGGTGTGGTGCATCTGCTGGCCACGGATGCCCACAACCTGCGCAATCGTCCCCCGTTGCTGTCCGAAGGTGAAACCGCGGCAGCGCGTCTCGTCGGCGCCGAAGAGGCGCGTCGTCTGGTGCATGACCGGCCCGCGGTCATCTGGAGAAATGGCGACCCTGCCGAAGTACCGCAGCCGCCCGGGCTGGATGCCGTGACGAACTGCAGGAAAGAAAAAGGACCGGGCCTGTTTCGGCGTCTCGTGGGGCGCAAGGGCGTTTCCGGTTGACGGACTTCCTGGTCCGCGGATGCGGGACAGGAGCCTGTCAAGGCCGTGTGCGGGGCCCGGAGCCAGGGTTTCTTCGGGAGGCCGGTGGATGCCCGGATTGCATGGTAAAATCATTTGTTGTTTCACGTGTTCCGCAAAGAGAACCTGAATTGAAGCTGATTGCCGCCATTTTTTGCCTGATGATGTTCCTGCCGGTGGTTGCGGATGCCGAGGACGTGCTCGGTGATCTGAGGCCGGATGGGGGTTCCGTCCCGGTCTCCGGGGGACAGCCCGGCGGCGACTTTTTGCTCGACCAGGCGCCGGGACAACCGGATTCACGGACCTATGAATACCGCATAGGTCCGCTGGATCTCATCGAAGTGGAAGTCTTTCAGGCAGAGGAACTCAGCCGTGAAACCCGGGTGAACACCGAGGGCTATGCTTCCCTGCCGCTCATCGGGCCGGTAAAGGTGGCGGGGCTTACTGCCCGGGAGGCAGAACGCCGGATAGAAAAGGTTCTGCGGGAAAAATACCTGCAGGATCCCCATGTCACTGTTTTCGTCAAGGAATATGAAAGCCAGAAGATCACCGTGGAAGGCTGGGTCAAGAATCCCGGCGTGTTTCCCCTCAAGGGAAAAACCACTTTCCTGCAGGCTATCGCCAATGCCAAGGGCATGGACAGGCTGGCTGATTTCGACGAGGTAGCCATCTTCCGCACGGAAAACGGCAAGACCACGGGGTATATTCTTTCCTACCGCAAGGTGCGGGCGGGGCAGCAGGTTGATCCCGTGCTGCAGAATGGTGACATCATCGTGGTCAATCGCAGCGGCAGCAAGGCTGCCTGGAAGCTGTTCTCGGAAACCCTCACGAGCTTCGTGGGCTGGTCGGTGCTTTTCTGAACACCATGTCCATGAAACCGGAACCACGCCGACTTTCATCCCGACGTTCCCTGGCCCTGTCCGAGGAAGAACAGGAGCTTTCTCTCTATGAGCGCTTCCAGCCAGGCGCGGTGGGACAGGAGGAAGAGGACGGCCTGGATCTGAAGGAATACTGGGCGGTCATCGTCCGTCACAAGTTCACCATCATCCTGTTTGTCGTCATTGCCCTGGTGGCCAGCGCCATTGCCACATCCCTGCAGACACCGGTCTATCGCAGCAGCGTAAAGCTCCAGATCGACAGGGAAGCGGCTCGGGTGGTCAATTTCGAGGGAGTGACGCCCCGGGAGGCGGCCTATAGTTTCGATTTCTACGAGACCCAGTACCAGTTGCTCAAGAGCCGGGGTCTGGCGAAGCGCGTCATAGAACAGCTTGGCCTGGAATCTTCCGACCAGTTCAGGGCGAAGGAGAAACCTTCCTTTTTCCGGGAGCTGAAGGATTTCTTTTCTCCGCAGCCGAAAACCGCAGCCTCCTCGGGAGAAAAGCAAAGTGAAGACAGCAGCGGCCTGGAGAAACTGTTACTGGCCAATCTGACCGTTACGCCGGTGAAGAACTCCCGCCTGGTGGTGGTGAGTTATGACAGCCCCAATCCCCAGCTTGCGGCCCGCGTGGTCAATACCCTGGCCAAGAGCTTCATCGACATGACCATGGAACGACGTTTCGAGAATTCGTCCTATGCCAAGGAATTCCTCTCGGACCGCATCAAGCAGGTACGCGCCAACCTTGAAGAATCGGAACGCCGGTTGGTGGAGTATGCCAGTCAGCGGGAAATCGTGGATCTGGATTCCAAGCAGAGCATACTCATGCAGAAGTTGCAGGCGCTCAATTCCAGGCTTACCGAGGTGGAGGCGGAGCGCATCAAGGCGGAATCCAGTTACCAGGAAATGCAGGCCAGTGGCGCCAGGGGATTTGACCGGGTCTCGGATAGCGAAGTCATCGCCACTTACAAGGAAAAACTGGCGGATCTGGAGGCCGAATACCAGGACAAGCTGAATGTCTACAAGCCGGAATACCCTGCCATGAAACGCCTCCAGGATCAGATCGACGGCCTGAAGCGAAAGATCGCCGAGGAAACGGCTGATCTGCAGTCCTCGGTGAAGTCCCGCTACCAGGCCGCCGTGCGCGAACAGGCCATGCTGCAGGCACGCATGGCTGATGTGAAGGGGCAGATCCTGGAACTGCAACGCAAGAGTACGGATTACCAGGCCCTGAAGCGTGATGTGGAGACCAACCGGGAGCTGTACAACGGCCTGTTACAACGCATCAAGGAAGTCGGCGTGGCCGCCGGCGTGGGCAGCAACAACATTTCCATCATCGACAAGGGGGAAGTGTCCGCTGCGCCCTACAAGCCCAGCCTCAAGCGCAATCTACAGATCGCGCTGGTCATCGGCCTGCTCGGTGGCATTGGCCTGGCTTTCCTGTTCGAGCACCTGGATGACACCATCAAGTCCTCGGCGGATGTGGAGAAGCTCACTGGCTTGCCCATGGTTGGTGTGGTGCCGGAGGTGCACCTGCAGGATGAAACCGAATCCATTGCTCTCAAGACCTGGGCGGAACCCAAGTCCGCCATTGCCGAAGCCTACCGATCGTGCCGCACTACCCTGGCTTTCTCTTCCGAGACCGGCACGCCGAAGATACTGCATATGGCGAGCTCCATCGCGGGGGAGGGCAAGACCACTTCCGCCATCAGCCTGGCCCTGACCTATGTGCAGGCGGGGTCCAATGTTCTCCTGGTGGACTGTGACCTGCGCAATCCTTCCCTGCACAACGAGCTGGCGCTCTCCAACGAGGTGGGCCTTACCAACTACCTGGTCGGTGACCACAGGCCTGGTGAAATCATCCAGACAGGCGTGGTGGATGGTCTTTACGTGCTCACCACGGGTCCCCTGCCGCCCAATCCCGCGGAGCTTCTGGACAGCAACAGGATGGCCGAGTTTCTGGATACGGCGGCGGACAAATTTGATGTGGTCATTCTTGATGGCCCGCCCGTGCTCGGTTTGGCGGATGCCCTGATATTGGCCAATATGGCCAGTGCCAGCATCATGGTTGTGGATGCCGGTGTCACCCGCAGCGGGGCGCTCAAGGGTTCGGTGCAACGCCTGCGCCATGCCCATGCCCATGTGCTTGGCGTCCTGCTGGTCAAGTATGGCCAGGGCAGGAGCGGCTATGGTTACGACTATCAGTATCATTACAACTACTACAGCTACGATGCTGATGAATCCGCGGACCACCCCAGGCTGGCGTCCTGAGGAGCCGGCTGGATCTTGATGGAACAGGAACTGGACAACTTCTATGCAGAGTTGCTGGCGCTGTATCGGGAAGGGGCTGGTGCAGCGGCATACGGCGTATTGCGGCCACCAGACGACCTGGGTGATTTTCTCAATCGCCTGGCGCGCCCCGATGAGCGCCTGTCTCCGTTGGCGCAACAACTGGGAAGCAGTGTGGAAGAACTGGGCTCGGCCGCCTATGCCTTTATCCGACAGCGCCTTTTTGCGCCGGGCAACGATCATTACCGCGTGCTTGGCCTGCCCATGGATGCCAGTGCCGAAACCATCCGCCAGCGCTACCGGACGCTCATCGGCCTGTTTCATCCGGATCGCATCACCCGCTCCGAGCAATGGGTGGAGCAGGCGGTGCGATGCCTGAATACCGCCTATGCCGATCTGAAACGGCCGGAAAGGCGAAGGGCCTACGATGAGCGATTGCAAAAGAATTCGAGGCGGTGTGCCAGGCGGCAGCCCGCAGCGGGAGTGCGCCGCAGACCATCGGTAAAGGTGTCGCCCCGGCCTACGGATGCCCTCTACAGAATTGCTCCCTTGCAACGTAACCCTCGTGCTTTCGTGTGGCTGACCATTGTCTTGGTTCTGGTGCTGATACTGCTGGTGGTTATGAACAGCGGCCCCTCCACCCGCCTGATGCTGACGGATGCTGGTCTGCGGGAAGCGGGCGCGGAAGTGGCGGACAGGGTGCCGGCCAATCCAATGATTCCGGAGCCGCCGCTTCCTGTAATCCGGGGGCCGGTGGTCGACACAGCCCGGATTTCGGCCGGGTCGCATGCCGGGCTGCCGCCAGCTTCCGTGGCGGTGAAGAACAGCAGGGACGAGAGCATCACGGCAGCCGCGCATGCGCAACCGGCGCCGGCTCATGAGCAGGGAGATGAGCAGAGAGATACAGCCGGAGCCGCGCATCTCGATGTCGCGGTCGTGTCTCCCGTGAAGGTCGATCCCGGCCCTGAAGAACCACCCGTCATGTCTTTCGATGGCATGCGGCCGTTGCAGGTGGACAGGCTGCCCGAAGTTGCCCATACCGCAAAGGCTGCTGCCGCTTCGGGGAGCGATGCCATGACCATGGAGCCCGAGTTCCTGCTCATGCGGTATATCCGGGCATGGGAGAAAGGTGACCTGGAAGGGCTGGTAAGGCTGTTCACCCTGGATGGTGAAGTCAATGGCAATCACGGCCGGGAGCAGATAGGGCAGGGCTACAGGCGCATGTTCGAGGCCACCTCGAGCAGAGAATTCAAGCTGGAGCAACTGAAGATCGTTCCCCTGGCCGGCCGTGGATACCGGGCCTGGGCGCGGATTGCCGCGTGGGTGGAATCGGCCGTGGATGGCAGGGAGACCCGTTTCCGGGGAGACATGATTCTCGACCTGGTGCCCAAGGGCCGGCGCCTGTATATCGCCAGCATGCGGCACAACATTCAGGCGAGGGTACAGTGATGTCCAAGATGAAGCGCCGGGCGTTTTCCCTGCTGATACTTACCATGGGCCTGCTCGTGGCCTGGCGTATTCTTGTTATCGGCATGAGTGATCATTACGCCCGCAAGGCCAGGCTGGGTGACCAGCAGGCGGCCGACAGCGCCCTGCTGTGGAACGGCAGCCAGCCCCGTGCGCTGTATCTCAGAGGGCATGCCCTCATGGAAACGGACCCGGAAAGATCCGAAGAATTCCTGCGCCAGTCCATAGCCCTGAATCCGGGGGATGCCGATCCCATGGAATCACTGGCCAGATTGCTGATGCAGTCGGGGCGGACCGGTCAGGCTGACCGGTTGATCGAACTGGCCGTTGCGCGCATGCCAGCCAGCAAGAGCGTGCGCCTGCGCGCCGCCGACTACTGGGTGGCGCGCGGTCAACTGGATCGGGCGCTGACCAACTGGGCCGCGGTGCTGGAGCTGGACAGGAACCAGGGCAGGTATATCTACCCGCTGCTCGCACGCCTGGCGGAAAACCCGTCGACGCTGGGAGTTTTCAGGGAACTCATGCAGTCACCGCCATCCTGGTGGGATGATTTCTTTGCCTACCTGGCCGGTAATGCCAGCAAGCTGGAAACGGTGATGAACGTGGCCACCTTGCGGCACGGGACGGAAGTCCCCCTGTCCGCCAGGGAGCGTGCCCTGTTGGTGGAACGCTTGCAGAAGGAGCAACAGTGGCCGGAGGCCTACCTGGTATGGATCAATGGACTGGACAAGGAACAGCGGCGCTACCTGGGCAGCGTGTTCGATGGGGGATTTGAACTTCCACCGGGGGAAGGGGGGTTTTTCTGGCATTTCCCGGAGCACAAGGCCTGGATCATCCGCCGCAAGCACACTTATGGCGGGGAAGGAGAGAAGAGCCTGCACATCCTCTACAGGGGTGAGCCTACTCCGGTTCATCAGGTCCACCAGTACCTGCTGCTGGGCAAGGGGCACTACCTGCTGCAACTGCGCGCACGGGTCGATCGTCTGCGTATCCCCACGGGTCTGCAATGGGTGGTGCGTTGTGCCGAAGAGAACGGGCGGGTTCTTGGTGCTTCGTCGCCGCTGGTGGGAGCCAGCGACTGGGAGATGCAGCAGTTCCGGTTCGAGGTGCCGGATTCGCGTGACTGCCGGGGCCAGGTGCTGCGCCTGGAGATCAGTGATGCGGGAGCCGAGCTTCCGGTGGTGCAGGGCGAGGTATGGTTCGACCGGGTTTCCATACGCAAGCTCTCCCCGTAATGACGGGAGGCCGGTGTGTCGGATGGGGTAGGGGAATCTGAAGCACCACCCGGCGCAACCGGGGCGGAAGAGCAGATTTGCGTTGGTGCATTCGTGGAAGAAAATGCTTCTGGGAGCACTTAAAGAAAAATGTTAGGATTGAAAGTAAATCCGTTGGTTTTCATGGGATTGTTTGCTGATCTCGCCTCTCGGCATCCGTGGCCGGTTGCAGACTCGGTCTTTCCGTGGAAACATTCCGTAACAGTTTGTCGGTTATGACTTCTATGCAAAAAATGATGCCCATACTGCTTGCCGTCCTTGCGGCGTTGCTGTTTTCCGGCGGCGCCCGGGCCAAGGATGGGCATAATGCGGTGTTGCTGGAAGTGGAAGGAGAAGTGTTGCTGTTCCAGGGTGACAGGTATCTTCCGGTCAAGGCCGGCCGGCGGCTGAAAGACGGCGATCGCCTGATGATCATGGAGAATTCCAAGGCTCGCGTGGTGTTCGACAATGACTGCGATATCACCTGGGAGGGCGCCAAGATCATCGATGTAAATGCCGATGCCTGCAACAAGCTGGCGGCCATGTGGACGCCCTGCCTCGGAAGGGGGGGCGCGGGCGGCGGGGAGGATATCGTGCTGACCCAGCTTGTCGGTTCGGCCCTGGTGCGCAGGGATGGCCAATATATTGCAGCGAAGGAGGGGCAGATCCTCGAAGAGGGAGATGAGATCAAGCTCGATGGCGAGGCGGAGATCAGCTATCAGGGCGCCTGCGTTACCACGCACAAGGGGAACGTTCTGGTGGAGGTCAGGCGGGATGCCTGTCCGGTTGCGGAGCTGCGCAAGGTGGAAGGGAAGGTATTGGTGGACAAGGGCGGCGGGTTTTCTCCCGTTACCGAGGGTTACAGGCTGAAGGATGGCTGGAAACTGGAGATCGCGGAAGGTTCCCGTGCGGAGATTCTCTATTTCAATGGTTGTGATAAAGCCTGGAATGGACATCGCGTTGTTGATATTGACGCGGCCAATTGCCCTCTGGCTGCCACCTCGGCTGTGGGATGCACGCCAGCGGTGTTTGGCAATATGACGCTCGGTGATATCGGCACCTTCATCGGCACGGGCGTGGTGTTCGGTTCCCGCCCCAACAATCCCCCCAACAATCCTCCCCCCCCGGTAAGCCCCTGATCGAAATGGACCACGAACCTCGTCAGGATCGCGGTGTCTTCTGGCTGCTGCTGTTCATGCTTTTTTTTGCCCCCCTGTTTCGCGCTGGGAATCTGCCCTTGCCTCTTCTGGTGCTGGAACTGGTGGCGCTGCTCGTGATCATGATCCTGTTCATGCGGCCTGAGCAGCTTTCCCTCATCAGGATCAGCCACCTGGCACTGGCCTCCGCCTTGTTCATGCTTCCGGTGCTGGGGCTGCTGGCTTTGCCCATGGATATTCTGCTTTCCTTTCCGGGGCGGGATTTCTTGCAGCAGGTTTACCAGGCGGCGGGATTGTCCCTGGAGCAGTGGCGCAGCATCAGCCTGGTGCCGCATGATACGGAAGCCGCCCTGTGGGCGCTGTTGCCGCCCATCGTGGTGTTCCTGGCCGTGAGCGGCATGCCCCGTGACAAGGTGATGAAGCTGGTTTATCTCATGTTGGGCATGGCCGTGTTCCAGTCTGTTCTCAGCCTGATGCAGTATGGAGGCAGCATGGGGGAAGCCCTGTACATTCCCAACGAATGGGGCATCCATGCAGCGGCGGGCACCTATCTCAACAAGGATCACCTGGCCGGTTTCCTGGAGATGGTCTTCCCTGTAGCCCTGGCCCTGCTGGCGGCGACGGTGGGAAAGCACCGCTTCGACTCTCCAAGGAGAGGGCGCTGGCGCAGGCGCGTGAGTTTTCTGCACACATTGAAAGGGCATCAGGCCATCATCTACGCCCTGGTGGGCGTGCTGGTGTTGCTGGCTCTGGTGTTCACCCGTTCCAGAGCAGGCATTGCCTTGTCCATGGTTGGTCTTTTCCTGGTGCTGATTGCCTTTGCAAGGCGCCTGGGAGGAAGCAACGTGTACGGAACCTATGGAACCCTGCTGGCGGTGATCATGGTGTTGACGGCGGAAATCGGCTTGGCTCCCATCCTGGACAGGTTTTCCATGGATCCCATGGAAGACATGCGCTGGGAAATTTATGGCAGCAGCCTGAGGGGAGCGCTGGACAACTTTCCCGTGGGTAGCGGGGCTGGCACCTATCCGCATATTTATCCCTCTTACCAGCCTGCTGACTTGGATGCTTTCGTCAATCATGCGCACAGTGACTATCTGGAGTGGATTTTCGATGGTGGAATCATTGCCCTGGTTCTGATTCTGGCCGGGTTGTATGTGTATTTCAGGGGGTGGATGACGGTATGGATCAAGGGCCGCTGGCGAACCTTCCGTTACGTGCAGGTGGGTGCGGGTATCGGCCTGTTGCTGATGTTGTTGCATTCCCTGGTGGACTTCAATCTCCACAAGCCGGCCAATGCCATCTGGTTTGCTTTTCTTCTGGGAGTGTTTCTTCGTGAGAATACCGAGGAACGGGAGATCAGGGAAAAGGCCCGCAAGCGCGTGAGAACCAAACGAATGAAGACGCCTGTCGTGCCGGTTCCGGTGGTTCGCAAGCCGCGTGACCAGGTATCCATGAACGACTGGTAATGCCTGTGGAGGCAATGCGGAAAGACACATGAAGATAAGTATTTTCGGAACCGGTTATGTCGGCCTGGTTACCGGCGCCTGCCTGGCAGAAGTAGGCAACGATGTGCTCTGCGTGGATATCGATGGGAACAAGGTTGAGGCCCTCAGGCGGGGCGTTATTCTTATCTGTACGAGCTATGGCATGGCAAGACCCTGATGAATATCCATCTTCCTGTCGGCAGCATTTCCTGTTTTTCCGAATTCGGTCAAGACATGGTCATGAAAACACTCATCACGGGCGTTGCCGGTTTCATTGGCAACGAGCTTGCTATCTCTTTGCTGGCGCGAGGCGATAAAGTCGTCGGGGTGGATGATTTACACCATTGCCATGATGTCTCTCTGGCAGGCCGCCGGAAGGCAATATGGTCTGGAGCGGGGATGATCCCGATTCCACCACCAACCATGCACTCTGTCGCATCTTCAACATCGGCAACAGCGACATGGCGCAGCCGCTGGATTTCATCCGGGTGCTGGAAGGGCGACTTGGAGTTGGAAATGCCCATGCGAAATGGCGACATGATGGCCGCCTACGCAAATGCCAACGCCTTGCGTGAGGCTGTGGACTTCAACCCGTCCACCACTGTCGAGGAAGGACTGGGAAAGTTCGTGGCCTGGTACAGGTCTTACTACGGCTGAGATCTCGGGTGAGAAAGATTGGGGTGGCATGAAACAGTACCTGCACGAAATTCTTTACCTGCTGGGTGAAGACCGGGCCCGGCTGCCGTGGATGGCAGTGCTGTTTCTTTCCCTGTCCGTGCTGGACCTCGCGGGGCTGGGACTGATTGCGCCCTATGTGTCACTGATTCTGGACCCCGATGCCATGGATGGCATGCTGGGACGTGTCGTGGACATGACAGGATTGCCCAGGGATCAGAAAACCCTGCTGGTTGTCTTTGGGGGCGCACTTGTAGGCATCTTTCTGGTGAAGGCTGCGGCCTCCATCTGGATCAACCGCAATATCATCCGTTTTGGTCTCAATCAGCAGACCCGGTTGCGTTCAACCCTCATGCGTGCTTACCAGAACATGCCATATACCGAGTACCTGGGACGGAACAGCTCCGAGTACGTACACAGCATTCAGCAGCTCACTGCGCAATATGCCAATGGTGTGGTCATGCCCCTGCTACGCATGTTCTCCGATGGAGTGGTAGCACTGGTCATCATTGGTTTTCTTGCCTGGTCCAACCTGCTGGCCCTGTTGCTCATGGTCGGGCTTTTTGGCGGCATGGCTTTCCTGTATGACCGTCTGTTTCGGGGAGAGCTTGATGCCCTGGGTCAGCAGGCCAACGATGCACTGAAAAAAATCGTCAAGGGTGTCAATGAAGGCATTGCGGGCTTGAAGGAGATTCGTGTACTCGGCAAGGAGGCGTATTTCCATACCCTGGTGCATCAGGGCGCCAAAGACTATGCGGCCTATGCGACTCGCAACCAGATCATTTCCACCGCTCCGCGCTACCTGCTGGAACTGCTACTCATCGGTTTCATCGTTCTGCTGGTGATTGTCACCCTGGTGCTTGACGGCGACCTGCATGAGCTTGCACCCCTGCTGGCCCTGTTTGGTGTAGCGGCCCTGCGGCTGTTGCCCATGATCAGCCTGTTTTCCAACGGGCTGCTGCAGCTACGCTTCAACCGCAAGCCCGTCGCCCAGTTATATGAGGATCTGCGGCATGTACTTACGCTGTCTTCTCCTCCAGCAGATCGGGCCGGAGATGCGCCCCGGGACAGCTTCAAGTCGCTTTCATTGAGCAAGGTGCGGTTTACCTATCCCGATGCAAAGGCCCCGGCGCTCAATGACATCACTCTTGAATTGAAGGCAGGCGAGGCCATCGGTTTCATTGGTGCGTCCGGGTCTGGCAAGACCACTCTCGTGGATGTGCTCCTGGGATTGTTGGAGCCCCAGGAGGGAACGATTGTCTGCAATGGGATAACATTGCCCGAGTGCATGGCATCCTGGCGCAGGCAGGTAGCCTATCTTCCCCAGGAAGTATTTCTCATTGACGCCAGCCTGAAGGAAAACGTGGCGCTGGGTGTGGAGCGGGATGATATCGATGAAGAACGCCTGCTGGAATCATTGCGCCAGGCGCGGCTGATGGGGCTGCTGGAGCAGCTTCCCGAAGGTGTGGAAACCATGCTTGGAGATCGGGGCATACGACTTTCCGGCGGACAGCGACAGCGCGTCGCCATGGCCCGGTCCTTCTATCATGGGCGGGATGTACTGGTCATGGATGAGGCTACCAGCGCCCTGGACAACGAAACCGAAAGAGAGATCGTGGAGGAAATCGAGAGATTGAAAGGGGTGAAAACCATGATCATCGTGGCCCATCGCTGGACCACAGTGCAGCACTGTGATCGTATCTACAGGCTGGAAGCTGGTGAAATCGTCGCCCGGGGCACACCTGAAGAAATGCTTCAAGCATCTTAGACAGGTTGTTTGAATACAACAATGAAAATCCCTTACTCACTTGTCAAGATCAAGAGCATACTCAGCCATCCGGTGCTGTTTCTTCAGCAGTTGACTCGGGTCAGGTATGGAGCTGATCGCTGGTCGGACAAGTCCAGCCTGTCATCCGAGTGGGACAGCAGAACGATATTGATCGCGGGGCTCATTCCGGAGGGATCAAGGGTGCTGGAGTTTGGTGCGGCCAATCTTGTCTTGAAGGATTACTTGCCCGATGGATGTGTCTATCAGCCCTCGGATATCGTCAGCAGGAGCGAGGACACCATCGTCTGCGATCTCAATCGATGTATGCCAAACCTGGAAGGAACCTATACCCACGTGGTGTTTTCAGGGGTTCTTGAGTACATAAATGATATTCCTCGGCTGCTGGATCACATTGGCGGAAAGACACAATACATTCTTGCATCATATTCGACTACTGACGTGGTATCGGACTATGTGACCAGGAAACGAAATGGTTGGGTGAATCATTACTCCGATGAAAAAATCGTCCGTATGTTTCGGGACGGAGGGTTCGTTCTGGAGAGTCGGCAGGCGTGGAAGTACCAGGCAATATATGTCTTCGTGAAAATGGGTGATTTATGTACCTGATGCGTTCTTGCCGAGACAGGTGTTTCCGGTGAGGATTCTCCTGGTATCACCCAATGCACCGCCAAAGAACTCGGCGGAAGCCATGCAGGTCGGGCGCTACCTGGCGGAGCTGAAGAGAAAACACCAGGTCATCCTGGTCACCACTCCGGAGGAAAGGGGCTGGATTGTCAATGATCCGAGCCTGGATGCAGGGTGGGACGACATGGAAAGGCTGGTGCTCAGGTTGCCCCTGCATCGGTTATCTGGTCGATTGCTGGCATCACGATATGCCCGACGATGGGCCCGTCCCGATACTTTTTTCTGGATAACCGGCATGGCGTCATCAATCATCCGCCATTTATCCAGGCAGCCGGATATTATCTATTCCCGGTCTCTGCCTTTCAGCTCCGCCCTGCTTGCCAGGGCATTGAAGCAGCGTCTGCGTGTTCCCTGGATCATGCATCTCAGTGACCCCTGGCTGGATAATCCCTACCTGGCGTTCAGAAGTGAAAGGGAGAATGAACAGGAATATTCCTGTTTCCTCGCGGCGGACGGAATATCTGTCACTACGGAATGCCTGATGGATTTCTACCGGGAAAAGTATCCCGAGTTTGGGGAAAAACTGTTTGTTTCTCCCAATGTCATGCCCGTGAAAGGCCAAGGGGGGGGCGAGAGGAAGGCCAAGGTCACCAGCCGGAACCTCAAGCTGCTGTATACCGGCGCCCTGTATGGGAACAGGGATCCCCGCTTGTTGCTCGATGCGCTGGATGAATTGGCACGCGATGACTCCCGCTTTCATCAGGCCGTGGAGTTGCAGTTCGTGGGAAATGTTTCAGAGGGCATTGCACGGATGATTGGCGATGCCGGGCTTCCAGGCGTCTCATTGCTGGGGAGGAGGGACTATGATGATGTGTTGAAGCTTCAGGCAGGCGCTGATGTGATGCTGTCGTTCGAGCCTGATGGGGAGAATCCCCTGTTGAAGTGCTTCCTGCCATCCAAGGTACTGGACTACATCCATGCCGGAAAGCCGTTTGTTGCCATCACTCCCGAAGGCTCCGAAACATGGAGGCTGTGTGAGCAGGGATATGGCTGGGCGATTTCGCCGGATGACAAGGCCGGACTGAAGGATCTGCTGTTACGGTTGCTCGGGCAGAAACAGGCCGGTGGACAAGTGGTTCCGGGTGCGCCGAAGGAACTGCCACCGCAGTATTTCGCGCGGTCATGTGTTGAACGCCTGGAGGGGAAGATGACGCGCCTGTGTGGTGAGTCCTCCCGGAAGTGAAGGTTATGTCCGGCTGTCGAAACAAGTGTCCGGGGTTCATGAAGCAAGGAGAGTGCTCGTGCAGGTGTTGTTGACCGGATACTACGGCAAGGCAAATTTTGGTGATGATGTGCTGCTGAAGGTGACCCACGGCGTGTGTCGAAACCGGTGGCCTGATGCGCACATCAGCGTGTTGTGTGATGGCTACCAGGATGATTACCTGGGGACCCTGCTTGGCGAGGATGTGGAGATATTGGCTCCCGGGGATAAGGGAAGCTTTGATCTCATCGTGCATGGTGGTGGAGGAACATTCTTCGATTTTGGCAACTACGGCTGGTTTGATCGTATCCTCAACTCCCTGATCGGCATGTTGGGGGCCAGGCGCTATGCCCGCATGGATGTTGGGGTGCGCAAGCTTCTGGGAAAACAGCACCTGAAGGCTTGCCGACGCCTGGGATGGGGCCTCGGGGTGGGCCGATATGCCAGAGGCTCGGCCAAATTGCGAAGGGACCTGCCTGTCCTGCTGGACTTTGACAGCCTGGTCGTCCGGGATGCGGAAAGCGTGGAGAGGCTGAAAGAGCTTGGCATACAGGACAAGGTGGTGGAAGGGGGAGACCTCTGCTTTCTGGATGAGTACTGGGTTCCGGATGATATTGCCAATGGGATGCGGAGGGAATCGGCAAAGACGAAGCTGGGTGTGGTGTTGCGAGACTGGCCCTACGATGGGGGCGAGAAATACCTGCGGGGGATGATGAAACTGCTGCCCCGGTTACGGCAGGAATTCGAGTTGACGCTGTTCGTGTTCGATGAACGAACGGACGGGCGACTGGTGGAGTTGATTCGTGACTACGAACCTGTGGTATGGAATCCCATGTATTGGTCTTTTGATGCTTATTGCCGACGGTTGGGCGAACAGGACGCTGTCGTCAGCAGCCGGGCTCATGGGGTCATGTGCAGTGTGGTGCTTGGGGTGCCTGCCGTGGCGCTCGGCATTGAGCCGAAACTGGCTGCTGTACATGAGCGCTTGCCCGGCAGTACCAGGTTATTGCCGCTCGCGGGTATTGAATATCCGGCTTTGGCGGCTGCCATCGATGCGGTAGCGGGGTGTCCGCGCCCTGTCCTGCGAGAAGATGTGGCCAGTAACCGGCATTTGCTGGAGGCCGAAATGTTGTTGGCGAATGGTGCTTTTGGGTGATGCGCAACAGAAAGAAGATACTGATGTTGATCCCTGAACTGGGGTATGGAGGAGCAGAAAAGTCATTGGTGCGGGTTGCCAAGCATTTGTCTGGTCGTCACGAGGTGAAAGTTGTCGTTTTTCAAAGGCAGTATGCTCGTGGGGGATATGCTGCCATTGATGAAAACCACCCATTTCAGATAGTGGAGCTGGATCGGGTTGCGGAGCCAGGTATGATGAAACGGTGGGCAAGACGCTGGCGGCTTCTTCGCTCACTGAAATCGGATTCGGCTGTCACCATCAGTTTCCTTACAGGTGCGAATATTCTGAATGTGCTTTCCGGCGGGCCGACAAGAAATGTGGTTTCCATGCAAGGCTCCAGGAAATATGATCCCAATCTTGGCGCCATCAGTAGATATTTGTATCTGTGGATTATCGACCCGCTTGTCTGCCTGCTTTCAGATCGGGCCGTGATGGTTTCCAAGGGAGTAGCATGTGAAACCGGAGGGGTTCTGAAGCCGGTTATTCGGGGAAGGACAATGGTTATTCCCCCTATGATTGATGCCCACCAGATGGCAAACATGGCTTGTGAGCGGTCTGGTGAAAAATTCGACAATGGCAATAAGGCACCCGTTGTCGTTTCGGCTGGAAGGATGTCGCCGGAAAAGGGCTTTGACCACCTGATCAGGGTATTTGCGAAAGTCAGGGCTGTAATTCCGGAAGCAAGACTGGTCCTTATTGGAGACGGGCCACAACTTGACTCGTTGATGTCATTATGTCGCTCCTTGGGATTAAAGGCGGCTCAATCCGAAAAAGACATCAAGGATGCGGCTGTCCTGTTTACAGGATACAGGAAAAATCCTGTTCGCCTGTTTCATGAAGCCCGGGTGTTTGTGTTGAGCTCGCTTACGGAAGGCTTGCCCAATGTCCTCATTGAAGCCCTGGCATCGGGTATTCCCGTTGTCGCTAACGATGCGCCATGGGGAGCCCGAGCGGTGCTCTGCGAGCAGCCGGACGAATCGTGCAAACCATATGTTGCAAACAAGCCCATGCGGGTTGATTATGGAACCCTGATGCCTCGAATAGACCGCTTGCAACACGAGGAAGACTGGGTGGATGTGCTGGTTTCAGCCTTGACAGAGAGCAAGAGAGACAGGAAGCAGGCAGAAAGGAATCAGTCACGCATGTGGCAATTTGATCAGAATATCATAGGGCGGCATTGGCTTCGCTTGATAGATGAGCTCTGAGTTCGTGAACGGCCCACCCAGGGTGCTGGTTATTCTTGATCCATCAATGGATGTTACCGGGGCTTTCATCTGTGCGCGAAATACCGCCCGCATACTGGGCAATGATCTTGATGTGTGTCTGGCTCTGCCGGCAGGCAGCCGTATTCCAGGGCGTTATCTGGAGGTTTTCAGCGAGGTGTATTATCTTCCCATGAAGCCACTGCGCCGCTCTGTTTCGAGTGTGCTGCGCTATCTGCCCATGCTGTTCCATTCATCCTGGAAGCTCAAACGGGTTCTCGATAGATACCCTGGTTGCCTGTTGCAGGTAAACGACTTTTACCTCATGCAGGGGGTTGGGGCCCGGCTTCTTGGTCATCGAGGGCCAATGCTTACCTGGGTACGCATGGAGCCTGGAAGGTTTGGTGGCTTGTTGCCCCGGATCTGGCTTGACCTGGGGGGCAGGTTGTCCAGGGAAGTGGTGGCGGTTTCCAGATTCATTCAGCAAGGACTGCCGGCTTCACTGGCCCGCAGAAGCCGGGTTGTTTACGACCCGGTTCCGTTGGAAGACAGTCCGCCTTCCACGGAACCGGGATGTGAAGAGGGTGAGCGGCGTCTGGTGCTTGTCGGCAATTACATACAGGGAAAGGGCCAGGATCTGGCGCTTCGCGCCTTTCTCGACATAGCAGACGACTATCCGGATGCAAGTCTTCATTTTCATGGTGGTGACATGGGGTTGCGCAAGAACATGGCGTATCGGGATCGGCTACGGGAAATGGCTCAAAGTCATCCCCGGGGGCATCGCGTCCGGTTTCATGGTTTTGCCGAGGATCCGGGCCTTATTTACCGGCAAAGTTGCATGGCGTTGAATCTTTCCGAATCGGAATCCTTTTCACTGACCGTCCTGGAGGCCTGTTTTCATGGTATCCCGGTTGTCGCCACCCGATCCGGCGGCCCCGAGGAGATCATTCTGGACGGCCAGACCGGCCTTTTAGTGCCTGTTGGGGACAGGGAAGCGACAAAACGGGCCATGAGGTGCCTGCTGGATGATCCGGCAAAAGCCCGGGAAATGGGACAGGCAGCCAGCAGGCATGTACGTACCCGGTTTTCTCCCCATGTATTTCGGGAAGGTCTTCTTGAACTCTATGGGCGGGCGCTTGGAGAAGTGGGCATTTGAATTCCCATTCCGCACAGACCACGAACGGGCCTGCTCTCCGTATCCTGTTCTTGACCAAGTATTCTTCCGCCGGCGCCAGTAGCAGGTATCGGGTCTATCAATATCTGCCGTATCTGGAACAGGCGGGGTATGCCTGCCAAGTGTCACCGCTATTCGATGACGACTATCTCCACAACCGATATGTTCTGGGAAGGGGAAAACCGGCTGATTTCATGGCGGCTTTCTGGAGACGCTTGAGAGCGCTTCTTTCTTGCCGCCGTTTCGATTTGCTGGTTATCGAGTATGAGTTGCTTCCCTTTTTCCCTCCGTTCATTGAAAGACTGTTACAGCGTTTGGGGATCCCGTATATCGTTGATTACGATGATGCGCTGTTTCATCAATATGACAGTCACCGCCGGATTGTCGTGCGCAGGATGCTTGGGGGGAAAATAGCCGCTGTCATGCGCGGCGCCAGGGCTGTGATTGCCGGGAACCGGTACCTGGCCGATTATGCAAGGGAGGCCGGAGCACGACGGGTGGAAATGATTCCCACCGTGGTGGATCTGGATCGTTATCCCGTGGAAGCGACAGACAGCCCGACATTCACCATAGGCTGGATCGGGTCACCCGCGACAGCCGGTTACCTGGATGACATTGCTCCCGCCCTGAGGGATGTCTGCATCGATGGTGATGTGCGGGTGCGGCTGGTGGGTGCCGGAGACGTGGATCTGCCCGGTGTGCCCGTCGAAGTCCTGCCATGGAACGAGGAAAGCGAAGTGGCGTGTCTGCAATCCTTCCATGTGGGGATCATGCCTCTGCCTGATACACCATGGGCCCGGGGAAAATGCGGATTGAAGCTCATCCAGTACATGGCATGCGGCATTCCAGTGGTTGCTTCACCGGTCGGGGTCAATGAGGAGTTGCTCTGCGGTGGGCAAACCGGTATTTCCGCCCGCGATACGGCTGACTGGATAGAAGCGCTCAGGGCATTGCAGCGCAACCCGTCCCGCAGGAAGGACCTGGGGCAGGCGGGACGGCGGTTGGTGGAGCAGAGCTACAGCCTGCAGGCCAGATGGCCGGAATACTTGTCTCTCATCCGGAGCCTGTTGTGAAACAGGGTGGTTATGTGCCGGGTTGTTGTGCCAGTGAGGCTGGTGTAGTGTCTTTTTCCGCGGGGTATGCGGAACATGGCGGTAAACTTCGATCCATATGTGCGGGATAGCGGGATATCTTGGGAGGAGGGCAGGACAATCCATTTCAGCATGTGCGGCTGGAATGGCGGCAGTGCTTGGTCACCGGGGGCCGGATGACCAGGGCGTCTGGAGTGAGCCGGAACGGGAAGTGGCGCTTGCGCACCGGCGGCTGGCTATCGTGGATCGCTCGCCAGCAGGTAAACAGCCCATGCTGTCCGCCTGTGGACGTTATGTATTGGTGTTCAATGGCGAGATCTACAACCACTTGCTGCTTCGGCGCAGGCTGAAGAGAGAGTTTGCCTGGAAGGGACATTCGGATACCGAGACCCTGCTTGCCTGTATATCGGCGTGGGGATTGCAGGCGACGCTGAACAAGTTAGTGGGCATGTTTGCCCTGGCGGTCTGGGACAGAAAACGGGAGAGGCTCCTGCTCGCCCGGGATCGCATGGGAGAAAAACCGCTCTACTATGGGTGGACTGGTGGAGGTTTTGCCTTTGCCTCCGAACTCAAGGCTTTCCGACAGATCCCCGGGTTTTCCAATGGTATCTCCCGGGATGCCCTCTGCCTGTACCTTCGTCATGCCTGCATGCCTGCGCCCTGGTCCATTTATGCGGGGATCCATAAACTGGAGCCGGGGTGCCTGCTGACTATCGACAGGGCGGCCGCCGCCAATGCGCCGAACGGTGTGCTTCGGGCGCCTTTCCAGGCTCAGGGGATTCGCTTGCACCGCTACTGGTCCCTGAAGGATGTCGTGACCTCGGGAGTGGCTTGTGGTGAACACAGGGAGGCCGACATGCTGAAGGAACTGGAAGCCACCCTGGCGGAGTCGGTTCATCTGCAGTCTGTGGCGGATGTTCCCCTGGGGAGTTTCCTGTCTGGAGGGATCGACTCTTCCCTGGTCACGGCGTTGATGCAACGCAACAGCACTGTTCCCGTGCAGACCTTCAGTATTGGTTTTGAGGAAGAAGCCTATGATGAGGCGCCCCATGCCCGGGCGATTGCCCAACACCTGGGCACCCGTCATACTGAATTGCGCGTGAGTTCGGTCCAAGCCATGGAAGTGGTATCCCGGCTTCCGGAAATTTATGATGAACCATTTGGAGATTCCTCGCAGATCCCGACATTTCTGGTGGCTCAAATGACAAGGCAGCATGTGACGGTCGCCTTGTCTGGTGATGGAGGAGATGAACTGTTCGGCGGTTACAATCGCTATCTCCGGGCACCGGGTATCTGGAAGATGTTTTCCCGTATTCCCCGTGTGGCGAGGCGGCCATTGTTGCGCCTGTTGTCTGCCGGATCGGTCGGATTGGATGATGACCGGCGGTTGACCAGGTGGTTGGCCGGACGCATGGGGGTTTCCCTGCTTGGTGAAAAGTTTCAGAAATTGGCAACGGTTCTGGATTCGGTGGAGGACATGGATGAGCTTTACCTGGCCATGGTGTCCCAGTGGCGGAATCCCGCTGCCGTCGTGATCGATGGAAACGAGCCGGATACCTTGCTGCGGCTCAGAAATGACTGGCCGGAACTGGAGCAAGCGGAACAACGCATGATGTACCTGGATGCCATGACCTATCTGCCCGATGATATTCTCACCAAGGTGGACCGGGCGGCCATGGCCGTGAGTCTGGAAACCCGCATGCCTTTTCTGGATTATCGCGTGGTGGAACAGGCATGGCGGCTTCCCCTGAACATGAAGATCCGTAACGGGCAGGGCAAGTGGGCTCTACGCCAGATTCTGTACAGGTATGTCCCAAGGGAACTGATCGAACGTCCCAAGCAGGGCTTTGGAGTTCCCCTTGGACAATGGTTGCGGGGTCCCTTGCGGGATTGGGCAGAGACGTTGCTGGAGGCCAACCGCCTTGAACGGGAAGGATGGTTTCACGTTCATTCCGTCAGGCAGTGCTGGCAGGAGCATCTCGCACGGCGTCGGAATCATGAACATGCCTTGTGGCCTGTGCTGATGTTCCAGGCCTGGCTGGACAGGCAGCAGGAGGCCGGCTGATTCATGTGGCCCTACTGGCTGATGTATCTTGTTCCCGCTATCCCCTCCCTGTTGACGGGAAGGCGGCCCTTGCGTCTTGGCTGGATGCCATGGATCGCCTTGGGAGCATTGTTCGCGGTGCTCATCGGATTCCGTCATCAGGTGGGTGGTGACTGGGATACCTATCTGCTGCACTATTCCCGGGAGATCGGTTCCTCCCTGCTGGATCCCGTCTCCAGTGGTGATCCTGGATATGTGTTCCTGAATCGGCTGGCGGTCCGGATGGGCTGGGATATCTACGGGGTCAACCTGATGAGCGGGCTGATCTTCACCAGCGGACTGATCGTGTTCTGTCGTGCCCAGTCCCGGCCCTGGTTGGCATTCGCCGTGGCGGTGCCCTACCTGATAATCGTGGTAGCCATGGGTTACACGCGGCAGAGTGTCGCTCTGGGGTTCATCTTCTGGGCCCTGACCTTTCTGGAGCGTGGCAGGTTCATTCCCTATGTACTGTTCATTGTGGCCGCAACCCTGTTTCACAAGACCGCGATTATCATGATTCCGCTGGGTATTTTTCTGTACAGCAAGGGCTGGTTGTTGAGGATCGTTGCTGTGGCGTTGATCGGCTATGGCCTCTGGGACGCGTTTGTCGCACCGGAACAGGAAAAATTGTGGGATACCTATGTAGAGCAGCAGATGCAGTCCGAAGGAGCGCGCATACGGGTGATGATGAACCTGGTTCCCGCCGTATTTCTGCTTTTCAACTGGAAACAGTGGAAAAGATTCTATCCCAATGCCCTGTTATGGTTCTGGATGGCGCTGGGGGCCATCGTCAGCGTGTTTCTGGTGGGGTTTGCCTCCACCGCCGTTGACCGGATAGCCCTGTACCTCACGCCCCTGCAGGTGGTGGTCTTTGCCCGGCTTCCTTTTCTCCTGCGCAGGAAACTGCGCCAGCCCACGGTGGTTCTTGGATTGATCCTGGGTTATGCAATGGTACTTCATGTATGGCTCAATTACGCCGCTCATGCTGTATTCTGGCTGCCCTACCGGAATATTCTCTTCGAATAGCACGGGAAGGCTCGCCAACACGCAGGTGCCTTCCGCTGGCGGTATGTTCCGTCCTGGGTGACAATCATCGTCATGAAAGTCATCTTTTTCGCCAATACCGACTGGTATCTGTACAACTTCCGCCTGGATCTTGCCCATCACCTGGCGGCGCGGGGTGTGGAAGTGGTAATGATGTCGCCGCCTGGTGACTATGGCGCACGTCTGGAACAGGAAGGCTTTCGATGGATTCCCCTGCCCATGGAAAGGCGCAGTCTCAATCCGGTTCGTGAACTGAAACTCCTGAAATTCATTCGGGATGTGTTTCGCCGAGAACATCCGGACGCGGTGCATAATTTCACCATCAAGGCGGTGATTTATGGTGGCCTGGCGGCTCGCGCAACCGGCATTCGTTGTCGTATTCATGCGGTGACCGGGTTGGGTCATGTGTTCGTGAGCAAGACCCGCCGGGCGCGCCTGCTCAGGCCATTGGTCAAGCATCTGCTGAAGTCCGCCCTGCGTGGCAGCCACAGCCGGCTGGTCGTGCAGAATCCCGATGATCGTCAGTTGTTCGTGGATTTCGGGCTTATCAACCCAAATCACATTCATCTTATCAAAAGCTCAGGGGTGGATACGGAGGTGTTTGTGCCCACCCGCCACAAACGGGGCCCGCGCTTTCGGGTGCTGTTGGCGGCGCGGCTGCTCTGGGAAAAGGGAATTCGTGAATATGCCGATGCAGCAGAGAAACTGGCGATTCATGCAGACCGGATAGAGTTCCTGCTTGCTGGTGCAACCGATCCCGGCAATCCAAGCGCCGTGGAGGAAGACGATATACGTGTATGGCAGCTCACCGGAGTGATGAAGGTATTGGGCCATGTCGATGATCTTCAGTATCTCATGCGGGAAGTGGATCTCATGGTGCTGCCCAGTTATCGCGAAGGAGTGCCTCGTGGGCTGATAGAAGCCGCGGCCATGGAACTGCCCATTGTCACCACGGATGCGCCGGGGTGCCGGGAAGTGGTGGATGATGGCGTCAACGGCCTGCTGGTGCCCGTGGGGGATGCCGGTGCCCTGGCCCGAGCCATCGAATATCTTCTTGATCATCCCGACAAGTGCCGGGAATTCGGCAAGGCGGGCCGGGAGAAGGTGTTGCGTGAATTTGATCAGAAGATCGTTTTTTCACTTACCGACCAGGTGTACCGGGAACTGGGTCTGCTACCATGAGGCTGGACAGCATATCAGCGGCAACAGCGGATCTTCTGCGGGGGCTGTGGCGAGGAGAGTCGCCGGATTGGCCCGGTGCGTTCCTGTCGAATCAGCGTTTTCTGGAAGATCTGGATGCCCAGGGTATGGCGCCTTTGCTCTGGTTCAAGCTGAACCAGGCCGGTCGTCCGCCAGACTGGCCCGTGCCGGTGCTGAAGGCGCTGCGCCGGCGGGCGCTCAGGGAGGCGGCTGTGGAAATGGCCCGGGATGCGGATCTGGAGATCCTGCTTGGAGCGTTCGAGGAGAAGGGCATCCGGCCCCTGTTGCTGAAAGGCGCCGCGCTTTCCCATATGCATTATCCCCGAGCCGGGCTGCGGCCCCGCTGTGACACGGATCTTCTGGTTCCCGAATCGCAGAAGGAGGTCGCGGCAGCGTTGATGAGGGAACTGGGCTTCCAGCCGCTGTATGAGGCCGATGTGGACCAGATCAGCGCACAGATGAGCTGGCTCAAACTTGGTGGGGCTGGTGTGGAATGCAACTATGATCTGCACTGGCGCATCAGCAACAATGACCGGCAGTTTGCCCGGGTTTTCAGTCATGAGCACCTGTCCGCGCGGGCTGTCGAGGTTCACGCCATGGGAGAGCATGCCCGCACGCTGGAACCTGTCGATGCCCTGGTGTTGGCCTGCATGCATCGTGCGGGGCACTATTCTCACAGTGGCGACAGGTTGATATGGCTGTATGACATCCACCTGCTGGCGGGTGCACTGAATGAAGAGGAAACAGCGCGTTTCTGTGTTTTGGTGCGTGAACTGGATATTGAGGGCCTGTGCGGGGATGCCTTTGCCGTAACCCGGCACTGGTTCGGTACCGCGCTGCCACCACCATTGGAAGCCATGTGTCCGTTGACAGGCGGATCGGAAATACGCGGGTACCTGCGGTCTGGACGCCAGGCCGGCATTCGGGGGTTCGTTCGCCGGGAACTGGGGGGCATGTCATGGAAGGAAGGGGTGCGGTTCATTGCCCAGAATCTTTTTCCGCCGCCGGCCTACATGCGTTGGCGCTACGCCTCGACAAACAGGCTGTCGTTGCCCTGGCTCTATCTGAAACGCATGTTGCAGGGATTGCGCATACTGGTGGGGAGGTGATCTTGGCATCCCGCGACCAAGTGTTCAGGCGGAGGTTTCTGGTGTATTGAATCATGAGCTACCTGACGATCAAGCTACTGTCGCTATTTGCTTATCCACTGGGGCTTTCCATCGTGCTGTTGCTCCTGTCCCGGCTGCTTTCGTGGCTGGGCCGAAGACGGACGGCGTCCTTGCTGGTGATCTTTTCCGTGGCCCTGCTGTGGTTGTGCTCCATGCCCCGTTTTTCCGACTGGGCCATATCCACGCTGGAAGATGAATGGCCGCCGGTGCCGGCGGCTCTTGCCCCTCGGGCCGATGTGATTGTGTTGCTTGGGGGAATGACCCGTGGTGTAGTGCCTGGCGCGGACCTGCCGGATCTTTCCGGCAGCGTTGACCGTCTGTTCCATGCCGCTGCGCTTTATCGTGCCGGCAAGGCGCCCGTATTGCTGCTCACTGGAGGTAATGCCCCCGGCTACGAAGCGGAAGCGCTTTCCATGAAGCACATGCTGCTTGCTATGGGTATCCCCGATGAAGTCCTGCTGCTGGAGGATCGCAGCCGCAACACCCGCCAGAACGCCCGCTACTCGGCCGCTGTTCTCCGTGACCGGCAGGTGCGCAGTATCCTGCTCGTCACCTCGGCTTACCACATGCGCCGGGCGAAGCTGGAGTTTGAGCGGCAGGGCTTCGAGGTGCTCCCGGCCGCGACGGACTACCAGGTGGTGGAGGCGCCGCGCACACTACTTGACTGGCTTCCTGTTGTCGGATCCCTGAACCAGACAACACGGGTCGTGAAAGAGTACCTGGGCTTGATGGTTGCCGTCGTGATTCCTGATCTGTAGGCCGATGTGGCCGGTCGGGAGCACAGTGTGTATTCTTTCAGGAATGACCGTATTTCTCGACGGCTGTGGTATTTGCGCAGAAAATCCTCTACGCTTTGTGGATAGTGGGAAGACCGTAGCAAAAGTCTATATACTATATGAAGTTATCGTTTCTCCAACGACGTATGACCCATGCAAGAACAGAAAACACCATCTCCTTGGATTCGCCAACTATGGTACCTGTTGGGATTGAGCGGCCTGCTTGTTGGGGGTGTAGCCGGCGCGGCAACCATAACTGTTGATACCCTTGTGGACGAGTGGAACACCGGCGGCAGTTGCTCCATTCGCGAAGCACTGGACTCGGTCAGGCTCGGTTCCGATCAAAGGGGTTGTACGGCAACAGGCGCATATGGCAGCAATGATACCATCCAGATTCCCAGTGGTCTCTACACGATCACCCGTACCTCCGGAACCGACGATCGCTCGAACTTCGATCTGGATGTGGAAGCGGATGTGCTTATCGTGGGAGAAGGAGGCAATGACGATGGCACGCGCATCGACGGCGGCGGGGCTACCCGCATCATCGAGATTTTGCCCGGAGTGTCCGCAACCCTGCGCTATATCCAGTTTCAGAATGGCAGGAGCAGTCTCGCCTATGTCGGTGGTGCGATTCACAATCGAGGCGACCTGACGCTGGAGTACTGCACCATCACCGGGAATGTGGGTACTGATTATGCGGCTGGAGGAATGGGTAACCGGCAGGGGTCCACGCTGTTCATGAATGGTTGTCTGATAACCGACAATACCAACGCCTATGCCCCGGTAGGCGCGGGCGTGGATGTGGATGGCGGCCATGTCGTGATTCGCAACAGCACCTTTTCCGCCAATAATGGCGACGGTCCCGGATTGTATGGTTACACCTATGGCGCGGGGGATGTCGATGTACTGTTTACCACGTTCAACAATAATGTTGGTGGTAGTTACAATGGTAATTTCGATGGTGGTACAGGGGTGGGTGCCAGTATTCTCAATGCCGGTTGTGGCGGTGCCTTCAGGGATCGCGGCTACAATCGTGCCGGGGGTACGGGTTGCGGCTTCACGGCGGCTACCAGCCTGCAGAACGTGACCATCGGCCTGGATCCACTGGCCTACAATGGCGGTTCCACTCTGAATCATGCCATCGATAACACGGATACCCTTGCATACGATCAGGTGCCGTCGGGCACCCTGGGGTGTGGAACGGCGCCCCTGGACAGTGATCAGCGCACGGCGGCGCGGCCGGACTCTTCCGGCGGCGCAAATTGTGATATTGGCGCTTATGAATACGACCCTACATTTACAGATGCCGTTGTTACCGGGTTCAGGATTTTCCAGACCGACATAGGGCGTGTGTTTTCCTGGCGCAGCGAATCGGAAGTCGGAACCCTGGGTTACGTACTGGAACGTTTCGATGTCGAAAAGGGCCGTTTTGTACGCGTTAACGATGAGCCGGTTCCCGCAACAATGGCGGGCCAGGGTGGCAGTTATCTGTACCTGGACAATACTGGCGCGGAAGGATTGTTCCGCCTGGTGGAGCTGACCATGGGGGGGCGCAGCCGCATTCACGCGGAGCTTGTGGTGGAGCAGAATGCTTCCGCCGGTCAGCAGCATGTCGAACCCGCGATAACGCCGGAGTTGTCCGCCCAATTGATGATCAGGGGATATTATCGCCAGTCCCACCAGCAGACAGCTTCCGGAGAAGCTTCCGTCGCACAGCGAATACCGACCCAGCAACAGATCACGGCTTCTGCTGGAACTCTCAAGATTGGGATTCAGGCTGACGGATTATATTACGTCGATGTCTCAACTATTGCTGCGAAGCTGGGCATGAGTATTGAAGAGGTTTCCGCTCGCTTGGACAGTGGGCGGTTTCGGCTGAGCAACAGAGGCAATGAAATTGCCTGGACAACCGTGCCTGCCCGGCCTGGGCTCTATTTTTATGGGCGGGGACTGGATAGTCCCTTCACCCTGGACAACGTGTATTGGCTGGAACCGACTGCTGGTCTGCGCATGAGTCGCAGAAGCAATAACGCGCGGGAAGCGGGTGGCAGGCAGATCTTCCCGGAAACACGGGTATTCGAGGAAGATGCGGAGCCTTTTGCTGTCATTGCGGATAATCAGGATCAGGATTACTGGTACTGGAGCTACCTGATTGGAGGGCACTCCACCTTTGGTTCGGTTTCCCTGGATGTATCTCTTGTCGATGTTGCGGAAACCGGCCTGTCCCAGGTTGTGCTGAGACTGAAGGGCGCGGAACTCAACGGTTTTGGTTTGCAATACCATGTAGTCGTCAAGTTGAATGGCATGCCCCGCGCCGAGGAAAGCTGGGTAGGC
>CAZWRE010000101.1:0-35168 GCA_964636335.1 uncultured Sedimenticola sp. | reverse complement strand
GGTGATGCCCGGCAGCAGGTGAGGGCTCTTGGGTGGTGTGATGACCAGGCCGTCCTTCACCATGAACAGGTTGGATGCCGTGCCTTCGTTGGCCAGTCCGTCGCGCACCAGTATGGCTTCGTCGGCGCCTTCTTCCCGGGCCTGGCTCTGGGCGAGAATATTGGCCAGCAGGGTAATGGCCTTGATGTCACAACGTTTCCAGCGGATGTCTTCCAGGGTGATGACGGACAGGCCCCGGGCCACCAGGTCCGGATCACGCCGGTTGATGGGGCCGGCCATGGCCAGCACTGTGGGCTTCACCTGCTCCGGGATGGCATGCAGGCGCTTGCCGTAGGCGCCGCGGGTCACCTGCAGGTAGATCTGCTGATCCTCGCTGCCGCGTTGTTCCAGCAGCCTGTGCAGGATCTTCGACCACTGTTCATGATCCAGGGGGGGCGCCATGCGGATGGCGGCCAGGGAATTGTTCAGACGATCCAGGTGTTCGCGCAGGCGGAAAGGCAGGCCCGCATAGGCGGGAATGACCTCGTACACGCCGTCGCCAAAGAGAAAGCCCCGGTCCATGACCGAAATGCGCGCCTGGTCTTCGGCAATGAATTCGCCATTCAGATAGAGAAGCCGGCTCATGTCCGTTACTCGAAGATCATCAGCATGCTGTCCACGATGTTGTGGAAGAATCCGCCTTCGCGCACGCCGCGCAGGGCGATCAGGGGAATTTCCTTGATGACTTCTCCATCGTGTTCCAGGGTGATGGTGCCCAGCTTCTGCCCCTGCCTGACGGGAGCCATGACGCTGTCCCGGATCTGCACCCGGGCCTTGAGCTTGTCGTAACTGCCTCGGGGAATGGTGACATAAAGATCCTCTTCCACGCCCAGGCCCAGGTTCTCCACCTCACCCTTCCATACGCGGATGGTCTTGAGGGTTTCTCCCGCGTCGTACAGCCTGTGGGTCTGGTAGAAGCGGAAACCGAAATTGAGCAGGGTCTGGCTTTCCCTGGCCCGGGCTTCGTCGCTCCTGGTGCCCATGACCACGGACATGAGGCGCATGTTTTCCCGCTTGGCGGAGGTGACCAGGCAGTAGCCGGCCGCTTCCGTATGTCCGGTCTTCACGCCGTCCACGCTGGGATCGCGCCACAGCAGGCGGTTGCGGTTCTTCTGGGTGATGCCGTTGTAGGTGTACTCCCGGATGGAATACAGGGGATAGAACTGGGGAAACTCGGCGATTACCGCCCGGGTGACCTTGAGGATGTCTTCCGGGGTGGTGTAGTGATCGGTGGCCGGGAGGCCGGTGGAATTCATGAAGTGGGTGTTTTCCATGCCCAGTTCCACGGCGTGCTTGTTCATGAGGATGGCGAAGGCTTCCTCGCTGCCGGCGATGTGTTCCGCCAGGGCCACGCAGGCGTCGTTGCCCGAGGCGATTATCATTCCATGGATGAGATCGTCCACGGACACCTGCTTGCCCACCTCGATGAACATGCGCGAGCCGGGGGTTTTCCAGGCCTTCTTGCTCACCAGTACCTGGTCGTTGAGACTGATGTTGCCGGCCTCCAGCTCCTTGAATACCGTGTAGGCGGTCATGATCTTGGTCAGGCTGGCGGGCTCCAGGCGCTTGTCCGCGTTGTTTTCCGCCAGTACCTTGCCGCTGTGGAAGTCCATGAGAAGATGGCCGGTGGCCGCGATCTGCGGCGGCGCGGCCACGGGAGCGGCCATGAGCTGGCCGGCAAGAAACAGACAGCAGAACAGGGCAAGGAATGATTTCATCGGGTTCATGGCTTGAATGGGCTTGTCGCTATTGTACTACGTGGTATTGGCGAATGCCCCAGCGGGGCAGTTGTTGGGTGATCCGTTCCAGCTGGGCGGCATTCCGCACCGGGCCCAGCCATACCTTGTGGACAGGGCCCGACAGTTTTTCCTCGATCTTCATTCGCCCCGGGATGCCCGCCTGCTCCAGTCGATGCAGTAGCTGACGGGCATTCCGCCGGCTGCTGAAGGCGCCGGCCTGTATCCACAAGGGGTAGGCGTGCTCCGGCGGTTTCGCGGGGAGCCCGCCATCCGCTTCGTCCACCACGATGGCTTCCACTTCCACCGGGGCGGTGCCGCGGCCCAGCACACCAAGCTTGGATGCTGCCGCGTAGGACAGGTCTATGATGCGTCCCGCGTGGAAAGGGCCGCGGTCGTTCACCTTCACCACCACGGATCTGCCATTGTCCAGGTTGGTGACCCGTACCCAGGTGGGCAGGGGCAGGGTCTTGTGGGCGGCGGTCATGGCGTACATGTCATAGGGTTCGCCGCTGGATGTGCGTCTGCCATGGAACTTGAGCCCGTACCAGGAAGCCAGGCCCCTTTCCCGGTAACCCCGGGCGTCCTTCATTACGTGGTAGGTGACGCCCCGTACGGTATAGCTGTCCGGGTTGCCATACTTGCTGTAGGGAACGTTCCGTGGAACGGCGTCCGGTACCTGGCTGACATCCACCGGCACTTCCGGTCCGTAGTCCTCGTCCGGGAACTCATGGGTTCTGATGCTACAGGCTCCCAGCCAGGCTGTCAGGGCCAGCAGCAGGCCCGGGAGCAGAAAATCACTGCTTCCGGGCTTCACGAATCCTTTCACCCAACTGGTAAACGGCCATGGCGTAGAGTTCGCTGTGGTTGTAGCGGGTGATGACATAGAAATTGTTCAGCCCCGCCCAGTACTCGGGCCCCTTTTCCGTCACCAGTCGTATCAGGGCCGTGGCCAGGTCGTCGCCCAGGGCGGGGTCGATGCTCATGCCTGCCTTGCGCAACTCGCCCAGGGTGAACTTCGGCTTCAGTCCCGCGTCCAGGAAGCTGTCGTGACTGTTCTTGACGCCGGATACCGGCGTGGTGACCGGCAGGCCGGCCTTCCAGCCATGACGGGCAAAATAATTGGCCACACTGCCGATGGCGTCGGTCTCGTTGTTCCAGATGTCGCGCTTGCCGTCGCCGTCGAAATCCACGGCATAGGCCAGATAGCTGCTGGGCATGAACTGTCCCAGCCCCATGGCCCCGGCGTAGGATCCCATGGGTTTGGCGGGGTCCAGCCCTTCCTCGCGGGCCAGGATGAGGAATTTTTCCAGTTCGGATGTGAAGAACCTGCTGCGCTTGGGATAGTGGAAGGCCAGGGTATAGAGGGCGTCCAGTACCCTGTCCTTGCCGGTGATACGGCCGTAGAAGGTTTCCACGCCAATGATGGCGACGATGTACTGGGGCGGCACACCATAGGTCTGCTCGGCCTTCTCCAGGGCGGCCTGGTTGCGCTTCCAGAATTCCGCGCCCTGGGCGATGCGCTTCTCCTTGAGAAAAATCCCGCGGTACTGGCCCCAGTTCAGGGTGCGTTCCGCCGGCTTGTTCATGCGATCGATGATGTCCTGGCGCTTCCGCGCCTGCCCGAGCACCTTGCGCAGCTCGGTGGCATCGAAGCCATGGGTATTGCTCATGCGCTCGATGAAGGTCTCCACCGGGTCGGCGGCCCGTGCCGCCACGGAAAGGCCAAACAGGAACAGCAGCAGGGAAAGGATTTTCATTTGGGCACCAGTTTCCTGTGAGTGTGTATGGACATGAGCATACCGAAACCGGCCATCAGGGTCACCAGAGAAGTGCCGCCATAGCTGACCAGGGGCAGGGGTACGCCCACCACCGGCAGTATGCCGCTGACCATGCCCATGTTGACGAAGAGATAGACAAAGAAAACCAGCACAAGTGCTCCCGCCAGCAGGCGGCTGTAGCTGTCCTGGGCCTGCGAGGCCATGTACAGGCCACGCAGAATGATGAACAGGAAGATGGCCAGCAGAACCAGGATGCCGATGAAACCAAACTCTTCGCCCAACACCGCGAAGATGAAATCCGTGTGCCGTTCCGGCAGGAATTCCAGCTGGGACTGGGTGCCGTTGAGCCAGCCCTTGCCGTAAATCCCCCCGGAGCCGATGGCGATCTTGGACTGGATGATGTGATAGCCGGAGCCCAGGGGATCGCTTTCCGGATTGAGGAAGGTGAGCACCCGGCGCCGCTGGTAATCGTGCATGAGATACCAGATGGCCGGCGCCGCGGCTGCCGCCAGCAGGCCCAGGCCGATGATCAGCCGCCAGCTGATACCGGCGAGAAACAGCACGAACAGGCCGCTGCTGGCCACCAGGATGGCGGTGCCCAGATCGGGCTGCTTGGCTATGAGCAGCACGGGAATGGCCAGCAGCACCAGGCTGAATATGATCTGTTTCCAGTTTGGGGGCAGGGGCTTGCTGGACAGGAACCAGGCCAGCATCATGGGCGCGGCCAGTTTCACCAGCTCGGACGGCTGGAAGCGCATGAAGCCAAGATCCAGCCAGCGCTGGGCCCCTTTCCCCATGACGCCCATCACCAGCACGGCAATGAGCAGGCTGACCCCGATGCCGTACAGCCAGGGGCTCCAGCGGCGCAGGCTCTGGGGCGGGATCTGGGCGAGGAAGAACATGGCGCCGAAGGCGATGAGCAGGCGCAGGGCCTGCTTCTCCACCTGGTGCAGGTCCTGGCCGCTGGCGGAATAAAGAATAACCAGGCCGTAGCCGCTGAGCAGCAGCAGGCCGGTGAGCAGGGGCAGGTCCAGGTGGATTCGCGCCAGCAGCCCCCGGTGGCGGGCGGGTTCGCTGGCCGGCAGGCCGCTGGGAGAACGGGAAGCCGGGTTCACTGGTTTTCTCCTTCGGATTCGGTAGCCGTGGTGCCCAGCAGCCAGGCGTCCATGACCTTCTTTGCCACGGGGGCCGCGGTGGCGCCGCCGTGGCCCCCGTTTTCCACGATCACGGCAACGGCGATTTGCGGATCCTCCACCGGCGCGTAGGCGATGAACAGGGCGTGGTCGCGCATCTTTTCCGCCACGGTTTCTTCATCGTATTCCGCGTCCTGGGCCACGGTGAACACCTGGGCGGTGCCGGTCTTGCCGGCAATGCGGTAATGTTCGTTCCTGATGCGCCGGGCGGTGCCGCGGGGGGCTTCCACCACATGCACCATGGCGTCGCGGATCTTGTCCCAGTCCGAGGGGTTGCGCACCGGGATCTCGTGGGTCTTCCCCGGTTCGGGGGTCACCTCGCCGCTGGCTTCATCCAGCACTTCGGCCACCAGCCGGGGTTCATGATAGTGGCCGCCGTTGGCAATGGCCGCCGTGGCGGCTGCCAGCTGCAGGGGCGTGGTCTGGAAGGCGCCCTGACCGATGCCGATGATGACCGTCTCCCCGGGAAACCATACCTGCTTGTAGCGCCGGCGTTTCCATTCCCGGGAAGGGCGTATGCCCTTGCGCTCGCCGACCAGATCGATGCCCGTCTTTTCGCCGAAGCGGAACTGCTTCAGGTATTGCTGCAACTTGTCGATGCCGATTTCATGGGCAAGCTGGTAGAAGAACACGTCACAGGACTGGGTGATGGCGGCGTCCACGTCCATGGGGCCGTGCCCCCCCTTCTTCCAGTCGCGGTATTTGTGATCGTGGCCGGGAAGCTGGAAGAATCCGGGGCAGTATTTCTTTTCCTTGAGATCCAGAAAGCCCAGCTCCAGGCCGGCCAGGCCCATGAAGGGCTTGATGGTGGAGCCGGGAGGATAGGTTCCCTGCACGGCGCGGTTGTACAGGGGTTTGTCTGGATCGTCCCGCAGGGCCTTGTAGGCCTTCGAGCTGATGCCTTCAACGAAGGGATTGGTGTCGTAGCCTGGTTTGCTGGCCAGAGCCAGCACGCCGCCGTTCCTGGGATCGATGGCCACCACGGCGCCGTTCACGTCGCCCAGAGCGTCCAGAGCCACCTTCTGCAGGGCTGCATCCACATGCAGGCGCAGGCTGCGGCCCGGGCGCGGCGGTGTTTCCTGGAGCACACGCACGGCCTTGCCCAGGGCATTGACTTCCACTTCCTGCATGCCCACCTGGCCGTGCAGGGTGTTTTCGTAGGAGCGTTCCACCCCGGTCTTGCCGATGTAGGTGGTGCCGGCGTAGTTGGAAGCGTCGATGGTTTTCAGGTCTTTCAGGCTGATGCGGCCCACGTAGCCCACCACGTGGGCCATGATCTCCTTCATGGGGTAGGTGCGCGTCAGACGGGCCTTGATGGAAACGCCGGGAAACTTGTGGCGATTGACCGCGAACAGGGCGGCTTCTTCCTGGGTGATGTCCAGCTTGATGGGGATGCTCTCGAAGTGGCGTTTCTGCCGCCGCAGCCTGTGAAAGCGCTCCCTGTCCTGTTCGCTGATGCCCAGGAGCAAGTCCAGGTCGATCAGTGTCTGGTCGATGTCGGGCACCAGCTCGGGAACGATCTCCAGGTTGAAGGCCGGGCGGTTCAGGGCCAGGGGGCGGTTCTGGCGGTCGTAGATCAGTCCCCGGGTAGGCGGCAGGGGAATCAGCTTGACCCGGTTGTCCTGGGCCAGGGTGGTGAAATGCTGATGATCTATGATCTGCAGGTAGATCATGCGCCCCACGATGCTGCCAAGCAGGATGATCACGAACAGGCCGGCAATGATGGCCCGGCGGGTGAACAGGCGGCCTTCCTGCTGGTAGTTTTTGAATTCCAGGTTACCTGACATGGAAGCGGCGTCTGAGATCACGGAACACGATGAACAGCCAGGGCCACAGCAGCCCCCCGAGGAGCGGCGCCACCCAGGATTCGATCATGCCGGCGGGTCGTCCTATGGTGCCGTCCACCCAGAAGAACAGGAGGCGGTCGATGAACAGCAGCAGGGTGACGAACACGGACTGCTGCCACAGGGGAAAGACCCGTACCCGCTTGTGGGTCTTTACTGTCAGAAAACCCACCACTGACAGGCCGAAGGCGTGCTGGCCAAGGAGGGTGCCGGTGAGAATATCCAGCAGCAGGCCGGTGAAGAAGGCCACGCCCACTCCCACGCGTTCGGGCAGGGCCATGCTCCAGTAGATGAGCACCAGCGCGGCCCACTGCAGGCGGTAATGCTGCAGGTTCTCCGGCATGGGCATGACGCTGAGCACCAGGCTGACCAGCAGGGTGACGGCGATGACGATCCGGCCGTGGGGCGCTTCCGGGCTCATGGGGCTTCAGCCTCGTTTTCAGGCAGCCGCGGGAGAGTGGGCATGTCGGTGGCGTCTTCCTGCTCGGGGAACTGGGGTGGCACGCTGATTTCCCATACCAGCAGCACCTCGCGGGTGCGGTCCAGTTGGGCCAGGGGCTGGGCCACCACGGTGGCGAAAGGCTTGCCGGGCTGGCGCTTTACCTCGACGATACGGGCTACGGGATAACCCGGAGGGAACTTGCCCCCCAGGCCGGAGGTGACCAGCAGGTCATCATTGCGGATGTCGGCGTTGTTGGGCAGGTAGGGCAGTTCCAGGCGGTTGATGCGCCCGCTGCCCACGGCGATGGTGCGTAGGCCGTTACGCAGCACCTGCACAGGCAGGGCGTGTTCCACATCGGTGATGAGCAGCACGGTGGCCGTCATGGGACTGACATGGGTGACCTGGCCCATGACGGCATGGGCATCCAGCACCGCCTGGCCCTCGAACACGCCGGAACGGCTGCCCTTGTTTATCTTCACCTGCTGGCGAAAGGGGTCCAGATCCATGGCGGACAGCTCCGCTACCAGCACCCGGTTGCCAATCTTGTAGGCGGAGCCCAGCAAATCCCGCAGCCGTTCGTTTTCGGCCTGCAGGGCCGCCACCTGTTGCAACTCGGCATGCAGCTTCAGGTTTTCCCGCAGCAGACGGTGATTGGTTTCCTGTAGTTCATGCCGGCTTTGCAGGGCGTCCATGGTCCAGCGGCCGATGTCGCTGGGAATTTCCGCCAGGAGTTGTATGGGATAGGTGAGGACGGACAGGGTGCTGCGCAGGGTCTCGGTCTGGTGGAAACGGTGATCCAGCACCATGAGCAGAATGGACAGGATCATGGCGGCGATGAGTCGCGCCCCCTGGGACGGGCCTTCTGCAAAGATGAATTTGATGACCGGGCTCCTTTACCGCTGTTCCTGTCTTGCTCCAGATGTGTTATTCGACGCTGAAGAAATCTCCGGCCTTCTCGTCCATCAGCTCCAGGGCCCGGCCGCCGCCCCGGGCCACGCAGGTCATGGGATCCTCAGCGACGATGACCGGCAGGCCGGTCTCTTCTTCCAGCAATCGGTCCAGCCCCTTGAGCAGGGCACCTCCGCCGGTGAGCACGATGCCCCGCTCGGCCACGTCGGCTCCCAGTTCCGGCGGCGTTTGCTCCAGGGCCTTGCGCACGGCATCCACGATACCGGACAGGGGCTCCTGCAGGGCTTCCAGGATTTCGTTGCTGTTCAGGGTGAAGCTGCGCGGGATGCCTTCGGCCAGGTTGCGTCCTTTGACCTCCAGTTCCTGCACTTCGTTCCCCGGCCAGGCGGTGGCGATCTGGTGCTTGATCTGTTCCGCCGTGGCTTCTCCAATGAGGCTGCCGTAGTTGCGGCGCACGTAGTTGATGATGGCCTCGTCGAACTTGTCGCCGCCAATGCGCGCGGAATTGGCGTACACGATGCCGTTGAGGGAGATGATGGCCACCTCGGAGGTGCCCCCGCCGATGTCCAGGATCATGGAGCCCCGGGCCTCGTCCACGGGCAGGCTGGCGCCGATGGCGGCGGCCATGGGCTCCTCGATGAGATAGACCTCCCGGGCGCCGGCGCCGGCGGCCGATTCCTTGATGGCCCGGCGCTCCACCTGGGTGGAGCCGCAGGGCACGCAGATCAGCACCCGGGGGCTGGGGCGGATGAGGCGGGACTCGTGCACCTTGTGGATGAAGTACTGCAACATCTTTTCCGTGACCGTGAAGTCGGCGATGACGCCATCCTTCATGGGGCGTATGGCGGTGATGTTGGCCGGGGTGCGGCCCAGCATCTTCTTGGCATCCTCGCCTACGGCGGCCACGGCCTTCATGCCCCGGCCCCGGTCTTCACGTATGGCCACTACCGAGGGTTCGTTCAGGACGATGCCGCGATCCCTGGCGTATATAAGGGTGTTGGCGGTGCCCAGGTCGATGGAAAGATCATTGGAAAAAAAACCGCGAAGACGTCTGAATAGCATCGAGTAAGTCCATTGCGCCGGTCTGGTTGCCGGTTCTCAAGTTGGGAAAGGCCCGGAAGCAGGCACGGGGGTGCCGGGGAAACTCCCGAATCAAGAGCGGTAATCTATCAATTGAAGACACCTTTGGGCAAGGCCTGTCTTGCGGTGGATGCCGCGGGATGCATCAAACCGGGGGCTAGTTCATTGATTTGCTGTCGGTAATCCTGTGGGCTGTTCGCCACCACGGCCGGGAATTTTTTCCCGGGCCGGGTACGGCCTGCTCCTCCGGCATGTAAATCCACGGGGATTTGTGCTAGTTTTGCGTCCTTTGAAGCCCTTGCCGTGGAAGGAAATCGATGAGTCTGGACGCTGAAGAAGTCGAGAAAATTGCCCACCTGGCGCGCATTGCCGTGACCGCCGACGAAGCGGATGCCCTGAAGGGCGAACTGTCGGGTATCCTGGACCTGGTGGAACGCATGAGCGAGTTGGATACCAGTGACATCGTGCCCATGGCTCATCCCCTGGACATGGCCCAGCGCCTGCGGCCGGATGTGGTGACCGAGGAAAATCGTCGCGAGGACTACCAGGCGGTGGCTCCCGCCGTGGAAAACGGCCTCTACCTGGTGCCCAGGGTGATCGAGTGATGAGCGAGCTGCATCTGAAATCCATTGCCGAGCTGTCTGCCGGGCTGGCGGCGGGTGATTACAGCAGCGAGGAACTGACCCGTCATTTCCTGGACCGCATCCGCCGGTTCGACGGTGAACTCAATTCCGTGGTGACCCTGGCCGAAGAGCAGGCCCTGGCGGCGGCAGCCGAGGCCGACCAGCGCATCCGCGCCGGCGATGCCGGCCCCCTTACCGGCATTCCCATCCTGCACAAGGACATCTTCTGCACCAGAGGGGTGAAGACCGCCTGCGGATCGCGCATGCTGGACAATTTCATTTCTCCCTACGATGCCACCGTGGTGGCCCGGCTCAAGGAAGCCGGGGTGGTCATGTTGGGCAAGACCAACATGGACGAATTCGCCATGGGCTCTTCCAACGAAACCAGTTTCTACGGTCCGGTGAAGAACCCCTGGGATACGGACAGAGTGCCCGGTGGTTCTTCCGGTGGTTCCGCGGCCGCTGTCGCCGCGCGCCTGGCCGTGGCCGCCACGGGCACGGACACCGGTGGTTCCATCCGCCAGCCCGCCGCCCTGTGCGGCATCACCGGTCTCAAGCCCACCTATGGCCGGGTGTCCCGCTATGGCATGATCGCCTTTGCCTCCAGCCTGGATCAGGCGGGCCCCATGACCCGCAGCGCCGAGGATGCGGCATATCTCCTGGCGGCCATGGCCGGTTTCGACGAGCGGGATTCCACTTCCGTGGATCGTCCCGTGGACGACTACCCCGGGCGGCTGAACCAGGACGTGAAGGGCCTGAAGGTCGGCGTGGTCAAGGAATTCTTCGAGGAAGGCCTGAACCCCGGTATGAAGGCGGCCATGGAAACGGCCATGGAAAAACTGAAGGAACTGGGTGTCGAGCTGGTGGAGGTTTCCCTGCCCAATTCCCATCATTCCGTGGCGGCCTACTACGTTGTGGCCCCGGCGGAATGCTCCTCCAACCTGTCCCGTTTCGATGGCGTGCGCTTCGGCCATCGCTGCGACAACCCGGCCGACCTGGAAGATCTGTACAAGCGCAGCCGCGCCGAGGGCTTCGGCCCGGAGGTCAAGCGCCGCATCATGATCGGCACCTACGCCCTGTCGGCGGGTTATTACGATGCCTACTATCTCAAGGCCCAGCAGGTGCGCCAGGTCATTGCCGACGACTTCCGCAAGGCCTTCGAGGGGGTGGATGTGCTGCTGGGGCCGGCCTCGCCGGAGACGGCCTTCCGTCTGGGGGAGAAATCCGATGACCCCGTATCCATGTACCTGTCGGACATCTACACCATTGCCGTGAACCTGGCGGGCCTGCCCGCCCTGTCCATGCCCGCGCCCCTGGTGGATGGTCTGCCGGCGGGGCTGCAGCTCATCGGCAACTATTTCGAGGAAGGACGGTTGCTGAACCTGGCCCACCAGTTGCAGCAGGTCAGCGACTGGCATCTGCAGACGCCGGAGGGTTACTGACATGCAATGGGAAACCGTCATAGGGCTGGAGATACATACCCAGCTTACCACCAATTCCAAGATCTTCTCCGGCGCCTCCATTGCCTTCGGCGCCGAGCCCAACACCCAGGCCTGTCTGGTGGATCTGGGCTTTCCCGGGGTGCTGCCGGTGCTCAATGAAGCGGTGGTGAAAAAGGCCATTCTGTTCGGCACCGCCATCGAGGCGGAGATTGCCCGGCGCAGCGTGTTTGCGCGCAAGAACTATTTCTATCCCGATCTGCCCAAGGGTTACCAGATCAGCCAGTTCGAGCTGCCTATCGTCGGTCCCGGCCACGTGGACATCCTGCTGGGCGAGGGGCAGGGCAAGCGCATCGGTGTCACCCGCGCCCACCTGGAGGAAGATGCGGGCAAGTCCCTGCATGAGGATTTCCACGGCATGACGGGCATCGACCTGAACCGGGCCGGCACGCCCCTGCTGGAAATTGTCTCCGAGCCGGATATGCGCTCCGCTAAGGAAGCCGTGGCCTACGCCAGGAAAATCCATCAGATCGTGGTCTACCTGGGTATCTGCGACGGCAACATGCAGGAAGGTTCCTTCCGCATGGATGCCAACGTATCCGTCCGCCCTCTGGGCGAGGAAAAGCTGGGCACCCGCACCGAGCTGAAGAACCTCAACTCCTTCCGCTTCCTGGAAAAGGCCATCAACTTCGAGGTGGAACGCCAGATCGACGTGCTGGAGGCGGGTGGCGAAGTGGTGCAGGAGACCCGGCTCTACGATCCCCAGAAGGACGAAACCCGCTCCATGCGCTCCAAGGAAGAAGCCAACGACTACCGCTACTTCCCTGATCCGGACCTGCTGCCCCTGATCATCGACGACGACTTCATCGCGGCCACGGTAAAGGAAATGCCCGAATTGCCCGCGGCGCGGCGCGCCCGTTTCGAGGAGCAGTACGGCCTGTCCGCCTATGACGCGGAAGTGCTCACCGCCACCCGCCAGCAGGCGGACTTCTACGAGATCGTGGTGGCCGAGGCCGGGGACGCCAAGCTGTCCGCCAACTGGGTGATGGTGGAGTTGGCCGGGGCCCTGAACAAGGCGGGCCTGGATCTCGCCGACAGCCCGGTGTCCGCCGAGCGATTTGGCGGCCTGGTGAAGCGTATCGCCGACAACACCATTTCCGGCAAGATCGCCAAGACCGTGTTTGAAGCCATGTGGGACAGCGCGGACAGCGCCGATGCCATCATCGAGGCCAGGGGCCTGAAGCAGATCACCGACACTGGCGCCATTGAAGCCATCGTGGACGAGGTGCTGGCGGAGAACACCCAGCAGGTGGAGAACTACCGCAATGCTCCAGAGGACAAGCAGCCCAAGATGCTGGGTTTCTTCGTCGGCCAGGTGATGAAGAAAAGCCAGGGCAAGGCCAACCCGAAACAGGTAAACGAGCTGCTGCGGGACAAGCTCAAGGGTTGAGTGTCTTTCCCGCTTCCTGCCGGGGCGGGGTGTCGGCTCCATGGACAGCAAACAGCGCCAGCGCATCATCAGCCGCCAGCGTGATGCCCTGCGGCGCCATGGTTACCATCCCAATGCCCTGTTCTGGAGCAGCCGGGAGATACAGGAGCTGCGTTTCCGCGTGCTGTTCGAGGCCTCCGGCCTGAAGGCGGGGGACAGTCTGCTGGACGTGGGTTGCGGTTTCGGTGATCTGGCGGCCTGGTTGGCGCGGCAGGGTTCCTCCGTGGACTACACCGGTATCGACCTGTCCCCGGAACTGCTGGCCGAAGGCCGTCGCCGCCATCCCGGCATTCGCCTGTATGAAGGCGATATCTTCGATTTCGATCCTCCCCCCGAAAGTCATGATTGGGTGGTGCTCTCGGGTGCCTTGAACAGCAACCTGAATGACCAGGGTGCGTACGCCCGGAGGGTGATCCGGCGCATGTACGCGGCCTGTCGCAAGGGCATCGCCTTCAACCTTCTGGATGCCCGCCACGAACCGACCGCCGGTTGCTGGGATTTGCAGAGCTTTCTTCCCGCCGACATCGAGGCGCTGGCGCGCCGGCTTTCTCCCTGCCGTGAGCTCAGGGACGATTACCTGGAAAACGACTTCACGGTGGTCGTCCGGCGGCCGGGCAGGCTGAAATCCGAACCGTGATGGAGATCTCATTCCCGCGGGACGGCCTGTCAAGTTATTGCTCGGGGCGCCGATGACTTCTCGTGAAGCCCGCGTCTTTTCCTGTGTGCCCGAGCCGTAGCTCCAGCCGGACAAGAGCGGTTGTTCAGTGCCCCGGCAGGCGCTGTCACCTGTCCCGGAGTGAATCCTGTGACAACCTTCGCGCATCTGGATAGCAATGCTTGTATCCGGGAAAGGGCCGATGCTTTCATTGCCGCTCCGGCATTGAAGGATGCGGGTATGGTCTATCGAAAAATGTGCACAACTCGTTTGAGGAGTTCTTGATGAAGAAAATGAAGAAGGGAGGCCGCTTGCTGCCTGCCGGGGTGCTTTCTGTCGCGCTGGGGCTTGTCGTGGCTGCCGGGCAGGTGGTTGCTTTGCCGGCTCTCTCGTTTGACGCCGGTACGCCTGTTTCCCTGGGCACCTTGCCCGCCGGGCCCCTGAAGACTTCCCTGGAGGCCCTGTCTCCGGATGCCCGGAACAGGGCGCTGGAATGGATGGGGCGCCTGTCCCTTACCGGGAGTGATCTGGACTACCTGCGTGTGGACGGCCGCGGCGGCGTGTATTTCGCGGATATGTTCCTCCCCGCTGCCGAGGCCCTGACCGGACAGCAGACGGATGAGGCCGCCGTGTTGCCGGCAATCAACGCCGCTGATGTATTCATGCTCCACAGCCGCCCGGGTGCGCCCAACGTAATCTATCTCGATTTCGACGGCCACACCATAACCGGAACCGGCTGGAACAGTACAACGGACCCCCTGGTGGCCAAGCCCTACGACATCGACGGCAACCCGGGCAGTTTTGGCAGCGAGGAACTGGCCCGCATCGGCGAGATCTGGCACCGTGTGGCCGAGGATCTCGCGCCTTTCAATATCGATGTCACCACCGAGGAGCCCGCCGCCTTCGGCAGTAACGTCGGGCGGGTTCTCATCACCGAGGATGTCGATGCCAATGGTGTTGACATGCCGGCCAAGGGGGCTGGTGGCGTGGCCTACATAGATGTGTTCGGCGCAAGCTATTATCCCACCTACTCGCCGGCGCTGGTCTATTTCAACAATCTCGGTGGTGGTGAAACGACCTATGTGGCCGAGGCGGCGAGTCACGAGTTCGGTCACAACCTGGGGCTTTCCCACGATGGCACCAACTCGGGTGACGCCTATTATTCGGGGCACGGCAGCGGCTATGTCTCATGGGCGCCTATCATGGGCGCCGGCTATTACACCAATGTGACCCAGTGGAGCATGGGAGAATATCCCGACGCCAACCAGACCCAGGACGACATTGCCATCATCGCCGGCAAGCTGGGCCATGCCCCGGATGATCACGGCGACACCATGGGTACGGCGACCCCGCTGATCATCGATGCCGCCGGCAACATCGTGGCTACCAACCCGGAGATCGATCCACACAATACACAAACACAGAACAAGGGCATTATCGGCGACCGCGGTGATGTGGACCTGTTTTCCCTGGATGTGGCGACCGGCCCTCTGAGCCTGACCGTCACCCCGGCCTGGGACGCCTTCACCCGAAGCAGCCGGCGTGGAGCGAACCTGGACGTGGAAGCCTTGCTGCTGGACAGCAACGGCGGCGTGGTGGCTTCCGCGGAGCCCGTCGATGACACCTTTGCCAGCATCTCGGCCGATGTAAGCGCGGGACGCTATTATCTGCAGATCGATGGCGTGGGCAACAGCGCCTATCCGGGCTATTCGGATTATGGCAGCATCGGTGAATATTTCATCGATGGCACCGTTACCGTGAGCACCACGACCTTCAGCGATGTCCCGGCATCCTACTGGGCGTATGACGCCATAGAAACCATCTACCAGCAGGGGATTACCACGGGCTGTGCTGCCGGCCTTTACTGCCCGGAGGGCCTGGTGACCCGGGCGGAAATGTCCGTGTTCCTGGAACGCGCCATCAATGGAAGCTCCTACCAGCCTCCTGCGGCGTCGGGCCTGGTGTTCAACGATGTGCCGGACAGCCACTGGGCGGCGGCCTGGATAGAGCAGCTGGCCGCGGACGGGATCACCGGTGGTTGTGATGGTGGCAACTATTGCCCCGAGGGTCAGATCACCCGCGCACAAATGGCCGTATTCCTGCTGCGAGCCAGGCATGGCTCATCCTATACGCCTCCGGCGGCCAGCGGCACCATGTTCGGTGATGTTCCCGATAACTACTGGGCGGCTTCCTGGGTGGAAGAGCTGGCCAACGAAGGCATAAGCACGGGCTGTGGCGGAGACAATTTCTGCCCGGATGCCCAGGTCACCCGTGCGCAGATGGCCGTATTCCTGGTCAATACCTTCAACTGGTAAGTCGTACGGGCAGCCGGCCGCCGTGCCTGCGCTCACACGGCTTCAAGGGTAAACTCCGGTGGGTGCCGCAGGTAGCGCTTCACCGTGCACAGGTCCATGGCCCTGAGGATGCTTTCCCGGTATTTTTCCGGGAAGCCTTCGGGGAGCTGCAGCCTGTAGCGCACCCTGGCGTTGTGGGGCGGCTTTTCATCCCTTTCCCAATCCATTTCGAGACGCAGCCCCTCGGTTGGCAGGCCGCGCGACTGGCAGAAATTCAGTGCGTAGATGCCGGCACAACTGGCCAGGGAGGCAAGGAACAGGTCGAAGGGTTCGGGGGCGGATGCCTCCCCGCCGGCTTTTCTGCACTGGTCTGTTCTTATCAGGAAGTCTCCGGTCCGGACATCCACTTTCTTTCCGCCCGGAAAATCCACTTTCAGTGTCTGTTTCATGGTGTTGGCAGGCAAATGATGGATAATGACATTCTGTGCGCGTGAACCTCGGAGGTGCATTGATCCATGACAAGGAGAACGACGGGTATCGGGCCGGGGTGTTCCGCCAGGCAATGGGGTGTCTGGCTGCTGGCCATGGCTGCCCTGCTGTTGCTGCTGGTGCCGGCTTTCCTGTTGTCTCCTTCCATTCCAGGGGGCTGGCAGCTCGGGCTGTGGTGGGGGTTGAGTCTTTCCGCCAGCAAGTACGGCCTGATCTGGACGGCCCTGGGTTTTGCCCTGTTGCCGGGTCTGCCTCCGAGGCGGCTGCCGGGGGTGTTGCTCCCCATGCTGGTGATCATCGGCCTGGGGGCCTGGACCAATGAACATCTCGTGAAACCGGCGGTGGCGCAGCCCCGGCCGAATATCCTGTTCCTTGCCTCGGCCGAGGCGGGGCCGGTTCTTACCGAAGGCGCCGAGGCTTTTTATGCCCTGCCGGACAAGGCCAGCCGCAGCAGGCGGCTGGACAAGGGATGGGATGAAGCCGGCCTGGCGCTGCCGGATCTGTTGCGGGATCACTGGACGGAAGAGACGGGTTTCTCCTTCCCGTCGGGACATGCCTTTGCCGCGGCTGCCCTGGCGGGCTGGTTGTCGCTGTGGATCCTGTGTGAAGGGAAGCGATACGGGGTGCTGTTCCTGTTGTGGGGCTGGATGCTGGCGGTCTGCTACTCGCGCATCCAGTTGGGTGTGCATCGGCCCGAGGATATCCTTGCCGGCGCCGCGGAGGGAATGTTGCTGGTGCTGCTGGCCCGCCTGGCCTTGGCCCGGATATTTCACAAGAATGCTGAAAACCAATCATAACGCCATGATTGGCATGGCAAATGATGGAATATCGACAAGGCGCGAAGTGTCACCAGCGTCCCTATGCGGTTATTCCCGGGATCCTTTCGTTCAGCTCATCCCAACGGTTGGCAAGCCGATGAATGACATCGACTCCTGCCCGTTTGAACAATCTGGGTGAGGAATCTGCCTGGAGCAGGAGAAGACTACTCCCTGACGGCCATGGCCACGGTATAGCTCTTGCCCTGCTTGATCTTCCTGTGGTTGCCGAATACTTCCTTGAAACTGCGGGCGATAAACTGGCGCAGGCCGGTGATGACCACCACATAGAAACGGCCACCAGGTTCCAGGCGTTCCCTGATGTCGTTGAAGAACAGGTAGTAATGTTCCTTGCCGGTCTTGGCGGGCAGATTGGTTACCGCCAGGGTGAAGCGCTGTTCCGCCGGCACCTGGTCCAGTCCGTTGGACAGGTAGATGTCCACGTTGCTTATGCCGTTGAGTTCCGCGTTCTTGCGTGCGTAGTCCACGGCAACGAAGTCCTTGTCCACCAGGGTGCAATGCCCCCGAGGGGCGCTTTTCGCAATGGCCAGGCCCAGGGGGCCGTAGCCGCATCCCAGGTCGATGGCTCTGTCGTCGGGCTCGACCCGCAGGTGTTTCAGCAGCAGGTGGGTGCCTGCATCGATGGCCTTGGGTGAAAACAGTCCCCAGGTGGTGTGGAACACCATGGGGTGTCCCAGCAGTTCGTCCCGGATGACGAGATCCTGGCGCAGCCTGTCCAGGTCCAGTGTCTTGTTGTTCATGTTCGAGGGTTTCCACAGACGGGGCAGCGGGGATCGGCCTTGAGCCTCAGGCTGCGGGTCTGCATGGCAAGCCCGTCAACCAGCAGCAGGCGGCCGCTGAGGGGTTCGCCGGTTCCGGTAATCAGCTTGAGCGCTTCCGTGGCCTGGATGCTGCCGATGATGCCGGCCACCGGTGCAAGGATGCCGTTGTTGGTGCAGGTGTCGTCCAGGCCGCCGCTGTCACCGTACAGGCAGTGGTAGCAGGGCGCCCCGGGGCGGTTGCAGAATACGGCTACCTGGCCTTCCCAGCGGATGGCGGAGCCGGACACCAGGGGCACGCCATGGGTCACGCAGGCGCGGTTGATGGCGAAACGGCTGGTGAAATTGTCGGTGCAGTCCAGCACCACGTCTGATTCCGACACCAGCCGGGCCAGTTGTTCGTCGTCCAGCCGGGTTTCCACCGTGCGGGTGCGGCAGTCGGGATTGAGTTCCCGGATCATGCGGGCGGCCGAGTGGGTCTTGGGCTGGTCGAGCTGGCTGCGGGTATGGATGATCTGACGCTGCAGGTTGCTTAGATCCACGGTGTCGAAGTCCGCCAGTACCAGTTCGCCCACGCCTGCTGCGGCGAGGTACATGGCCGCGGGAGAGCCCAGTCCCCCCAGCCCCATGATCAGCACCCGGGCGTCGAGGATACGCTGCTGGCCCTGCACGTCGATCTGGGGCAGCATGGTCTGGCGGCTGTATTGCAGCAGTTGTTCGTCATTCATGGGCAGGGAGGATAGCACCCGAGGGTTACCCTGTCCTGCCCGCCCAGGTCCTGCCGGGTGACCACCTGTGTGAATCCCGCGCCGCCGAACAGGTCGCGTACGGCCTTTCCCTGATCGAAACCATGTTCCACGAGCAGCCAGCCACCCGGCAACAGGTGGGCAGGGGCCTCACCGATGATGATGCGCAGGTCGGCCAGGCCGTCACTGCCTGCGGCAAGGGCTTCCGGCGGTTCCCAGGGAAGGCCATCCTCCAGAAGGTGTGGGTCACCCGCCATGACATAGGGTGGATTGCCGAGTATGAGCCGATACGTCCGGTCGCGGGGGAGGGCCTGGTACCAGTGGCCCCGGGCAAAAAGGATATTGGAAGTCTGGTGCCTGGCGGCGTTCCTCCGGGCGATGTCCAGAGCGGCGGTGCTGGCATCCGTGGCGGTAATCTTCCAGCCCGGCCGTTCTCCCGCCAGGGCGATGGCGATGGCGCCGCTGCCGGTGCCCAGTTCCAGTACCCGGGTCTGTTCCGGCAGTTCCAGGTCCAGGGCCAGCTCCACCAGCAGTTCGGTTTCCGGCCGGGGGATGAGCACGGCGGGGCTCACTTCGAGATCCAGGGACCAGAATTCCCTGTGGCCGGTGAGATAGGCCAGGGGTTCGCCCCGGCGGCGGCGTTCCAGCAGTTGACGGTATTGCTCAAGCTGTGTTTCGTCGAGTTGATATTCCGGCCAGGCAAACAGCCAGGCGCGGTCCTTGCCCAGGACATGGGCCAGGAGCAGGGGGGCGTCTTCCAGGGTGAGCTGGCGCGCTTCCGACAGCAGTTCGGCGATGGTGTTCACTGGCTGGAAAGTTCGGCGAGCTGCTCGGCCTGGTATTCCTGCATCAGCGGATCGATGACCTGATCCAGGCTGCCGGCCATGATCTCGTCCAGCTTGTACAGGGTGAGGTTGATGCGGTGGTCCGTAACCCGGTTCTGGGGAAAGTTGTAGGTGCGGATGCGTTCGGAACGGTCGCCGCTGCCTACCTGCAACCTGCGGTCGGCGGCCTGGGCCTGGTGCTGGGCTTCCCGCGCGGAAGACAGCAGGCGGGCCTGTAGCAGGGAAAGCGCGCGGGCCTTGTTCTTGTGCTGGGAGCGCTCGTCCTGGCATTCCACCACGATGCCCGAGGGCAGGTGGGTGATGCGCACCGCCGAGTCGGTCTTGTTCACGTGCTGGCCGCCGGCGCCGGAGGCGCGGTAGGTGTCGATGCGCAGGTCGTTGCTGTCGATTTCGATGGCATCTATGGCCTCGGCTTCGGGCAGGATGGCCACGGTGACCGCCGAGGTGTGGATGCGCCCCTGGGATTCGGTTTCCGGCACCCGCTGCACCCGGTGGGTGCCGGATTCGAACTTGAGGCGGGAATACACGCCCTGGCCGATGATGCGCGCCACTACTTCCTTGTAGCCGCCATGTTCCCCGGGGCTTTCACTGATCATTTCCACGCGCCAGCGCTGGTTCTCGGCGTAACGCAGGTAGGCCTTGAGGAGGTCGCCGGCAAACAGGGCCGCCTCGGCGCCGCCGGTGCCGGCGCGGATTTCGAGAAAGATGTTGCGCTCGTCGTTGGGATCTTTCGGCAGCAGCAGCTTCTGCAGCTCGGGTTCCAACGATTGTTGCCGCTGCCTGGCCTCCTGCAGGGATTCCCGGGCCAGCTCTGCCATCTCGGGGTCAGTCAGCAGCTCCTCGGCTGAACGGATTTCTTCCTCGCTGTCCAGGTAGCGCCGGTAACACTGGCTCACGGGTTCGAGCTGCGCGTATTCCCGGCTCAGGCTGCGATACCGATCCTGGTCGTTCTGTACCTCGGGGTCGGACAGCAGGCCGGTGATTTCCTCGAACCGATCCTGGATCTGTTCGAGCTTGCGGCGGATGCTGTCCTTCATTTATCGAGCTGGAACAGGGTGGTGGCGGCTTCGAGGAGCTCGCGGCGGCCGTTGGAGCCGGCTTCGCGGAGCTGGGAGCTGGGAGTGTGCAGGAGCTTGTTGGTCAGGGTGTTGGCGAGAAATTCCAGAGCCTGTTGCGGCGGCGCGCCGTTATCCACCATGCGCAGGGCCTTGTCCAGGGTCTCCTGCTTGATGCGGTTTGCCTGGCCGCGGTAGGTCTGGATCATTTCCACCGCGTCCAGGGAACGCAGCCAGGCGATGAACTCTGCCGTGCGCAGTTCGATGATCTCGGCAGCCTGCTCGGCGGCCTGCTGGCGGGACTTGAGGTTTTCCTGGATGACTTCCTCCAGGTCGTCCACGGTGTAGAGGTAGACGTCGCGCAGCTCGCGCACCTCTGCCTCGATGTCCCGGGGCACGGCGATGTCCACCATGAACATGGGCTGGTGGCGGCGCTGTTTCAGGGCGCTTTCAACGGCGCCCTTGCCCAGCACGGGAACCGGGCTGGCGGTGGAGGAAATGACGATGTCCGCTTCCGCCAGGTGGGTGGGGATCTCCGTCAGGCCGATGGCAAAGCCTCCGAACTGTTCCGCCAGTTCGTGGGCCTTGGCCACGGTGCGGTTGGCCACGATGATGCGCCCGATGTTCTGCTGCTGCAGGTGGCGGGCGGTGAGTTCGATGGTTTCTCCCGCTCCGATGAGCATGGCGGTCTGCCTTGACAGGTCGGAGAAGATCTGCCGGGAAAGACTCACGGCGGCAAAGGCCACGGATACCGGGCTGTCGCCAATGGCGGTGTCCGTGCGCACCTGCTTGGCGGTGGAAAAGCTGTGCTGGAACAGGCGACCGAGAATCTTGCCCACGGTGCCGGCATCGGATGCCGTCTGCCAGGCGGATTTCACCTGGCCGAGAATCTGGGGTTCTCCCAGCACCAGGGAATTCAGGCCGCTGGCCACGCGCAACAGGTGTTCCACGGCCTTGTGTTCCTGGTGCAGGTACAGGTAGGAGGACAGGTTTCCGCTTTCCAGGCCGTGAAAACGGGCCAGCCAGGATTGCAACTGGTCGGGGTTCAGGTCGCATCCGTGGCAGTAGATCTCGGTGCGGTTGCAGGTGGACAGGATGACGGCCTCGCTCGCGCCTTCCGATTCGGTCAGGCTGCGCAGGGCACCCACGATGATATCCGGGCCGAAAGTGATGCGCTCGCGAATGTCGACGGGGGCCGTGGTGTGGTTCAAACCCAGAACGAGGAGTGTCATTGTCGTCTGCTGTGCAGATCCTGTTGTATGCTCAAGAAAGGAAATTTTGTGACATTGGATGGCCGAATGCAAGCTGGAGACTGTCATTTGTTGCTTGATTCCCAAGCAGAAAAGACATATTCCGGAATATCAGCATATTCTTGCTTAGCACAAACCGGAACAAATTTCATTGAAAAACAGTGGCAGGTTTTGTCTTTTTGTTTAATAATCCACACCTAGGCTGGGATTGCTGTCGGAATCTGCCCGTTGCGAGGCAGGGAAGGTGGAAAATTCATTCCGCCGTGTTGCACAGGTATCGTGCCTTCAGAAAGCAAAAAAATAAAATTATTCCGAGTTGGGGGGGAGTGATGCCTATGAGAAGTTTTCGATCCGGTCTTGCCGTTGCAGTGTTCCTTGTGTCGGGAGCCGCTACCGTGGCGAGCGCCGGTGTTACACCTCAGCTGCCCTACCCGCAAGGGCAGCCCACCGCCAAGGAAATCATCGAGCAGGTCTATTTTGTCAACCATTTCTACGCACTGAAGAATTTTGCCATTACCAAGGTGCGCCGGAAGATTACCGTGCTCATCAGCCGGGCCAAGGGGAAGCGGCCCACCACCAACACCCTGGAGCGCTATCTCAACAACGACTATGAACATGATCCGGTGATTCGCGCCAAGGATCTGGCCATATTCCGTTCCGGCAAGTTGCGTGGTACGGGCATCCTGATCACCGATTACGATGATGACGCCAAGGGACAGTCCTACATGATCTGGCTTCCCGCCCTGCGCAAGATCCGCCGTTTCGCCCAGCCGGCCCAGGATGATTCATGGGGGGGGCTGGATTTCACCTTTGGCGATGTGGTGTTACGCAAGCCCGAGCATGAAACCCATGAGTATCTCGGCAAGATGATATTCGAGGATTGCCTGGATGGAATGGATATCCCCAAGAATCAGCGCAATCGCTATACAAGGAATCTGTCCAAGCAATCCTGCGTGTCCAAGGGAAAGGAAGTCTATAAGGTGAAGAGCACCACCAAGTTCGAAAACTGGTGGTATGACTACCGTATCAACTACATTGATACCACGACCTTTGCGGACTACCGCACGGAATACTACAAGGATGGAAAGAAGATCAAGTACATAGACCGTGACTGGCGCAGTCTCGGTCTGGAAGATCCCCGGGCCCTGGCCTGGGGGTACTGGTACGGGAAGGATTTCAGAACCGGCCATGAGAGCTGGGCTGTCATACCGAAGGAGGTCATCAAGTACAATGCCGATTTCAAGCCGTCACTATGGTCCGAGCGTACCTTGCGCAAGATCAAGCGCTGACGCCTGTCGGTTCGTTTTCCTGTTGTCTGGTCACGGGACTGGATCAGGGGGCTTTAGTTTGAGAGTAGGGCCCCTCGTCCGACGAGGGGATTCTGGATGTTTTATTGTATCGTAAGGAACTGAATTAGATGATGAAGAAGAAAATTGTTGCCACTATCGCCACCGCCATGCTGGCCAGCACCATGACCGCAATGGCGGGAGTTCCCAAGGATCTGCCGTACCCCAGCGGTGATGTGACTGCTGACCAGGTGGCGGATCAGGTTTACTTCGTGAACCACTTCTATGCCATGAAGAACTATGCCATCACCAAGAAAGGCAAGAAGATCACCACGCTGATTCTCAAGGGCAAGGGCGAGAAGCCCACCACCATTACCCTGGAGCGTTTTCTCAACAACAACTACAGTGATGGCGTGATCCAGGCAAAGGACCTGGCCATCTTCCGTTCCGGCAAGCTGCGTGGTACCGGCATGCTGATTACCGACTATGTGGATGACAACAAATCCCAGTCCTACATGATCTGGTTGCCTGCCCTGCGCAAGATCCGCCGTTTCGCCCAGCCCGCCCATGACGATGCCTGGGGAGGCAGTGATTTCACCTTTGGCGATGTCACCCTGCGCAAGCCCATGCATGAAACCCATGAGTTGCTGGGCAAGGAAACCTTCAATGACTGCCTGGGCGCCATCGATATTCCCGAAAACCAGCGCGGCCGTTACACCCGCAACCTGCCTGAGGCCGCCTGCCAGCACAAGGGCAAGGAAGTCTACAAGCTGAAGAGCACCACCAAGTTCCAGAACTGGTGGTATGACTATCGCATCAGCTATGTGGACGCCAAGACCTTTGCGGACTATCGCACGGAATATTTCAAGGACGGCAACAAGATCAAGGTCATCGACCGCAACTGGGTGGATTCTCCCCTGGATGATCCCCGGGCCCAGTTCTGGGGTTACTGGTATGGCAAGACCCTGGCTACCGGGCATGAGACCTGGGCGGTAATCCCGGATGGCGTCAGCGTGGCCAACGGTGATTTCAAGGACAAGCTCTGGTCGGAACAGACCCTGCGCAAGATCAAACGTTAATCTGAATAAATAACATCCAGTGGCATGGCCCTGTGGCCATGCCTGTACCCGGAGAGAGTAATATGTATAGACGTTCATCCCTACATCTGGCCATCCTCGCGGCCATGACGCTGCCTGCAACGGCAAACGCGGGGTTTTTCGAGGACATCGAAGTAAACGGTTTTTTCAAGAACGAGACAGCTATTTTCATCAATGATGGCCAGGTTACCGGTGAAGCCAGGGACATGCTGGACAACAGCGGCCACAAGGCCGGAGACCTGCTGAAGTTCGAGAACTCGGCGCGATTCTTCATCAACGGCTTGCTGGGCGACAATGGCAGCTGGCACCTGGATCTGAACATCGTCTGTGATTCCGAAGGCGTCAACTCGGACTACAAGTGCCACGAGAGCTATACCCAGAACGACTGGCTGCGCGAACTCTACGCGGACCTTTCCGTGGGTGACTGGAATCTGCGTCTGGGCAAGCAGCAGGTTGTCTGGGGTACGGCGGACGGCATCAAGCTGCTGGATATCATCAACCCCACGGATTATCGCGAAATGGCGCAGAATGCCATGGAAGATTCCCGCATTCCCATCTGGATGCTGAATGCGGAGCGGAACATCGGCGAGACCGGTAACATCCAGTTCATCGTTTCGGAAAACCGCAAGAACGCCATTCCCGGCCTGAACCGTGATGGTGACTCCGGCCATCCCTTCATCATGAAGGGTGTGGATTCCATTACCGGTGACGTCAATGGCTTCCTCAACGTGACGCCTGCCCTGGCCAGCGTGGCGGGAAGTTTCAACGGCGCGGCAATGGGCGGTATGTTCACCGGCAATATCAACATGGCGGGCCTGCTGCCTTTCGCGGGACTCACGGTTGACGGTTTTGCCAGCACGCCCGTGGTATTCGGCTTCCCCTGTCCTCCCACGGGTTGTGACGGCACCCAGACCCCCGTACCTTTCGGTCCCGGCTATATCGTGCTGAACAACATTGCGCAGAACGGCCTGTATCCGGGTGATCCCAACGCCAACAACAATGAAACCAACCTGATGGATGTGAATGGTCCGCAGGTTACCCAGGTGAACTGGGATCCTTCCAATCCGAAGTCGGCGTTCGAGTATATGCCCAACGCGACCTTCGCCACGTTCAACACCTTCACCAACGTGAATTTCACGCCCCAGGGGCCTGTATTCACGGGCGCCGAGACCAAGTACGTGGTCAACGAGCCGGATGCGGAGCGGCTCAATGCGGGGCTGCGCTATCGTGGTTCCCTGGACAATGGCCTGAACTTCGGCATCAACTATTTCTATCATTACAGCGCCAATCCCGAGATCAACTTGAGCTGGCGTGATGCGGTCACCGGCGAGAAACTGGAAGTGCTGCGTGCACGGGGCATGATCGTGGGCACGGATCCCAATGGAAATCCCGTGGTAATGCCCAACCCCGGCGACGTGCTTTCCGCCAATGAGGTGGGTAACAACGCCATGACGGATTTCGACGCCATGCCCACCATTCTGCTGATGAATGGCGCGGGCCAGTTCTACGGCGCCTTTGATCCCACAACCGGCATGCCCAATGCCAACCAGAATGGCGTTTACATGGAAATGGAAGAGACCCGCTCCCGTGTGAACAGCATCGGTGGTTCCCTGGACTACGGCACCCAGTGGGGTGACCTGCCGGTGGTGCTTCGTGCCGAGGTTCTGTATGACAAGGGCGAGAAACAGCCCATTGTCGACAAGCGTCTGCTGGGTATCGGCGACCTGACCAACGCCCTGACCATGGAAGACATGGACAAGTTCAGTTATGTCATCGGCGTGGATATCACCGTGCTGACCAATATGCTGATCAGCGGTCAGTTCATCCAGCAGAACAACCTGGACTTCGTGGATGACAAGCGCACCTGTACCACCCAGGCCGGAAATACCTATGACTGTTCCCGTTACACCGGTGACTTCTCCACGCTCCATCTGACCAACGGCCTGAACAAGGGCTGGGAAAACAAGGAATTCTATTCCCTGTTCCTGTCCAAGCCCTTCGGCGAAAGCCAGCTTGGCCGCTGGAACAACATCATCATGTATGAAGATGGTGGTGGTTTCTGGAACCGCTTCGACGTGGAATATTCCTTCACGGACGAGTTCATCGGTTCAGCCGAGCTGAACTTCTACTGGGGTGATGAAGACACCACCTTCGGTCAGTTCAAGAACTCCTCCAACGCCCAGATCGGTCTCAAGTATATCTGGGAATGATGGATAATCCGCACGGTTGCGGTAGTAAGGCGAGGCAGGCTTCGGTCTGCCTTGCCTGTCAGCAGATACCCTTGTTCCCTTTCCGGTTACAGGGGCATCTCTTCCGCCGGATGCCTGACGCCAGGTCTTCCGGCACATGAATTCTGTATCAGTAGTGAAAGCCCGGACCGGCGTCCGGGGTCATAATAATTTCAATTCTTAAGCAGCATATCGGGAGTACCTTATGGGAGAGCAGGCGCAAAATCGCGGAATGGCGGAAAGATACGCGGATTTCGTTCTGAAGTATCGGATGCCAATCATCTTTCTGTTGATCATCGGCACCATCATCGGTGCCCTGTACATTCCCAAGCTGGATATCCGCAATGATCCGGATACCCTGCTGCCTCCCACCAACAGATATGTCGCCACCAACCTCTATGCCGAACATAATTTCGGCATGGGCAACCTGATGGTTTTTTCCCTGCGCGTCAAGGAAGGTGATATCTACCAGGCCTGGTTCGTGAACAAGATTCAGGAGCTGCACCGCAAGCTGGTGGCGTTGCCCACCTCCCGGGAGGCCAATTTCATCGACTTCGCCGCGCAGAAGATCAAGTACATGAACAGCAGTCCGGAGGACGGGCTGGTATTCAAGCGCCTGATTCCCACTTCCGGTATCAGCAGTGATCCGGAGGAGGCCAAGAAGCAACTGGATTTCCTCAAGGAAGGCATCAAGACCAACCCGGTCATGGCGCCCATGCTGGTGGCCATGTTCGACAAGGACGGCAATCGTTGTGCCTATGAGGATTATTACAAGGAAGAATGCGTGGCCAAGGCGGCCTATATCATCGCCGACTATACGGATGATGTGAAGGAAATCTATCTTCCCTGGGTGGAGCAGGTGCGGGCGCTCATGGATGAAGTCGCCGAAGACGAGCGTATCGAATTGCTGGTGGCTGGTGAACCTTACTTCCTGGCCTGGATGCTGGCGGATCTGGTGCACAAGTGGTGGCTGTTCGCGATCTCCATTGCCATCGTCATCCTCGTGCTCTGGCTGGAGTTCCGCGACTGGCGCGGCGCTATTTTCCCGCTGCTTGGTGTGAGCATGACCATTGCCTTCACCCTGGGCCTGATGGGCTTCACCGCCTTCAAGCTGACCACCATGATGGTGCTCACGCCGATGTTGCTGCTGGCCATTGGCATCGGGCACTCGGTACAGGTGACGCGGCGGTTCCTGCTGGATTACGGAAAATGTGGTGATTGTGACGAGGCCGCGCGGCAGGCGATTTCCCATACCATCGTGCCGGCCACCCTTTCCATCATCACCGACATGGTAGGTTTTGCCACCCTGGCCACGGTGGATATTTCCTTCTACAAGGCCTATGCCTGGTTCGGCATGTTCGGCATGCTGACCCTGCTGGCCACCACCACGACCCTGATTCCGCTGTTGCTGACCAAGTTTCCTCCATCCGTGGAGAAGTGTCAGGCCGGCGGCCATACCTGGGAAGTCACTGTGGGAGGTTTCCTGTCGAGAATCGTCATGGGGCCGGGGAAATGGCTGCCCATTGGCTTCATTCTGGTCATCATGGGGCTGTCCGTCTATTACACCAATATTTTCAACTGGAAGGGTGATCCCGAAGCCCAGGTGAAGATGGAGCAGGAAGGCGACATCATGCCCGGCGTGGAGAAAGGCATCAATTACGCCCGGGCCGCGTTCAAGGGCAGCTCCCAGATATGGAAGGATCTGGTGAAGTTGAACGAAATCATGCCTGGCGTCATTTCCGTGAGTATTCCCGTTCGTGGCAAGACGCCGGTTCTCAAGGAGTGCGAGGGTGACCAGCTCTTCCCGGATGAGATCTATGATATGGAGGATCCCGGGGAGCGCGCGGCCATCTGCGCGGCGGAGTCCCGGGCCCGCTCCTGCTGGGATTCCGAAGCCTGCGGTGCTCAGGGTATCTTCAATGATGCCGAGGTGCTGGCGGACATGGAGGCCATGGAGAAATGGATGCGCAGCCATCCCTTCATCGGTTACACGGGCTCCTATGCCCAGTATATTCGTCTGGTGAACATGCTGCTGTTCGGCGAACAGCCGGATATCGAAAATCTCGCGGTACCCTCCCGGGAGTTCCTGGCCAGCCGGGATCCGGAGGGTAATCCCAATGATATCGTGCAGAGCTACAATGGCTTGCTGGAAGCCAATACCAGCGCGGGAGACATGGATTCCTTCGTGTCGGCGGACTGGAACGAGGGTGTGATCCTTGGATTCATCAACACCATGGATCCCAGGGAGACGCATCAGGTGACCATGGATATCCAGCAGTACATCGAGGATCACAAGAACGACAAGGGATTCAGCAAGGTGAACTTCGGGCTGCGTTGCGGTCCCGTGGATGATCCCCAGGTCTATCTGGCCTGTGATACCAATGAAATGTCCAAACCGGGGCCGGACTATGTGCGTCCTGCGGTGGGAGGCTTTCTGGGAGCTACCGAGGCCACGCGTGAAGTGGCCATGGACAACTGGCTGACCGGCCCCCTGTTTACCGCCTTCGTGGTATTCGTGGTGGCGGCCCTGATCTTCCGCTCCCTGCTGGTGTCCGGCATTCTCATCTTCACCCTGATGATTACCCTGTTCGCCCAGTACGGCCTTGGCGGTTACTTCACTTCCGTGCAGGAGTGGTCGGGCAACCTGGCCTTCCATCTGCTGGTGACCCTGAGTATTGCCATGGGCCTGGGAGTGGATTACGGCATCTATATGTTCTCCCGCCTGCGGGAGGAAATGGCCGCCACGGCAGGCGACTGGAACCAGTCCCTGAGGAATACCCTGAACACGACGGGATCCGCGGTCATTGTTTCCGTGGTGGTCTTGCTGGGCAGTTTCATTCCTCTGGTGGCGACGGATCTGGCCAATACCTGGGGGCTGGCCATGTTCATCGGCGAGGCCCTGGTTATTGATGTGTTCACCGCGCTGATGCTGCTGCCGGTGCTGGTGTACCTGTTCAAGCCGAAATATGTATTTGGCGTGAACAGCCGGTAACCAGCGAGGATGCCGGGCCTTTGCCCGGCAGGAAAATCCCGGACCGCCTTTTCTTCCCTGCTGCCGGGAGGGAAAGGCGGTTTTTCTATCTCTCCCTGCTGTGCAGATTGTTCATGAACTTCTGGTAGTCGCCCCGCAGCAGATCTTCGATTGAATCGGCACCCGCATCGATAGCCTGTTCGATTTTCTGCTGATCGTCCCGGGAAGGTCTGGAGAGTACGTAGCCGGTTACCTTGTCCCGGTGACCGGGATGGTCTATGCCCAGGCGCAGGCGCCAGAAATCCCGGCTGCCAAGGGCCGAGATGATGTCACGCAGACCATTGTGCCCCCCGTGGCCGCCGCCCTGTTTGAGACGCACTGTTCCGGCTGGAAGGTCCAGTTCGTCATGTACTACCAGGATGTGCTCGGGGGGGATGCGATAGAAGCGGGCCAGGGCGCTGGCGGACTTGCCGCTGCGGTTCATGTAGGTCATGGGTTTGAGCAGCCGGCATTTTCCCGCGTTCAGCTCCAAGCTGCCGACATCCCCAAAGAACTTTCCTTCCGGGCGCAGGTTGATGCCGTGGCGGCGGGCCAGTTCATCGATGAACCAGAAGCCTACGTTATGCCTGTTGTCGCGGTACTTTTCACCCGGATTGCCCAGGCCGATGATGCATTGAATTCCTTGTTGCATGGTTTGATGAAGGCTGCCTGTCGTGATTTTCGGATGAGCTTAACAAAAAACGGCGGCCATGCGGCCGCCGTTTTCCGGGCAGGGAAAAGAAGGATTATTCTTCTTCGGAAGCGGATTCCTCAGTTGCTTCCTCTTCGCCTTCCTCGGAGGAAGCGGCTGCCCCCTTGGCGTGAATGGCAACGACCAGTTCATCGTGGTCATGGCTGTCACCGTGGGACAGGGCAACGATTTCCACGCCTTCGGGCAGCTTGAGGTCGGACAGGTGCAGCATGTCGCCGACTTCCATGCCGGATACATCGACTTCGATGTATTCAGGCAGGTTCCGGGCCTCGCAGATGATCTCCAGATCCACCATGGCGTGGCTGACGGCGCCGCCGGCCTTGACGCCGGGAGCGCTGTCCTCGCCCATGAAGTGCAGGGGTACGTGCATCTTGATGCGGTCGGTATCAGCTACCCGCTGCAGGTCGAAATGCAGCACGAAGGGCTTGGCGGGGTGGCGTTGCAGGTCCTTGAGAACCACGCGTTGCACCTTGCCGTCCACCTCGACGTTCAGGATGGAGGAATAGAAAGCCTCATGCTCCAGGTGTTGCAGCAGCTTGTTGTGAAGGGTGGCAATCATTTCCGGGTCCTTGCCGCCACCATAGATGATGCCGGGAACCAGGCCTTCGCGACGCAGGCGGCGGCTCGCACCCTTCCCCTTGTCGCTGCGGGCTACAGCTTGAATATTGAACATTTCTGACATTGTTCTCTCCTGAGAATAGTACCGGCCTCGTGGGCCGGGTCAAAACAAAAACCCGGCTCGTCCGCGACCAGACGGGCCAGGCAGTGGGTGCGGTCACGGGGACCGCGAAAATCAGTCCATAAACAGGGAGCTTACAGACTCCTCGTTGTTTATGCGACGCATGGTTTCCGCCAGGATTCCGGCAATGGAAAGCTGGCGTATCTTGTTCGAGGCCTGAGCCTCGGGCTGCAACGGGATGGTATTGGTCACTACCAGTTCATCCAGGTTGGAGCCTTCGATGTTCCTTACCGCCGGGCCGGACAACACCGCGTGGGTGCAATAGGCCACGACTCTTGCCGCGCCATGCTCCTTGAGCGCGTCGGCGGCCTTGCACAGGGTGCCCGCCGTATCCACCAGATCGTCCACGAGGACACAGGAACGGCCTTCCACGTCGCCAATGATGTTCATCACCTGGGCCTCGTTGGCCTTGGGGCGGCGCTTGTCGATGATGGCAAGGTCGGCATCGTCCAGGCGCTTGGCAAGGGCCCTGGCGCGCACCACGCCACCCACGTCCGGTGAAACGACCATCAGTTCCGGATACTTCTGGCGCCAGATGTCTCCCAGCAGGATGGGCGAGGAGTAGATGTTGTCCACCGGGATGTCGAAAAAGCCCTGGATCTGGTCCGCATGCAGATCCATGGTCAGCACCCTGTCGGCGCCGGCCGTGCCGATCATCTTGGCCGCCAGGCGGGCGGTGATGGGCACCCGCGCGGAACGGGGACGCCGGTCTTGGCGGGAATAGCCGAAATAAGGGATGACGGCGGTGATGCGGTTGGCTGATGCCCAGCGCAGGGCGTCTATCATCACCAGCAGTTCCATGAGATGGTCGTTGGTGGGCGCGCAGGTGGGTTGGACCACGAACACGTCCCTGCCGCGCACGTTGTCCTCGATCTCTACCTGGACTTCACCATCGCTGAAATGCCCCACGACGGACTTGCCCACGGCCAGATCGAGGTAATCCGCGATTTCCCGCGTAAGTGCCGGGTGGGCATTTCCGCCGAAGACCATCATGCCATTGCTAGCCACCTGTATGGCCCTCGCTTGCCTGTCAGCCGCCTCGTCAGACGGCCTGATGAGTATATGGCTGGGGCGGCAGGATTCGAACCTGCGATGCCGGAGTCAAAGTCCGGTGCCTTAACCACTTGGCCACGCCCCAAAAAACTGTCGGTACTGTGTGTGCAGGGGAGAGATGTTGCGCCCCCGGCTCACAAAGCCCTTCATGTCCGCAGGCAGCTGTTCCAGTGCCTGTTCAGCAGCCTGTCGCGAAGAGAATTCCCCGAAAACACAGGCGCCGGTACCGGTGAGCCTGCCTTCGCCGCGCTGGTCCAGCCAGGCCAGTGCCTTCCGAACCTCGGGATGGCGTCCCGCCACCAGCGATTGCAGGGTATTCTCGTGCCGACCCGCAATGAAGTCGCGTATTTTGATTGTCTTGGCGTCCCGTGTCAATTGGGAATCGCAAAAAATTTCTGCCGTGGAAACATGGCAGTCCGGTGTCAGCACCAGGTACCAGGGCTCTTCCGGCTCGAAGAACCGCAGTTTCTCTCCTATGCCTTCCGCCCAGGCGGAATGGCCGTGTATGAAGACGGGAACGTCTGCGCCCAGTTCCAGTCCCAGTTCGGCCAGTTCGCTGATGTCCAGGTGCAGTCCCCACAGCCGGTTGAGTACCAGCAGGGTGGTGGCGGCGTTGGAGCTGCCGCCGCCAAGTCCCCCTCCCATGGGGAGCCGCTTGTGAATCCGTATATCCACACCGCCTTCGTGGCCCGTATGCCTTTGCAGCAGACGGGCCGCCAGGATGGCCAGGTTCTGCTCGTCCGATACGCCAGGCAGGGCGGGAGTGCAGTGAACCCGGGAATCGGTGCGCGGCCTGAAGCGAAGTCCGTCCGCCTGATCCAGGAACTGGAAGACGGTCTGTAGCAGGTGGTAGCCATCAGGCCTCCTGCCCACGACCCGCAGCATCAGATTCAGTTTGGCGGGAGCCGCCCAGTAGATTTCTTCCGTGCTCACCGAAAACGCTGTATGGTCTTGATGAGTTTCTTGCTGTCGGGGTGATTCTTCAGGGCCTGGTTCCATACCCGGCGGGCATCCTCCTTGGCCCCGGTCACCCACAAAACCTCGCCAAGATGGGCGGAAATCTCCGGATCGTCGAGTACCTTGGCCGCGGCACGCAGGAATTTGAGGGACTCCTCCGTGCGTCCCAGCCGGTAGAGCACCCACCCCATGCTGTCAAGGATGGCCGGGCTTTCCGGCGCCTGCTTGTAAGCGGCGCTGATGTAATCGAAAGCCTCCTGGTAACGGTCGGTCAGATCCGCCAGGGTATAGCCCAGGGCGTTGAGTGTGTCCGTGTCGTTTGGCTTCAGGTTCAGCACGGCCTTGAAATCCTCCTCCGCGAGGCTGACATTGCCCATGTCTGCCGCCAGCAGGCCGCGGGCGTAGCGTAGATCGGTGTCTTGAGGGTAGGCCTGTATGGCTTCGTTATAGACGGCCAGTGCCTGGTCCGGTTTCTTCAGTTCCTTGAAGAGCTCGGCTTCGGTGATATAGGCCTGAATTGCCTGGTGAGGGGCGGTGATGCGCAGATTGCGGAACATCTTTCGTGACTCTTCCAGCCTCCCCAGCTTGCCGGTAAGAATGGCGATGCGCAGCAGGGCGTCGTTCTTCAATCGTCCTCCCTTTACCCGGCGGTAGTTTTCAACCGCCTGTTCAAGGTTTTCCTGCAACTCTTCAAGCTGCCCCAGGAAATACCAGGCCTCGTTCTGTTTCTGGAAGCGGGGATCGTCCCTGAGCCGTTCCCAGGTTTCCCGGGCAAGTTCCCAGTTTTTCGTTTGCAGGGCCAGTATCCCCACCAGATAGCGTATCTCGTGATCGTCCGGGCGGTGTTTCAGTGCTTGCTGAAAGTATGCGAGAGCCTCGGGATATTTCTTTTGCTGCATCATCAGACGCCCGTAGGCTTCCTGAATGGCGGGTGCGTCGGGATGCTCCCGGGCGGCGTCCCGCAAGGCTTTTTCCGCCGCCGGGTCATTGCCTTGCATGGCATAAATCTGGACGCGCAGGAGATAGGGCTTGTCCCAATCTGGCGCCAGTGAGCTGGCTCGCTCCAGCGCCGACAGGGCGGCATCGAAATCCTTTTCCTGGGTGGAGACCAGGGCCCTGGCGTAGTGGGCATGGGCATTGTCCGGGTATTCCCCAACCAGATTGTCCATGAGGGCAAGCTTGGTTTTTCCTTTCGCCGAGGCAAGCGCGGAGCCCAGCAGGAGAAAGCCGTCCTTGCCTAGGGCGTCGGCTATCCGGATGATGGCCCGGGCCTGTTCCATGGCTCCAGCCAGGTCATTGCCGCGCAGGCTGCCAAGCAAGGCAAGTTGCCGGGCGGCCAGGGCGTTGGGGTCGTACTCGATCCAGAGGCGGACGGCGTCGGCCGCCTTGCCGCGGTCGTCCTGTCGCCAGGCCAGGCGGGCGGCCTTGCTGGCTGCCACGGGATCCTTGGCCTGCCGTGCCGCGGCCATGAGATGTTCATAGGCTGATTCCCAGGCGCCGCGCTGGACGCTGATTTCCCCGGCAAGGTAGTTGTAGAGCAGTTCCTTGTCGATATGATCGGGGGATACGGCGGTAGTCTTGAAGGGAAGTTCCCGGGCGGGGCTTTCTCCCTCTGTCCGCCTGTCCGGGTCGGGTTTGATTGCCGGAGCCTGGCAGGCGGAGAGTGTCAGGGTCAGGGCAAGAAGGACGGGAACAGGAAGTCTGCGCATGGATGCTTGGAGGCCTGATGATGGTGGGCTTTACTTTATTAATAGGGGTGCTAGTGTACTGCCCACCAGCCGTCTTTACCATAGCCGGAAGCCTGGGGTTTTGTGGGGCTGACATTTTTTTCCGGGAATGGTGTTGACATTCCATGAATTATTCTGGAAAATGCGTCCTCTTTTTTGGAGGGGTTCCCGAGTGGCCAAAGGGGGCAGACTGTAAATCTGCTGGCTCAGCCTTCGGAGGTTCGAATCCTCCCCCCTCCACCATTTTTTATCTGTCCGGAAAATGCCTCAGGCTACGGACGATGGCGGCCTGCATGGAGGTGGGCGTTTCGCCGGTCGGCAACGGTTTGCCGACGAGGATGAGCGGTACTTGGCCGCGTGTTCAGCGGGTGTAGTTTAATGGTAGAACTTCAGCCTTCCAAGCTGACTACGTGGGTTCGATTCCCATCACCCGCTCCAGGTTTTGTTCTGGCAGGATGTCAGGGCAGACAAGCTTTGCCCAGATAGCTCAGTTGGTAGAGCACACCCTTGGTAAGGGTGAGGTCGGCAGTTCAAATCTGCTTCTGGGCTCCAGATTCCGGTATGCCTTGGCATACGGTTTTACTGAAGCGTTGACCATTGTAATTTATTTTTCGGAGATTGTTCGGCGATGTCTAAGGAAAAATTTGAAAGAACCAAACCCCATGTAAACGTGGGCACCATTGGTCACGTAGACCACGGTAAAACCACGCTGACTGCGGCGATCACGACCGTGCAGGCGGCGAAGTTTGGTGGTGAGACCAAGGCTTACGACCAGATTGACAATGCCCCGGAAGAGCGGGAGCGCGGCATCACCATTGCGACGGCTCACGTGGAATACGAGTCCGATACCCGTCAC